>DATFWF010000062.1:0-32772 GCA_035259605.1 Thermoanaerobaculia bacterium
CCGGCCCTCGCCCTCCGAAAAGCGGTCAGCTGATCAGCGCCCGGGCTCGCGGTTCTTCTCGCCGAGGACCTTCGAGCGCGGCTGGAGCCGGCGCTGGATCAGGCCGAACTTCACGACCGCGTGCTCGTTGATGTGGGCCATGGCCTCGTCCACGGAGTCGGTGAAGAGGAGGAGCTTCAGGTCGTCGGCGTCGATCGTGCCGACCTCGACCATCTCGTTCAGGAGGTCCAGGAGCGGCTTCCAGTAGTCCTTGCAGAAGAGCACCAGGGGAAAGCTCTCGATCTTATGCGTCTGGATGAGGGTCGCCGCCTCGAAGAGCTCGTCCATCGTGCCGAGGCCTCCCGGCATGACGACGAAGGCGTAGGAGTACTTCACGAGCATGACCTTGCGCACGTAGAAGTGGCGGAACGTCACCCAGCGGTCGAGGTAAGCGTTGATCTTCTGCTCGTGCGGGAGAACGATGTTGACGCCGACCGAGTAGCCGCCGGCTTCCTTCGCGCCGCGGTTGGCGGCTTCCATGATGCCGGGGCCGGCACCGGTCATGACAGTGAAGCCCATCTTCGCCAGGCGGCGGCCGGCCTCGCGGGCAAGCTCATAGTAGGGATGGTCCGGCTTGAACCGGGCAGAGCCGAAAACGGTCACGCACGGCCCGACGAAGTGGAGCGCGCGGAATCCCCGGATGAACTCCCAGAGGATCGCCAGGACCGACCAGAGCTCGCGGCGCCGCGGGCGCGGCCCTTCGAGAAAGACCCGCTCTTCCGGTTCCTCGACGGGGAGCTGGACGAGCGCGGTCTTGCGCGGCTCCTCGGGTTGAGACGCCATCGGAGGCATTCTCACGCCGGCCGGCAGGAAAGCGGAAGACCTGCGGTCAAGCTGTCAATTGCATGGAAAGTCCGCCACCCTGTCATCCCGAGCGAGCCGGGATGACAGCGGGGGCGCTGCTCGCTCCCGCTGTCACTTGCCGGCGACGGCGAGGCGGGCCTGGGCGAGCTCGAGGCGGGTTCGGATCTCGTCGAGGGTCTCGCGGGAGGCGGTCTTCATTTCCTCTTCCGCCCGGGCGCGGTCTCTTTCGGCCTTCGAGGCGTCGATGCTGGAGGGCTCTTCGGCGAGGTCGGCGAGGACCGAGACGACGTCGTTGGAGACTTCCATGAAGCCGCCGGAGATGGCCAGCGTCTTCTCCCCGCGGCTGTCGCGGTACCTCAACACGCCGGTCTTGAGCAGGCTGATCAGGGGGGCGTGCCCCGGCAGAATCCCGAGGTAGCCGAGCTCGCCGGGAACCTCGACGGTTTCCGTCTCCGCCTCGACGACCTTTCTTTCCGGTGTGACGACGACCAGCTTCAGCGCCATGACTCAGCCTCCCCTGCGATCTCAGAAAGTGGAAGGGATGATTCCCCCGTCCACCGCGATGCTCGTTCCGGTCAGGTAGCTTGCCCGCTCGCTCGCCAGGAAGGCAACGACGTCGCCGATCTCGCGGGGCTCGCCATAGCGGCCCATCGGGATCGTCCTGATGGTCCGGTCGGCGTACTCCTCGAGGGACACGCCCTCCTGCTTCGACCGGATCTCGTTCAACTCGATCTGCCGGTCGGTCAGCACGTGGCCGGGAAGGACCGCGTTGACCAGGACGCCGTCCTTCGAGAACTCATTGGACATCGTTTTCGTCAACGCGGAGAGGCCGGCGCGCAGCGTGCTCGAGATCGTCAGCAGGGCCATCGGCAGCTTCGCGGCCAGGGAAGTCAGGTGAATGATCCGTCCCCACCGCCGCTCGCGCATCCCGGGCAGCACCAGCTGCGAGAGCCGCACGACGTTCATCAGCGTCAGCTCGATCCCGCGCCGCCACTGCTCCTCGGAAAGATCGAGGAACTTCGCGGCCGGCGGGCCTCCCGTGTTCGTGACGAGGATGTCCACACCTCCGTAGTTGGCGACCGTCGCGCTATGCCAGCGCTCGAGGTCCTCGGGCTTGCCGACGTCGCAGACCGCCGCCGCGACGGCCGCGCCCGGCGCTTCCTGGAGCAGTTTCCGGCGCGCCGCCTCGAGCGAGCCGGGATCGCGCCCGCAGATCGAGACGCGGCACCCTTCCCTCGCCAGCGCCGACGCGACGCCGAAGCCGATTCCCTTGCTGGCCGCCGCGACCATCGCCGCGCGGCCGCTGATGCCGAGATCCATGGGACCGCGCTTACGCGGCCGCCTTCTTGATCTTCTCGGCTTCCTCGCGGGCCTCGTCGATCGTGCCCATCATGTAGAAGGCCTGCTCGGGCATGTCGTCGCACTTGCCGTCCACGATCTCCTTGAAGCCCTTGATCGTCTCGGCGATCTTGACGAACCGCCCCTCGCGCCCTGTGAACTGCGACGCGACGAAGAACGGCTGCGAGAGGAACTTCTGGATCTTGCGGGCGCGCGCGACCGTCAGCTTGTCGTCCTCGGAGAGCTCGTCGATCCCGAGGATCGCGATGATGTCCTGGAGGTCCTTGTATTTCTGGAGGATCGCCTGGACGGAGCGGGCGACCGCGTAATGCTCCTCGCCGACGATGCGCGGGGTCAGGATCTTCGAGGTCGACGCGAGCGGGTCCACCGCCGGGTAGATCCCCAGCTCGACGATCTGGCGAGACAGAACCGTCGTCGCGTCCAGGTGCGCGAACGCCGTCGCCGGCGCCGGGTCGGTCAGGTCGTCGGCGGGCACGTAGATCGCCTGCACCGAGGTGATCGAGCCCTTCTTGGTGGAGGTGATCCGCTCCTGGAGCTCCCCCATTTCCGTCGCGAGGTTGGGCTGGTAGCCGACGGCCGACGGCATGCGGCCCAGAAGCGCCGAGACTTCGGATCCGGCCTGCGTGAACCGGAAGATGTTGTCGATGAAGAGGAGGACGTCCTTGCCCTCCGTGTCGCGGAAGTACTCGGCGACCGTCAGCCCGGTCAGCCCGACCCGGAGCCGCGCGCCGGGCGGCTCCGTCATCTGGCCGTAGATCAGCGCGGCTTTCGACTTGGAGGGATCGCCCGGCGTGATGACGCCGGACTCGCTCATCTCGAGGTAGAGGTCATTGCCCTCGCGGGTCCGCTCGCCCACGCCGGAGAAGACCGAATAGCCGCCGTGGTGCATGGCGACGTTGTTGATGAGCTCCATGACGATGACGGTCTTGCCGACGCCCGCGCCGCCGAAGAGGCCGGTCTTTCCTCCCTTGGAGTACGGCTCGAGGAGATCCACGACCTTGATCCCGGTTTCGAACATCTCGACTTCCGTGGACTGGTCCTCGTAGTTGGGCGGCTCGCGGTGGATCGGCCAGCGCTCCTTCGCGTTGACCGGGCCCTTCTCGTCCACCGGCTCGCCGACGACGTTCAAGATCCGGCCGAGCGTCTGCTCGCCGACGGGGACCGAGATCCCGACGCCCAGGTCCACCGCCTTCATGCCGCGGATCATTCCGTCGGTCGGCTTCATCGAGATGCACCGCACGCGGTTCTCGCCCAGGTGCTGCGCGACCTCGGTGATGATGTCGATCGGGACGCCGCTCGCTTTTCCGTCGTCCTTGACCTCGACCGCGTTGTAGATCGCCGGGAGCTTGCCCTCGGCGAACTCCACGTCGATGACGGGACCAATGACCTGGACGACGCGGCCAACGTTCTGCTCTGCCATTCTTGTTCTCCCTATTCCAGCGCTGCGGCTCCGGACACGATCTCGATCAGTTCCTTGGTGATCCGCGCCTGGCGGGCGCGGTTGTAGGTCAGGGTCAGGCTGTCGATCAGCTCACCGGCGTTCTTGGTCGCCGACTCCATCGCCGTCATCCGGGCGGCGTGCTCGGCCGCCGCCGATTCCAGGAGGATGCGGAAGATGGCGAACTGGAGGAAGCGGGGGAGAAGCCCCGCGAGGATCGTCGCGGGGTCCGGCTCGTAGATGTACTCGATGACGCCGGCCTTCGCCGCCTCCGATGTCGCGACCTCGCCGCGCGGGATCGGCAGGATCTTCTCCACCCGGACGACCTGCGCGATGACCGACTTGAACTCGTTCGACACGACATAAACCGCGTCGATCCGCTCCTGCGTGAATTCCTCGGCGAGGTACGCCGCGATCTCGCGCGCCTGCGCGAACTCGACTTTCGCGAAGATGCCGGCGTAAGTCGTCGGGGCGAGCCTTCTCCCGCGCCGTTTCCAGTAATCCACGGCCTTTCTTCCGATCGGCAGGAGCGTGACCTCCTGCCACTCGGACTTCCGGGCCAGCAGCGCGGCGGCCGCCCGCTGGATGTTCGCGTTGAACGCTCCCGCGAGGCCCTTGTCGCCGGCGACCACCAGGAGCACGACGCGGCGCTCTTCCCGCGACTCGAGGAGCGGATGGCGCGCCTCGGTGACTCGCGCCGAAACGGAAGCGAGCACCTCGCGGAGCGCCTTCGCATAGGGGCGGGAGGCGATCGCCCGGTCCTGCGCGCGCCGCAGCTTCGCCGCCGCGACCATCTTCATCGCGCGGGTGATCTGCTGCGTGCTCTTCACGGACCGCAGCCGCCGCCTCAGATCAATGAGGGAAGCCATCCGTTCTCCGCCTTCCGCTCCCGGCCCTTAGGCGGCCGCCGGCTTCTCCTTCGCGAAGCGTTCCTTGAACGCCTTGATCGCTTCCGTGAGCCCCTCCTCCGTGGCCTTCTCGATCTTCCCGGTCGAGACGATCGCGGAAAGGAGCTCCTTCTTCTCGCTCTGCAGGAATTCGAGAAGCCCGGCCTCGAACGGAAGGACCTCTTCCACCCGGAGGGAATCCAGGTGGCCGCGCGTTCCGGCGAAGATCGACGCGATCTGCAGCTCCACGTGCACCGGCGCGAACTGCGGCTGCTTCAGGAGCTCGGTCAGCCGCTGCCCGCGGGCAAGCTGCGCCTGCGTGGCCTTGTCGAGATCGGAGCCGAACTGGGCGAACGCCGCGAGCTCGCGGTACTGAGCCAGGTCCAGGCGCAGCGACCCCGCGACCTGCTTCATCGCCTTGATCTGAGCGTTGCCGCCGACGCGCGAGACGGAAAGGCCGACGTTGACCGCCGGCCGCACGCCCGAATAGAAGAGGTCGGACTCGAGATAGATCTGGCCGTCCGTGATCGAGATGACGTTGGTCGGGATGTAGGCCGACACGTCGCCGGCCTGCGTCTCGATGATCGGGAGCGACGTCAGCGACCCCCCGCCGTTCTCGTCCGACAGCTTGGCGGCCCGCTCGAGAAGCCGCGAGTGCAGGTAGAAGACGTCTCCCGGGTACGCCTCGCGTCCGGGCGGCCGGCGCAGCAGGAGCGAGATCTCGCGGTAGGCCGCCGCGTGCTTGGAGAGGTCGTCGTAGATCGTCAGCGCGTGCTTCTTGTTATAGAGGAAGTACTCGCCCATCGCGCATCCGGCGTAGGGAGCGATGTACTGCATCGGCGCCGGGTCCGAGGCGGAGGCGGAGACGACGATGGTGTGCTCCATCGCCCCGTACTCTTCGAGCGTTTTGACCACCTGCGCGGCCGTGCTCTTCTTCTGGCCGATCGCGACGTACACGCAGATCAGCCCCTTCCCCTTCTGGTTGATGATCGTGTCGATCGCGAGAGCGGTCTTCCCGGTCTGGCGGTCGCCGATGATCAGCTCGCGCTGGCCGCGGCCGATCGGGATCATCGCGTCGATCGCCTTCAACCCCGTCTGCACCGGCTCGCGGACCGGCTGCCGGTCGATGACGCCCGGCGCGATCCGCTCGAGAGGGTAGTACTCCTTGGTCTTGATCGGCCCCTTGCCGTCGATCGGGCGGCCCAGCGAGTCCACGACGCGCCCGATCATCTCGGGCCCGACGGGGACCTGGATGATGCGGCCGGTGCGCCGCACTTCCTGGCCTTCCTTGACCTCCTGGGACTCGCCGAGCAGAACGATGCCGACGTTGTCCTCCTCGAGGTTCAGGGCGAGGCCGTAGAGGTCGTGCCCGAAATCCACGAGCTCGCCGGCCATCGCCTTGTCCAGGCCGTAGGCGCGGGCGATCCCGTCGCCGACTGAGAGAACGGTGCCGACCTCGGCCACGTCGATGGTCTTCTCGTAGCCCTCGAGCTGCCTCTTCAGAATCTCGGTGATCTCGTCCGCTTTGATCTGCATGGTCTAAGCTCCCGCTCCCTCTTTCGTCTGCCGCTGAAACCGTTCGATGGCGTGGAGGACCGACGCGTCGAAGACCTCGCTGCCGACCTTCGCCACGAATCCGCCGAGGATCTTCTCGTCCACTCCGAGCTCGATCCGGACCTTGCGATTCAACCGCAGCCCCAGCGCGTCGGCGATTTTTCTCCGGTCTTCCTCGCCGACCGGCGCCGCGACGGTCACCCTCGCCGAGACGACGCCGCTCGCGCGGTCGTGCTCGGCCCGGATCGCCGCGAGGATCTCCGAAAGCCCGAGGATGCGCCGCCTCTCCAGCGCCAGGTCCATCAGGCGCCGGCCGAAGTCGTCCACACCGGCCTTCGCGGAGAGCTCGGCGAGCGCCTTCTTCTTGGCCGGCGCGGGAACGGCCGGCGACGCGAAGAACGCTTTGAGGCGCGAGTCCCGGGCCATCGCGAGGGAAAGGATCCCGCCCGCCTCGAGGAAGCGATCCACGTCGTAGCCCGCCGGGGAGGCCCCGAGAAAGGCCTGCGCGTAGCTTCTGGCGTAGGCGCTCATGAGGGCCTCGAGAGGCTGCCGACGGACTCGGCCAGAAGCCGCCGCCGGTCGTCCTCGTTGATCTCGGCGGAGACTCTTTCGATCGCCGCCGCGGCGGTCAGGTCGGCCGCGGTGCGGCGCAGCTCCTCGGTCGCGAAGGCGAGCCTTCGGGCGATCTCTTCTTCGGCTTCGCGGCGGACGCGCCCGGCCTCTTCGTCGGCGCGCTGGAGAAGCGCGACTTTCGCCTCCTCCCCTTCCTTCACGCCCCGGGCGCGGACTTCCGCGAGCTCCCGGTCGAGCCGGGCCATGCGCTCGTGGATCTCGGTTTCCAGGCGCGCGGCCTCTTCGCGTTTCTTCTTCGCCTCCTCGATCCGCTCCTCGACCGCGTCCTGGCGGCGCCGGAACGCCTGCGCCAGCGGGCGCGCGACGAGATAGCCGAGCACCCAGAGGAACCCCACGAGGTTGGCGAGCTGCCAGATCCACAGCGGAAGGCCGAGGAACTTCTCGGCTTCGTTCTCGGCGGCGCCAAGCGCGGCGACCAGGGAGAAGAGGACGGTCACGCGGCGAGCTTTCGTCCGAGAACTTTTTCCGCCAGGGCGTTGGCGAGCTGCCGGACGCGCCCCGGCAGATCCCTGGAGGAGCTCTCGGTCTGGGCGGCGAGCTCGCGGGTGGCCTTCTCGAGGATCTCGGCGGCGCTCGCGCGGGCCTGGTCGAGCTTCTTGTCGAGCTGGACGCGCCCTTCCGCGCGGAGGGTCTCGCGCTCCTTCAACGACTCGATCCTGGCGTGGGCGAGCTCCGCCTCGGCGCGCGCGATCTCGGCCGCCAGCCGCTCCATGCTCTCGGCGTGGACCTTCGCCGCGGCCGCCTCTTCGGTCGCCCGCGCCTCGAGGATCCCGCCGAGCGGGCGGAAGAGGAACCGGCGGAGCACGAAGTACGTGACCACGAAGGCGAAGAGGACGTAGAGAAGTGTGACGTCGGGCGCTTTGATCATCTTCGTTGAAGACCGGGCTTGCCCGGTCGGGAAAAGCAGTTTTTCGCCGGAGCCGCGGATATTAAACACACTTACGGCCGCGAGTCGAGTCCCCTGGCGCCGGCCCCCGGGGGCGGCTTTCCCAGGGATTATCTCGGAGGGACCCGGCGGGGAGGGGGATGGGGCGCCGCCGGACGGGTGTGGCAGAGGGTCCCGACGACCGGGCAGGCGGAGGCCGGCGGCTGGGCAAGCGCCTGAACCTCCTCGCCCTGGAGCACGATCTGGCGGGCGAAGTGCTTCCTCGCGCCGGACGCATCGGTCCCGCTGACGAGAAACGACATCGTGATCGTGTCCACGCCGGCGAAGCCGTCCGAATCATAGAGATCGAGATTGGGGAAGTCTTTCGCCAGCTTCGTCGCATCGTAGGTATAGGTCAGCGCGCTCGCCGTTCCCTCTTCCAGGATGAACCCCGGCATGACGGTCGTGTAGGTCATCTGCAGGTTGGTCAGGCCCGCCGGAGGCGTGAGCTTGAAGGTAACCGGTCCATCGGCCGGCCGGACGAACTGGGGCATCGCCGAGAGCTCGACCTGCGGCGCGTTGGCCGGGACGACGTAGAAGTTGAACTCCCCATCGCGCGAGCCGAGCACGTCGCCGGTGGGATAGGGAGGCTGCACCTGGCCGGCCGAAGTCGCGCCGTCGAAGAGGACCTTCACCTTCGCCTTCCAGACGCCCGCTTCGTCCACGGTGAAGTCCTGCGCGGGATCGTAGAAGTAGCCGATCTTGCTCGCCTGGCCGCCGATCGTGCGGGTACGCCCGCTTGGTGAAGTCACCGTGACCGAGATCTTCGACGGCAGCGTTGGAGCGGAATGTCCGGAAAACGACGCCGTCTCGCCGAGTTGCAGGATTGTCCCCGGCCTCACGGCCGTCGGATGAATGAAGAGATCGATCGCCTTGCCCTTCAGGGTTAACAGAGGCCCGCCGGAGGGCCCGCCGCCGTTGCCCTGGAAAGGGGGGAAGATCCGTCCTCCGACCGCGTCGTTGAATGGAAGAAGTACGAAGAGCGAAGCGTACGCGCCGTAATAGGCGAACCCGGTGCTGTCCCGCCAGACCGCCCCTCCGAATTGAAACTTGAAGTCGTTCGGCTGGTCGCCGTTGGCTCCGTTGCCGAGCTGGAAGTGGTACATGTCGCGGAATCGCCAGTAAACGTGGTCCCCCTTATCCTCCGAGATGAGTTCCCGCACGTGGACTCCCGGGCGTTCGGCGTATGCGTAGAAGTAGCCCCATTGATCGGCGGCGCCGGGAGCCAGGGAAACGGACTCGCCGGTCGAGGAGGTCGAGAAGAGGGGAATCTCCCCGGCGGAGATCCGGTCCTCGAGCGACGGAGAATCCGGGATTATGCCGCCCCCGCTGCGATTGCGCACGCGACTCGCGAAATTCCCCTGCGGGTCCTGGACCGTGATCTTCGGGGCGTCGGCGGCCGGGTCGTCCTGCTGCATCCACATCACGTCGCCGCGATGGAACGGGAACATCGCGTGGTCGCCGCCGGCCCGCGCATCCCGGACTCGAAACCACTGCTGCTGAATCGCATTCACGGAATCGAAGCCCCGCCGGCCGTGGGTCACGAGCGAGCTGCCGCGCGTCTCGACGACGCTGCCCCACGTCGCCGTACCCACCCACACGATCCCGGCCGGGTCCGTGTAACGCGCGGTGATGTCGGCGCGATACTCGCCCGGCTGGTCGAAAGGAGGAAACCCGCCCGAGGGAACGAACACGCCGAAACGGTTCGCCCTGCCGCTGACCTGCCGGACGACCGCCTTGCTCGGGTCCGAGTTGGGGAATACCTGCAGGCGGACCTGAACATCGGCGGGGACGCCGGGCTGGACGAGGAGCGTCGGCGAGAAGACGTTACCCGTTTCGAACGGCGTTCCCGGAAGGACGCCGGTCTCGATGTCCAGTGGCCGCGCCGCCCAGATCTCGTAGGTTCCTCCTCCGCGATAGACGTTACCGTTCAAGTCCTCGATCGACATGTCCATCAGGACCAGATGCAGGCCGTACTGGGTGAAGGCGTACTCGAAGCGGGGATCGAGGGTCGTCAGCTGGAAGTAGTCGGTGACACGCGCGGTCGCCGCGGCGGGCGCGTTGCCGCCGCGCGACAGCGGGGACCGATTCATCGCTTGCTGGAAGGGCGCGCTGCCGAGATCGTCGATCGTTCCGTCGGGGCGAAGGACCCGGACGCTCAACGACCCCGAAGGGAACTTGAAAGCGATCTGCGGCGGAAAGGCCATTCGGGCGAAGGAGGCCGAGATCAGCGGCGCGAACGGCTCGAGCCGGTAACGCACGGTCTCCCCGGTGCGCGGATCCGTCGGCGGAAGGACCGTGACGTCGGAGGCGATGGCCACATGCGACGCCACCTGGAACTTGCCGCGGTCTTCCACCGCCACCGATCCCCGAAGCCCGTTGGTGAGATCATCGAGCACGAGGACACAGGCAATCCGAGGCGCGGACGGCGCGCCGATTCTCACGACCGGCAGCGGCCACCCGAAGGGGTGCCCTTCGGACGCCGGAAGGACGTCGAAATACCGCTGGCGCTGCGCGATCCCCTGGACCGTGATGCCGGCCGTGGGGACGTAGTAGCCCGCCTCGAGGCCCGACGGAACCGTCCCGCTCGCGGTCCAGTCGGTCTCGAGCCTCCCATCCGCCAGGAATCGCAGGGACTGGAACTGGAGCTGGAGAAAGCTCCTCGCGAATCCGGTCCGCTCGATCGGAAGGCCGCTCGGCGTCGTCACCGACGAGACGAACTGATCGTCCTTGGCGCGCTGAGCTCCCTTCGAATCGAAGGCCCTCGCCAGCGTGATGGAGCCGGTGACCCTGACGTTGCCCAGGTTCAGGCTCGCGTCGATGTCCTTCGAGTAGATCGTCAGTTTCCCGCTCAACGTGACGGCCTGGCCGGTCGTCAGGGTCGCCGGGCTCGTCGTGGATGTCAGCGTCCACTGGCCCATGTCGTTGACGCCGACGGCGCGCAACGCCCGCCAATGGAGATCCAGTTCCGACACTTGATTGACGAAACCGGTCGTGGACCAGGATGCGGCGCCGTTGACCGATGAATTCACCGAGAGGATCGTTCCCGCCGAAACTTCGATCCCGACACTGTCAGCGGCGGCCAGATTCATGTTCGGCAGATAGCGGCCAGTGGGGTCCTGCTTGATCTGAACGTGCGAGCCGGGAGGCGCGAAGAGGGGAAGAGAAAAACTCCCGTCGGCCGCGGAAACGGTCATGTTGTCCTGATGGGTGTCCAGGTTGATCGCGGCGACGCTCGCCAGCGGCTCGACGGAGCCGGTCTGCCCGCTCACCGTCGCCATGCCGTTTTCGGCAGGCGACGAAACGGAGATCAGAGATGCGCGTGGCGGCGTCCGCGTCAGGATCGGCGCGTTCTTCTTCATCGCGACGTCCACCGATAGGGACGAAACCGAGCGGGCATCGAGGTTGACCCGGCCGAAATAGAGGTCCGCCGCCACGGATCGAGCGTGAACCGAATAGAGGTCGGGGAACACGGTGAATCGGGCCGTGCCGGCCGGTCCGGCATTGAAGTGATACGCCCGGTCGGCCGTGAGGCTGTAGACATCGATCTGGATGCCGGCGGCGATGCCGCCGGCGGGGGCGAGCGCGCGGACATCCAGCGTCACGGGAGGAGCCATCTCGAGGCGGATCGAGGCGTTGGCCGGGACCGTATTCAGGGTCACGTCGTCGCTGAAAAGAACCGCTCCGGCCGGGGGAACCAGATGGACCGACACCGTTCCCGTGCGAACGTTGGCGGTCACCGTCTCCGCGGGAATGTCCGCGGCGAACTTGCCGGCCGCGTCTGTCGTCGCCGTGACGGGCGTCGGGACGTTCGAGGCGCGAAACTCCACGACCGCACCCGCCACGGGACCGGCCGGGCTGGTCACGACGCCGGTCACCGGAATCGTCTGGGCGGCGATCGCGGCGGCGTGAAGGGACGCTAACAGCGTCAGCGAGCGGACGCGAAGGATCCCGGTCCTCCGAACGTCTCCCGAGAGAGGCCGCCGTCCTTGAATAGCGAGGCGTTTCATTTGTGCTTCGAACGTTGGTGCGATTATCTCATCGACCTCGGGGAGGAACACCACGAGGCAGCGGGTGGAAAGCGTCGGGGCGGTCGCGACAGAGTGTGTTGGGGCCAGTCGTGCAGTTCGCCGCCGTGCCGAAGGGTAGCGAGCCCAGGTACTCGACCAGGTCCGAGATCTCGGCCGCGTTCAGTTGACCTGTCCGGCCGTGCCGGTCGCCCGCGTTCCGGGTCGTCAGCACGTCGGCGAGAGTCGCGGCGCTTCCGTCGTGGAGATACGGAGCGGTCTTGTAGATCCCGCGCAGCGACGGGGTGTCGAAGCTCGAGCCCTTGCGCTCGAGCGGGCTCGTGCCCGTGCCGACGTCGTGCTTGCGGCGATCGGTGTAGAGCGGTGCGGGATGGCAGGAGGCGCAGCCGGGCGCATCGGCCTCAAAAATCTTACGGCCGCGTTCGGCGGCCGCGGTCAGTGTTCCCTCCGCAGTCAGGTTCGGGCTCGCGCGAAGCTCGAGAGTCGCCATGAAGGCGGCCAGATCGTCGAGGTCCTGCGACCGCCCCGCGTTGTGCGGCGCCTGATCGCAGGCGGGCTGGCAGTTGTCGCCGCCCGAGGCCAGGCCGCTGCCGGCCTGGATCCGGCGGATCGTGCTCTCGACGTCCTGGAGCTCGTCGAGGTCGCCCGCCCAGTGAAACGGCGCCGTATCCTTCACGCCCAGGAGGCTCGGCGTGTTTCGCGGCCCGTCCGGGAAGGCCCAGGTGCGGCCGTCCGCCTCTCCCTCGAAGTGGCAGGAGGCGCAGGAAATCCAGTGGTCCTTCGCCATCTCGGTCCGGCCGGAGGAGTGGAAGAGGATCTTGCCTCGCAGCACGTCGCGGGGCAGCGGGATTCGCGTGACCGCGACTTCCTGGAGGATCCGCATGCTCGCGGGATCGACGACGGACACCGTGCCGCTCAACGCGTTGTTGACGTAGAGCGCGCTCCCGTCCCGGGCGAGCGCCAGGCCGGTGGGATGCTCCCCCAGCCCGACATGCGCCACGCCGAAGCCGGTGGCCAGCTCGACGACCGACAGGTCGTTGCTTCCGGAGTTCACGACATAGAGCTTCCCGTTCGCGCCCAGCGCCGCGTCGGCCGGCGTGTTCACGGGGCGGTCGGCGATGTCCAGGGAGATCCGCTTTGCCGGCGCGTTGGCCCGCGCCGCGACGTCCACGACCGAGACGACGGGGAAGACGGTGCTGTCGAAGAGAAGCGCCGGGTTGGAGGCGTTCGAGCGCGTCTGCGGCAGGTAGGCGAGCCGGCCGGCCTCGTCGAAAACGACGCCGAGAGAGAGATTGGCGTCGGGCAGCGTCGCGATCACGCTCTCGACCTTCAGCGCGCCGGTATCGATGATCGTGACGCGGCCGGTCGGCAGGTGCGTGACGAAGAGAAGGCTGCCGTCGCCGGAGAGCGCCAGGGCCCGGGGCTGCGGCTCGGTCGCGATCTTCGCGAGGGTCTCGAGCGAGGGGCCCGCGAGTACGAGGATGTTTCCGGAACCGCCATCGGCCACGTACACGCGCCCCTCCGGGCCGACGACGACGCCGCGAGGCTCGTTGCCGGCCGGCAGCGTCGCCAGCCTGCGCCGGCTCGCGAGGCCGATGACCGAGACGGCGCCGTCATCTCTCGCGGTGACGTACGCGAGCGATCCGGCCTGGTCGACGGCGACGGACTGAGGATTCCTGCCGGCGGGGATTTCCGCGAGGACCTCCAGCGACGGCAGCGCGAGGAGCGAGACGGAACCGGAGTCGGGATTCGCGACGACGAGCAGCCTGCCATCCGGCGTCAGGGCGATCGAGCTGCTCCGCCGGGGGCTTCCCGTTGAGAGGTCGCTGCGAAAACCGGCCAGCGCCAGGAGCGGCAGGAGAACTCCGACTACGCGTCGCGCACGGAGAACGCCGGACTTTCGGGCCGGCACCGCTCCATGGATAACCGCTTTGTTTACAATAAGTTACGATTGCCGCGGGAAGGGGAGCTCGATCAGGTTCGAGGCCGGCTCCTCGCCCATCTGGCAGGAGCCCTGGAACATCGCACCCTCCTCGATCTTGAGGACCGGCGTGATGAGGTCCGCGAAGACCCGCGCCTTGCCGAGAAGCTCGACGCGCTCGCTCGCCTTGATGCTCCCCTTGACGCTTCCGTTGACCGAGAGCCTTCCGACGTCGATGTCCGCCGTCACCTCGGCGGTCTCGCCGATGACGAGCTCGCTGCCCGACCGAATCTTTCCTTCGAAGCGGCCGTCGATGCGGAAGCCGTCCTCGAAGGAGAGGTCTCCCCTCACTTGGCTCCCCTTGTCGATGAAGCCGTTGATCGAACCGCCGTCCGCACTCGTCTTCATGGAAGGCTCTCCTCCTCGGTCGTGTCCCGCCCTCATTCTTTGCCGCTGAGCCGGTCGTATAACCGTATCAATTCTTCCTCGGATCCGAACGCGATTTCGATTCTCCCTCCGCGCCGACGCCTCGCGATCTTCACCTTCGTCTTAAGCCGCCGCGAGAGCTTCTCCTCCGCGTCCCGCGTGAAGGGGTCGGAGCGCCGCTCGCGGAGGATCCGGCCTTCCTTCCCGAAGGACGCGGCCCGCTTCTCCGTCTGGCGGACAGACAGCGCCCTGCGGACCACCTCTTCCGCGAGATCTTCCTGGTCGTCCGGCGACGCGAGCGAAGCGATCGCCTTGGCGTGGCCCGCCGAAAGCGAGCCGTCCCGGATCCGGTCGCGCACCGGAGCGGGGAGCTTCAAAAGCCGCAGCGTGTTGGATACGGTCGTCTTGTCCTTGCCGACACGACGGGCGATCTCGTCCTGGGTGAGGTGGAATTCTTCCCGCAGCCGGGCGTAGCCGGCGGCTTCCTCGAGCGGGTTCAAGTCCTCGCGCTGGAGGTTCTCGACCAGGGCAAGCTCCAGCATCTCCTTGTCCGAGCGCTTTTCGCGGACGGCAACCGGCACGCGCGCCAGGCCGGCCTGGGCGGCCGCGCGCCAGCGCCGCTCCCCCGCGACGATCTCAAACTTGCCGTCTCCCCGGGAGATGACCACGATGGGCTGCACGATGCCGTGCTCCCGGATCGAAGCCGCGAGCTCCTCGAGGGCGGCTGCGGGAAAGTCGCGCCGGGGCTGAAAACGGCTCGGGACCAGGCGGTCGATCTCGACCTCGTGCGCGAAGTTTCCACGTGGCAACTGGCTCTCGTCACGGCCCGGGAGAAGGGCCGAAAGACCGCGTCCCAGCGCGGGCTTCCCTTTCAAGCGACCGCTCCGCGACGCTTCAGGAACTCACGCGCCAGAGAGAGGTAGGCCTCGGCTCCACGCGACTTGACGTCGTAAGCGAAGACCGGCTTCCCGAATGAGGGAGCCTCCCCCAGCCGGACGTTACGCGGGATCACCGTCCTGTACACCTCTTCCCCGAAATGTTTTCTGAGATCGTCGCTGACCTGGCGACCGAGGTTAGTGCGGTCGTCGTACATCGTCAAGACAAACCCCTCGACCGCGAGTGAAGGGTTAAAGCCCATGCGGACGCGGCTGATCGTCTCCATCAGCTCGGTCAATCCCTCGAGGGCGAAGTACTCCGTCTGGATCGGCACCAGGACCGAGTCGGCGGCCGTCAGGGCGTTGACCGTCAGGAGGGAAAGCGCCGGCGGGCAATCCACGAAGAGGAACTCGTAGCCGTCCCGGACGCTTTCGAGCGCGGTCCTCAGATGCCCTTCGCGGCCGGCCCGATTCACCAACTCGACTTCCGCGCCGACCAGATCCCGCCCGGAGGGAAGGATCGAGAGATTCGGAAAGGCGGTCGGCCGAATGGCCGCGGAGGCGTCCCCTCCGAGCAGAACGTCGTATGTGTTTGCGCCTTCTCCTCTCGGAAAGCCGAGGCCCGACGTGGCATTGGCCTGGGCATCCATGTCCACGACCAGGACTTTCCGATCCAGGGCAGCGAGTCCGGCCCCGAGATTGATCGCGGTCGTGGTCTTGCCCACGCCGCCTTTCTGGTTCGCGATCGCGATGATTCGACCCACCGGGCGCGATTATGCCTTTGAATTCAGGCGCCTTCGCGCGAGTTTCCACGTAGAAACCGGCGCTCAGCGCTTCTTCTGAAAGACGGCGATCACCCGGCGCTGGGAGCCGGGGACGCGAAGGGCCGAGCCTGACGAGAACCACTCCGAAAGCGGCTCGCCCAGCGTCGCCGGCGACGTTGTCCACGCAACCAGGAGACCGCCGGACTTCAGGAATCGGCTCTCGCCGAGCGTGCCGGCCAGATCTCCCACGGCCCGAACGGTGGCCACGTCGAAGTTCGAGTCTCCGAGCTCCTGCGCCCGCTTTTCGAGCGTCTCGACGTTGGAAAGCGGGAGTTTCCGCTGGACATGCGCCAGGAAGGCCGTGCGCTTTTTTCTTGGCTCGAGGAGCGTGATCGAAAGGTCCGGACGAACGATCGCCAGGGGGATCCCGGGGAAGCCGGCCCCCGAGCCGATGTCGATAACCCGTATGCCATGAGAAATTACGCCTTGACCGAGGGCGGATTCGAGGGCGTGGACGACGAGCTCCCCGGATTCGAAGGGACCCGTCAGGTTCGTCCGCCGCCGCCAGAGATCAACCTCGGCTAGATAGTCGGCGAGCCGACGTCTGGCATCGGCGGAGAGAGACACGCCGAAACCCGGGGCCCTGAGTTCGATTTCCGAGGCGAAGAACTCAGGCGGCCGCGCCCCGGCCTCTGGCAACACGGGCCGAGATTATCGCGACGGCGGCCGGCGTGACTCCGGGGATCCGCGACGCGTCGCCGATGGTGCGCGGGCGGCGCTTCGAGCACTTCTCGACGATCTCCTTCGAGAGTCCGGACACGGACGCGTAGTCGAAGTCGTCCGGGATCCGCCGGGAAAGAAGAGGCGCGAGCCGTTCGACGCGCTCCTTCTCCCGGCGAATGTAGCCCTCGTAGCGAATGCGGTTTTCCAGGATCTGCTTTTCCTCGCGATTCAAGCCGGCGAAGGCTTCGGGGGCGTAGGACTCGACGAGCTCGAGCGACAGGTCGTTTCGCTGAAGGAGCTTGAACAGCGTCGTCGGAGACTCGAGCGCGATCCCGAGCGCTTCCGCGATCTCCTGGCGGGTCTCACGATCGGGCGTGACGGCGCGGGCGGCGAGGTCCCTCCCGGCCGCCGAGATCCTCTCTTCGCTCTTCATCGCCTCCGAGTACTCCTCGCCGCTCACGAGGCCCAGGCGAAGCGCGTGGGGCAGCAGCCTCGGCAGGACCGAGTCCACGCCGAGAAGGAGCCGATACTCGGCGCGCGAGGTGAAGAGGCGGTACGGCTCGTCGACGCCCTTCGTCGTCAGGTCGTCCACCATCACCGCCGCGTAGGCCTCGGAGCGGTCGAGCACGAACGGCTCCTGCCCGGCGGCCGCGAGGGCCGCGTTGATCCCGGCCCAGATGCCCTGCGCCGCCGCCTCCTCGTAGCCGGAGGTCCCGTTGATCTGCCCCGCAAGATAAAGACCTGGCACCTCCAGCGCTTCGAGGGTCTCCCGGAGCTGCTGCGGGAAGGCGAAGTCGTATTCCACGGCGTAGCCGGGCCTCAACATGCGGGCCTGCTCCAGCCCCGGGATCTCCGCGAGCACGGCCCTCTGGACGTCCTCGGGCAGCGAGGTGGAAAGGCCGTTGACGTAGATCTCCTCGGCGTCCCACCCTTCCGGCTCGAGGAAGATCGTGTGCCGCGGCTTCTCCGCGAAGCGGACCACCTTGTCCTCGACCGACGGGCAATAGCGCGGGCCGATCCCGACGATTTGTCCCGAGTACATCGGGCTTCGGTGAAGGTTCTCTCGGATCCGCTCGTGCGCGCGCTCGGTCGTCGCCGTGAGCCAGCAGAGAGCCTGCTTTTCCGGGAGCCTCTCGGTGCGGAAGGAGAAGGGCACCGGCGGGTCGTCTCCGGGCTGCGGCTGGCAGGCGGAGTAATCGATCGTGTCGCGATGGAGGCGCGGGGGAGTTCCGGTCTTGAACCGGCCGAGCTTCAAGCCCGCGCGGGAGAGCGCCGCGGAAAGGCCCGTCGCCGCGGCCTCGCCGAAGCGGCCCCCTTCGGTCTTCCTCTCCCCCGTGTGCATCAGGCCGCGCAGGAAGGTCCCCGTGGTCACCACGACCGCGCGGGCTTCCAGCCGCCGCCCGTCGGCCAGGACGACGCCGGCGACGCGGCCTTGCGCGTCGAGGAACTCTTCCGCCATTCCCTCGACGAGCGTCAGGCCTGGCGTCGCTTCAACGGCTTCGCGCGCCAGGCGCGAGTAGAGCGCGCGGTCGCACTGCGCACGCGGCCCCCAGACCGCCGGGCCGCGGGAACGGTTCAAGATCCGGAACTGGATCCCCGCGCCGTCGGCGAGGACTCCCATCAGGCCGCCCAGCGCGTCCACTTCCCTCGCGAGCTGGCCCTTCGCGAGACCCCCGATCGCGGGGTTGCAGGACATCCTCCCGATCGCCGCGAGCTCGCCGGTCACGAGCGCGGTCCGCCGGCCCATCCGCGCCGCGGCGTGGGCCGCTTCGATTCCGGCGTGGCCGCCGCCGATGACGAGCACTTCGAAGTTCATGGCTACTGACGAATTAGTCAACAGTCAAGAGCCGACAGTCAACAGGGGCGGGAAGCGCGGTTCTTCACTGTCGACTGTGGCCTGTCGACTGTGGACTATTTTCCGATACAGAAGGTCGAAAAGATCTGCCGGAGGACGTCTTCCGACGTGGTCTCGCCGGCGATGTCGGCCAGGGCGTCGAGGGCGGCGTCCAGATGGGTGGCGGCGTATTCGGGGGAATCGCCCCGGCGCAGAGATGCGAGAGCTCCGGCCGTCGCGGCCCGGGCTCGCTCGACCAGATCACGCTGCCGGAGCGACGAAAGCGTTTCGGAGGAGGAATCGGTCGAGACGCCGCTTGCGACCGTGTCGGCGAGAATCTGCCCGAGAGCTTCGCCGGCCGAAGGTGCGACTCCGCAAAGCGGATGCGCGCCGGATGGAACGCCGTTCCACGGCTTGCCCAGGGTATCCGTCTTGTTGGCGATCACCGCGACCGGCCGGCCATCGAGCGAGGCCATCGCGGCGGCGTCCTCGGCGGTCCAGCCCAGGGCCGCGTCGAAGACGTAAAGCACGGCGTCCGAGGAGAGGCCGGCCTCCCTGGCGCGCTCGACGCCGATTTTTTCCACGGTGTCGTCGGTCTCGCGCAGGCCCGCGGTGTCCACGAGCTCGACCGGCACGCCGCGCACGTCCACCGTGGCGTGGAGCGTGTCGCGGGTGGTTCCGGGGACATCCGTCACGATCGCGCGGGAAGACCCGACGAGCGCGTTGAAGAGCGTGGATTTGCCGGCGTTGGGTTTTCCGAGGATCGCCACGCGGCATCCGGCCGCGACGAGGCTTCCTGTCCGATAACTGGCGCACAGGCGCGCCAGCGACTCCGCCGTCGATTCCAGCCTGGCCACGGTTTCCGGGGGGAGCGACTCCCCCACGTCCTCCGCGAAATCGATCGTCGAGCCGAGCGCGGCGGCCGCACCGACCAGGTCGTCGCGGATCAACGCAAGGCGGCGCGAGACCGCCCCTTCGAGCCGCCTGGCCGACAGCCTCGCCGCGGCCTCGGTTCGGGCTTCGATCAGGTCGCGGACCGCCTCCGCCTCGACCAGGTCCATCTTTCCGAGCAGGAAGGCCCGCTCGGTGAACTCCCCCGGTCTCGCGGCCCGGGCGCCCGCCGCGATCAACGACGCGAGCAGGCTCCGCGCGACGACCGGGCTGCCGTGGATCGAGAGCTCCGCCGCGTCTTCTCCCGTCGAAGACGCCGGCCCTTCGAAGAACGTCGCCAGGCCGCGATCCAGGACCGCTCGATCGGCATCCACGAACGAGACGAGATAGGGACGCCTGGGTTCCACGACCTCCGGCAAGCCGTCGGTCACCGCGCGCAGGATCCGCCCGCTTTCCGCGCCCGAGATCCGCAGGATCGCGAGTGCCGACTTCCCTACCGGCGTCGCCAGCGCGGCGATGGTGTCGAGGGCGGATTCGAGGCCGGGACGCATCGAAGAATCGGATGATCAGGTGATCGAGCCATCGGGTGATCGATCGGGCAATCACCCGATCACCCGATCGCACATCACCCGATTAACTGGCTTTGGGCCGGACCGCCACCCTCTTCAAAAAGCCTTCGCCTTCGCTGATCGTCTCGACTTCCGGATCCTCGGCGAGGGCGAGATGGATCAGGCGCCGCTCCGCGGGAGAGAGAGGCGGAAGAAGCTGAGGCCTGCGGGTACGCTTGACCTCCTCGGCCGAGCGCTGGGCCAGCTCTTCGAGCGACTCGCGCTGGTGCGCGCGGAAGCCTTCGGCGTCCAGGCGCGGATAGACGGGGCGGCCGAGCTGCTTGGAGGCGATGCGGCCGACCAGGACCTCCAGTCCGCTCAGGCCCTCGCCGCCGCCCGCCAGGAGCGGCTCGACGTCGTCGCCCATCAGCTCGAAGAGCATCTCGTCGCCCTGCGCCTGACGGCGCCGGATCTCGACGAAGAACCCGGCCGCCGAGAGAAGCTCGGTCAGCGAAGCCTCGACCGCGGTGAAGGCCTCCGGATCCGTCGCCCCGCGCGGCGCCCCCTTGCGCGGCTCCCCTTCCGTCGCAGCCGGCGGCCGCTCGACCGGCGATCCGGGGCCGGGCAAGGTGTCGTCGTCGGAGATGTCCGCCTCGTCGCTCAGGCGGGAAGGCGCAATGCCCATCTCCGTGGCCCGACCCGGCGCCTCCAGCTCGATCTCGACGACACGCCCACCCCAGAAGGATTTCTCGTCGCGCACGACCTTGTACTTCAGCTCCCCCGCCGGGACGCCGAGCGCCTGCGCGGCCGCCTCGACCGCGTCGTTTTCCGTCTTGCCTTCGTATCTCATCGCTTCGATTCTCCCAGTTTCTTCTCTCAGGCGCTCCCGGCGCGCGCTCGCTTCAGTTTGGCCGGCTTCTCGACGTCCGGCTCGTCTTTGCCCATCTTCTGGATGAGGACCTGCTGGAGGATCGTCAGGACGTTGGAGAAGAGCCAGTACAGGACGAGGCCGGAGGGCATGTCCTTCAGGAAGAACCCCCAGATCAGCGGCATCGCCATGAAGATCTTCTTCTGCGCCGGGTCGGCGGTCGTCGGCGTCATCGCCTGCTGGATGTACATGGTCACGGTCATCAGGATGAGGAGCACGTACGTGCGGTCCACCGCCGACAGATCGTGAATCCAGAGGATGAACGGCGCGTGGCGCAGCTCGATCGCGCGCGACAGCACGTTGTAGAAGGCGACGAGGATCGGAAGCTGCAGGAGGATCGGGAAGCACCCGCTCATCGGGTTGTACCCCTCCGCCTGGTAGAGCTTCATCAGCTCCTCGTTCATCTTCTGCCGCTGGGCCGCGTCGCTCTTGGCCTTCTTGTACTTGTCCCGGATCGCGTTCATCTTCGGCGCGAGCTTCTGCATCTTCTTCATCGAGGAATAGCTCTTGTGCATCAGCGGGAAGAGCAGGATGCGGATCAGGAGCGTCACGATCAGGATCGCGAGCCCCCAGTTGCCGACCCACCCGTAGGTCCGCTTCAAGAGCCACAGGAGCGGCCTCGCGAGGATGCCGTACCAGCCGAAGTCCACGGTGCGTTCGAGGCCCAGGTTCAGGCCCTCCAGGATCTCGACGTCCTTGGGCCCGTAGAAGGCGCGCGCCGTGATCTCGCCCTGTCCGGTCAGGCCCGCCGCGACGATCGGAGCGGGCTTTCCTTCCTTGTCCTTGTTGGGAATCGAGTAGGCGATCGCTCCCGCGCCCTGGCCGGGGATCAACACCGCCAGGAAGTAGTTGTCCTCGAGGCCGGCGAACCCGCGGCCGCCGAGCGGCCACTCCATCGGTTTCTCGAGCTTGTCGGGACGCTGCTGGACCATGCCCGAGGCGGAAGAGACGACCGCGGCGGCCGGAGAGACGTAGCGCGAAGCGAGCTCCTCTTCGGTCGGATTGCGAAGCCCCTCGGCCGCGACGAGCGTGTAGCGCGGGCCGACGACGGAGACCTTCACGTCGAAGAGGTATCCGTTCTCGAAGCGCGCCTCCTTCGTCACGGAGACGGCGTCGTCGGCGTAGGAGAAGCGCACCGCGCGCTCGGAAGTCCGCTCGACGGCGAAGAGCGCGTCGGCGACGCGTCGGGTCAGGTCGGGGTTGCCGGGAAACTCAACCCCCAGCGGCTTGCCCGAAGAACCAGGCGACTGGCGAACGAGCTCCAGCGGCTGTTTCTTGTCGTCAGTGTGCTGGAGAAGGACGAGCGAGGAGATCACCGCGCCCTTGCTCGTGAAGGTCGCGCGGAGGACCGGGTTGGCGATGACCGTCTTCTCCTCGGCCTTTCCCGCGACCGGCGCGGGCATATTCGGGGAAGCGGCGGCCGGTGAAGCGGCTACGGAAGGCGGCGGATTCACTGCCGCCCCGCTCGGAGCCGGCGCGGTCACGGCCACCGGGGGCGCCGGGCTCGGGGCTGGCTTCGGCGGCTTCGGCACGAGGAACTCCCACGCCGCCAGAACGGCGAGCGAGAGTGCCGCAGCGAGCAATAACCTTTTCTCCATCAGTATTTAGATAGTCAAGGGACCGGGTCGAAGCCGCCCGCGTGAAGGGGGTGGCAGCGCATGAGCCTTCTGAGGGTCAGGAACACGCCCCTGGCGAATCCATAGCGCAGAAAAGCTTCCCGGGCGTAAACGGAGCAGGTCGGCTCGAACCGGCAGGCCGGGGGCAGCCAGGGCGAGATCGCCCGCTTGTAGAAGTCGAGGATCGCGACGATGAGGCGGGTCAGGCTCTCACCGGGGCCGTAGCCGCGCGACCCCTCGCTCGAGGGTGAGTAGATAGTCATGGGCGAGCTCCGAGAACGTGGTTGAAGCCGCGGAGGGCCGGACGTTGACGACGATTCGAACGCCGGAGAGCGAAGGGGGACGGTGGCGGCGGAAGATCTCGCGCACGCGTCGCCTCAGGCGGTTGCGGACGACCGATCCGCCCGAGCGCTTTCCGACGGAGATGCCGAGGCGGGCCCTGCCGGCGTCGGCCTCGCCGCCCGGCAGCAGGAACAGCAGGAGATAGCGTCCGGATACGCGGACCCCGGAGGCATAGCACTCTTCGAACTCGTTTCGCTTTCGAAGGCGGTCGTCTCGGGAGAAAGCCTCCCGGACGGCCTGACCTGGGCTCACACCGAGAGTCTTTTGCGTCCCTTGCGCCGGCGCGCCGACAGAACCGCGCGCCCCGAGCGGGTCCGCATCCGCACGAGAAAGCCGTGGGTGCGCTTGCGCCGCCGGTTGTTGGGCTGATATGTCCTTTTCATAAAAAGAGCGGGAATCCTAGGGGTTTGAGCCCCTCAAAGTCAAGGATAAAGCGTTCTAGCGCGACCGCGGTTGTATACTCCGCGCCCCCGTGAAAGCGGGACTAATCCACAGGCTGTGGGAATCTTGTGGAAAACCTGGCGGGTAGCGTGAACGACCTCTGGAACTCGATCATCCGGAAGCTCGAAGGCCGGCTCGACGGGAAGGAGCTGAAGACCTGGTTTGAGCCGACGCGGCAGGTGTCCTTTGCCGGCGACCCCGGAGCCCCCGAGTTGACCGTTTCCGTTCCCAACCGGCTCTTCGCCGAGTGGATCCCCTCCAACCACGGGCCCCTCTTGAACGAGGCCTCGGCTTCCCTGGGATTCCCCAACCTCACGATCCGATACCAGCCGGCCGTCGAGCCCTCGGTCCCCGCGCCCGCGCCGCCGCTGCCGCCGCCGGCCGCCCGCGGGCTGTTTCTGAATCCGCGCTTCACCTTCGACACCTTCGTCGTCGGCTCCTCCAACCAGTTCGCTCACGCGGCGGCGCGGGCGGTCGCGGAGTCCCCCGCCCGCACGTACAACCCGCTCTTCCTGTACGGCGGCGTCGGCCTCGGCAAGACGCACCTGATGCACGCGATCGCGCAGGAGGTCCTGAGACTCTCGCCTTTGTCGCGCGTGCTCTACATCTCGGCCGAGCGGTTCTTGAACGAGCTCATCAACGCGCTTCGCTTCGAGAAGATGCATGAGTTCAAGCAGCGCTACCGGGAGCTGGACGTGCTGCTGATGGACGACGTGCAGTTCATTGCCGGCAAGGACTCCACCCAGGAGGAGTTCTTCCACACCTTCAACGCGCTCCACGACGCGCAGCGGCAGATCGTCCTGACCTCCGACGCGCTGCCCAAGGAGATCCCGACGCTCGAGGAGCGGCTGCGGTCGCGGTTCGAGTGGGGCCTGATCGCCGACATCCAGCCGCCCAACCTGGAAATGAAGGTCGCGATCCTGCGCAAGAAGGCCGAGGCGGAGAAGATCACCATTCCCAACGACGTCGCGCTCTACATCGCCGGCTCGGTCAAGTCCAACGTCCGCGAGCTCGAGGGGAGGTTGAATCGCGTCGTCGCCTTCGCATCGCTCACCGGCAAGGCGCTCTCCGTCGAGCTCGCGCGCGAGACCCTCAAGGACATTCTCGGCACCGAGGAAACTCGCGCCACGCCGCAGGAGATCATGAAGCTCGTGGCGGGGCATTACGGCCTCCGGGTCTCGGACATGAAGGCCAAGTCCAACGCCAAGCCGATCGCGTTTCCCCGGCAGGTCGCGATGTTTCTCTGCCGCAAGCTGACCGGTCTCTCCTACCCGGAAATCGGCCGGCTCTTCAACGACAAGCACCACTCGACCGTCATGCACTCCGTCGAAAAGATCGAGAGGCTTGCCGAGGACGATCCGAATTTCCGCAAGGTCGTCGAGGGATTTCTTCAGCGCTACCGCTGACGGACGTCCCGGTGTCTTCGTCTTTTCCTCGGCGCGTTTTTCCGCAGCGCCGCGGGAGTCCCTCGGCAACCGCGCCGGGAAGAGACCTCCACAGGAGAGCCTTTGAGAGCGACCCTCGTTTCGAGCCCGTTTTTCAAGCCTTTTTTCGACATTTCTCGCTTCTCCACAAGCCTACAAAAGCTACTGAATGTGATAGAATTTTTTCTCTTTTCGGAGGTGGGAAAACCCCATGGAACTGACTGTTCGAAGAGGAGATTTCTTGAATGAGCTCACGCTCATGCAGGGGGTCGTGGAACGCAAAAACACGATCCCGATCCTCTCGAACATCCTCCTGAAGGCCTCCGACGGACACCTGAGTTTCACCTCCACGGACCTCGACCTGACGCTCCTGTCGCAGGCCCAGGCCAAGGTGTCTCGGCCGGGCAGCGTCACGGTTCCCGCCCGCAAGCTCTTCGACCTGATCCGCAACCTTCCCGAGGCCGACGTCGCCCTGAAGCTGATGGACAACAACTACCTCGGCGTCGTCTGCGAGCGCTCCAACTTCCGCCTCGTCGCCCAGCCGGCCGAGGATTTCCCGACGGTTCCGAAGGTCGAGGGCAAGTCCGAGGTGGCGCTTCCGCTGGGACTCTGGAAGCGTCTTTCCCGGAAGGTCTTCTACGCAGTCTCGGCCGAGGAGACACGCTTCCAGCTGATGGGCGCGCTGCTCAAGGCCAAGGGGAACGAGTTCGAGCTCGTCGCGACGGACGGGCACCGGCTCGCGCTGATCGACTTCCCGCGCGGATCGGCCAAGAGCGGGCTTCCGGACGTTCTCGTTCCGAAGAAGGCGCTGGCCGAAATCCTGAAGATGGACGGAGGAGGAGACGCGGCAGAGCTCTCGATCCGGCACTCGGAGAACCACCTGCTCTTTTCGGTGGCCGGACGACAGTTGATCGCGCGGCTTCTGGATGTGAATTTCCCCGACTACGAGAAGATCCTCGCCAAGGGGAACGACAAGGTCGCGATCGTCTCGCGTGCCGCTGCCCAGGGGGCGCTGCGGAGGGTCGCGCTCTTCTCCTCCGAGCGTTCCCGCGGCGTCAAGCTCTCCTTCGAGAAGGACCTGCTGACGATCACCTCGGCCAGCCAGGAGCTCGGAGAGGGAAGCGAAACCCTGGACGTCCGCTACGACGCCGAGCCGATGTCCATCGGGCTCAACGCCCAGTACCTGCTGGAGTTTCTCGAGGAAGCCGAGACGGAAAACGTCCGGCTGGAAATGAAGGACGAGAACACGCAGTGCCTGTGCCGTCCGGAAGGAGACATTGAAGGCGCATCCCGATACCTGTACGTCGTGATGCCGATGCGTCTCTAGGCGGAAAGGAATCCTTGCGCTTAACCCGGATCACCGCTCACTCCTTCCGCAACCTCGCCCCGGACCCCATTTTCTTCGGATGTGGAACGACGCTCATCGCGGGGGAGAACGCCCAGGGAAAGACCAACCTGCTCGAGGCCGTGGCGCTCGTGTGCGGGCAGCGGTCGTTCCGCCGCGGCAAGCCCGCGGCGATGTCGGCGGGCCCGGAAGGGTTCCGGATCGACGCCGTGGTCGCTCGCGGAGCCTCGATCGAGAACGTTTCCGTGGCCTGGTCGCCCGAGGAGGGGCGCAGCTTTTCCCGCGCCGGAAAGAACGCGAGCTTCCGGGAGGTCTCGCGCCTGGCGCCGGCAGTCTTCCTTTCGCCGGAGCATCGGGAGCTCTTGACCGGCAGCCGATCCGCCCGGAGGCGCTTCCTCGACCGGCTGTCGCTCCTCTGTCGGCCCGCCGCCGGTGAAGACCTGGCACGCTTCGAGCGCGCCCTGGCGCAGCGAAACGTCCTGCTCGCGAGGGCGCGCGACGGGCAGGGACGCGGCGGACCGGGGGAGCTCGACGCCTGGACGGAGGAGTTCGTCCTGGCAGGGGCCGCCGTGAGGCGCCACCGGAGAGCGGCCCTCCTGGAATGGACCACCTTTTTCGGGCCTCTCTGCCGCGAGGCGGGGCAGGAATATTCCTCGATCCAAACGACTTATCTCTCCGACGGCGAATCAGAAGAAAACCTCCGGGCCACCTGCGCGAGGGTGGCCGCCGTCGAGCGCCGGCGGGGCCACTCCCTGACGGGACCGCAGAGGGACGACCTGATCTGGGAACGCGGCGGACGGCCGCTTTCGGAGACCGCGTCGGCGGGAGAGCTCGCGAGGACGATCGCGCTCGTCAAGCTCGCCGAGTGGCGGGCGATCGCGAAGGCGTCGGACGAGGCTCCCCTCTTCGCCGCCGACGAGTTCGACGCCGGCCTCTCGGAGAGCTGGGTCGAGGCGTTCCTGGAGGCTCTGCCCGCGGCCGAGACGGTCCTTCTGACGACCGCCTCGGATCCCGCGAAGTGGCGCGGCCGGGCCGCCGCCATCGTTGAGATGAGAAGCGGAGAGATCGTCGATCGGCCGCGAGCCGTGGGCGATCTCCAGGACAAGGAGATTCGGGTGATACTGGGATGAGCACCACAACGGCATACACCACCGACTCGATCAAGCTCTTAAAGGGGCTGGAGGCCGTCCGCAAGCGGCCGGGGATGTACATCGGAGACACCGACGACATCTCGGGTCTGCACCACATGGTCTTCGAGCTGGTGGACAACTCCATCGACGAGGCCCAGGTCGGCTACTGCGACCACGTCGGGGTGACGATCCACGCCGACAACTCCGTCACGGTCGAGGACAACGGGCGCGGCATCCCCGTCGGCATGCACAAGGAGCACAAGCGGGAGACGCTCGAGATCATCATGACGGACCTCCACTCGGGCGGGAAGTTCGACGACAACTCCTACAAGGTCTCCGGCGGCCTCCACGGCGTCGGCGTGTCGGTCGTCAACGCGCTCTCGCGCCGCCTCGACGTCGAGGTCCGCCGCGAGGGGAAGGTCTGGGTCCAGAGCTACGAGCGCGGCGTCCCCCAGGGGCCGATCAAGACGGTCGGTACGTCGCGCAAGACCGGCACCCGCGTCACCTTCTGGCCGGACCCGGAGATCTTCTCGGTCACCGAGTTCCACTTCGACGGCCTCTCGCAGCGGCTGCGCGAGCTGTCGTTCTTGAATCCCGGCGTTCGCATCTCGATCCACGACGAGCGGAGCGAGAAGAAGCACGACTTCGCCTACGAGGGCGGGATCCGGTCGTTCGTCGAGCACCTGAACAAGACCAAGCAGCCGATCCACGACAAGGTCATCTTTTTCCAGGACGTCAAGAACGGGACGGGCGACCCCAAGCGCGACGCCGAGAAGGAGAGGGTCGAGGTCGCCCTGCAGTGGAACGAGGGGTATGCCGAGACGATCTTCACCTTCACCAACACGATCAACAACCGCGACGGCGGAACGCACCTGGAAGGCTTCAAGACCGCGCTGACGCGGGCGCTCCAGAAGTACGCCGACTCCAATCAGCTGACCAAGTCCTTGAAGGAAACGAGCCTCTCCGGCGACGACTGCCGCGAGGGCCTGACCGCGGTCGTCTCGGTGAAAGTCCGCGATCCCAAGTTCTCTTCGCAGACCAAGGACAAGCTCGTCTCCTCCGAGGTCAAGACGTGGGTCCAGCAGGTCGTCTACGAGAAGCTCGGCTCGTACCTGGAGGAGAACCCGCGGGTCGCCAAGAAGATCGTCGAGAAGATCGTCGAATCGGCCCGCGCGCGCGAGGCCGCCCGGAAGGCCCGCGAGCTCGTCCGCCGGAAAGGCGCGCTCGACTCGGGTTCACTCCCCGGAAAACTCGCCGACTGCCAGGAAAAGAACCCGGCCTTCTCGGAGCTGTTCATCGTCGAGGGCGACTCGGCCGGCGGCTCCGCCAAGCAGGGCCGCGACCGCAGGAGCCAGGCGATCCTCCCGCTCCGCGGCAAGATCTTGAACGTCGAAAAAGCGCGCCTGGACAAGATGCTCGGCTTCGCCGAGATCCGCGCCCTGATCACCGCGCTCGGTACGGGCATCGGCGAAGACTTCGACGTCGAAAAAATCCGCTACCACAAGATCGTCGTCATGAGCGTGGACGCGGAGGAGCACGTCTTCATCCGCGACGCCGGCGGCGTCCGGATGGTCAAGATCGGTCCATTCATCGACGCCGCCCTTGAGCGTCCCGGCGTGGCCCGCGAAGGCGAGTACGAGAAGGCCTCCGGCGAGAACCTCGGCGAGGTCCTTTGCTTCGGTCTCGACAGCCACGAGGTTCGGTTCCGTCCCATCAAGAGCGTCCTGCGCCATCCGCTTTCCGAAGACCTCTTCGAGGTACGAACCGCCTATGGCCGCGCGGTCCGAGTCACCGCCAGCCACAGCGTCTTCGTCCTCGAGGAAGGAAAGCCGACGCTCAAGCGAGGGGATCGGCTCGCGAAAGGCGACCTTGTCGTCGCTCCTCGGCGCCTGAGCCTTAAACAGCAGGCGCCGGCGCGTATCGACCTGCTCCGGGCGCTCCATGCCGTTCCCCGGGCAGCCTCGCAGGTCTGGCTGCGCGGTTCCGGCGTCGAGGAGTGGCGAAAGGCTTGCGTCCGGAAAGAGCATGCCTCGACCCCGGAACTGACGGAGGCGCGTATCGAAGTCTCCGAAGCGGTCGGCCGGGAGATTGCGGCTTTGCGAAAGGTCAGTGGCCTGACGAACGCGGAGGTGTGCGCCGCCGCCGGAATCCGGCAGCCCGTAACCTTCTATGCCTGGGAGAAGGGCTCCTCCCGTCCGACGGTCACCCGTTTCCAGAGCTACCTGCAGGCGATCGGCGCCGACGTTCCCTCGGTCATGCAGCGCGTTTCGCTCGTGCCGAGTCATCTGGATCGAACCTGGGATACCCGGTACACAGGATCCGGCGCCAACAAAGTCCGTCCCTGGGTCCGGCTCTCGGATCTCGACTCGTCCGACCTTGATTGGTTCGACGAGAGCAACGATGTCGAGCTCGCTCCCGAGCACTATGGCCATCAGGGAATTCGCCGTTTTCTCCCGGTTGGGCCGGAGTTGATGACCCTGCTGGGCTTCTACCTTGCCGAGGGGTCCTGCTCGGACCGCGGCGGCCTGCGGCTTGCCATCGGAAACGGCAACAAGCGATTCGCCGGCGAGATCAACCGCGCGATCGAACATGTCTTCGGGCTCACGCCGCGGTACTACGAGTCCGCGGGTCGCGTGGGCGACCTGAAACTCGTCAATCGCGCCGCGTCCCTCGTCTGGCAGCACGTCTTCGGTTTCCTCGGGGTTTTCTCGACGACCAAGCGGGTTCCGGATCTGGTCTTCAATGTCTCCGAGGAGCTTCGCCTCGCCTTTCTGCGGGGATATTTCCTCGGGGACGGAACCGCGACGAGCCGCTCCATCTCCTTCGCGACTTCTTCGCGGGAAATCGCGAGCGGGGTCTCCTACCTGCTCTCCTCGCTCGGAGTGGTTTCCTCTCTTGGCGAGAAGGAGCCGGACGGCGTTGAGCGGACGGTTCGCGGCCGCCCGTGCGTCACGCGCCACCGGCACTGGAACGTGGTGGTTTCGGCGGCCGAAGATCTCGAGAGGGTCGAGCCGGTCTGGCGCGACCATGCGCGCGCCGCCGAGATTCGAGCGCGGCTGGCTTCGCCCGCGAAGAAAGGCCGCAACCGGTCGTTCAAGACCGTTTCCGGCGACCTGATGGCGTTGCCGATCGAATCGGTGAAACGGGTCGAGGCGAGCAACGGCCAGGTTTATGACTTCTCCGTCGAGGGCGACGAGAACTTCATCGCGGGAATGGGCGGGCTTTGCTGCCACAACACGGACGCGGACGTGGACGGCGCGCACATCCGGACGCTGCTCCTGACCTTCTTCTTCCGGCACATGTCGGCGTTGATCGACAAGGGGTTCCTGTACATCGCGCAGCCGCCGTTGTTCAAGGTGATGGAGGGGAAGAAGGAGACGTACCTGAAGGACGAAAAGGCGATGTCGAAGTTCCTTCTCGCGCGGATCGGGGATGACCGGGCGCTTTCTTCGGAGATGTCCGGCGCGGCGGTCTCGGGCGCGAAGCTCGTCTCCATGCTCGAGCGGATGGAGGAGTACCGCGGGCACGTCGCGAAGCTCGGCCAGCGCGGGGTGCCGGAGGGGCTGATCCGGGCGCTTCTCGATCGCGGGATGACGTCCAAGGCCGACTTCGCCGAGAAGAAGAAGCTCGAGGACCTCGCCAAGGCGGCGCGGGCGTTCGACGCGGAGAAGCTCGAGGTGGTCGAGGACGAGGAGCACTCGGGCTGGGCGCTCGAGATGGTCCGCCGCGTCAACGCGGTGCCCCACGAGATCCGCGTGGACACCGATTTCGTCGGCGCGTACGAGTTCCGCCGGATTCGCGAGACCGCCAAGACGATCGGCGCGTTCCTGGACGGTCCCTACGTCGTCACGAAGAACGGCGACAAGGAAAGCCACCAGACCCTGTCCGCCGTCGTGGACGCGGTCTACGAGTCGGCCAAGAAGGGGCTGACGATCTCCCGCTACAAGGGCCTCGGCGAGATGAACCCCGAGGAGCTGTGGGAGACGACCATGAACCCGGAGAAGCGCCGCCTCCTCCATGTGTCCGTCGAAGACAAGGTCGAAGCCGACAAGTACTTCTCGATCCTCATGGGCGACGCCGTCGAGCCTCGCCGCGACTTCATCGAGAAAAACGCCCTGAACGTGAGGAATTTGGATATTTGATGAAGGAGTCGACAGTCCACAGTCAACAGTCCACAGTGGAAATCCGGGCCGTGGGCTGTCGACTGTCGACTGTCGACTGTTGACTTTCCTATGAGCAGCAACTTACTGACGCCAGACGAAAGAATTCCCATAACCATCGAGGACGAGGTCCGCCGTTCCTACCTCGACTACGCCATGTCCGTCATCATCGGGCGGGCGCTGCCCGATGTCCGGGACGGATTGAAGCCCGTCCACCGCCGCTCCCTCTTCGCGATGTGGGAGCAGGGCAACCTCCACAACAAGCCGTACAAGAAGTCCGCGCGCATCGTCGGCGACGTCCTCGGCAAGTACCACCCGCACAACCCCGACGCGGTGTACGACACGATCGTCCGCATGGCACAGGACTTCTCGATGCGCTATCCGTTGGTCGACGGCCAGGGCAACTTCGGCTCGGTGGACGGCGACAACCCCGCGGCGATGCGCTACACCGAGATCCGGCTGACGCGCCTCTCGGCCGAGCTCCTCGGCGATGACATCGACAAGGAGACGGTGGACTGGAACCCCAACTACGACGGTTCGCTCCAGGAACCCTCCGTCCTCCCCTGCAAGTTCCCGAATCTCCTCGTCAACGGCTCCGCCGGGATCGCGGTCGGCATGGCGACCAACATCCCGCCGCACAACCTCTCGGAGGTCGTGGACGCCACGATCGAGCTGATCCGCCACCCCGACGCCAAGCTCGGGCAGCTGATGAAGAAGATCCAGGGGCCGGACTTCCCCACCGCCGCGTTCATCCACGGCGCGCAGGGGATCCGGGACGCCTACGCCACGGGTCGCGGCACCGTGCAGGTGCGCGCCCGCGCGGTCGTCGAGAAGGCGGCGCGGGGCGACAAGGAGTCCGTCATCGTCACGGAGATCCCTTACCAGGTCAACAAGGCGAAGTTGATCGAGCGGATCGCCGAGCTCGTCAACGAGAAGAAGATCGAGGGGATCGCGGACCTGCGCGACGAGTCCAGCCGCGAGGGGATGCGGATCGTCGTGGAATTGAAGCGAGGCGAGAACGCACAGGTGATCCTGAACCAGCTCTACGCGCTGACCGCGATGCAGTCCTCCTTCGGGATCATCTTCCTGGCGATCGTCGAGAACCAGCCGCGCGTTCTGCCGCTGATCGACCTGCTTCGCCACTTCATCGACCACCGCAAGGAAGTCGTCATCCGCCGGACTCGCTATGACCTGAAGAAGGCCGAGGAGCGGGCGCACCTGCTTCGCGGCCTGGCGCTCGCTCTCGCCAACATCGATCTCGTCATCAAGATCATCCGGGCGGCGAAGGACCCCAAGGAAGCCAAGGAGAAGTTGATCGCCCAGGTCTCGATGCCGATCGCCGGCCTCGAGAAGTTCATCGGCGAGAAGCTGTCGGATGAAAGCCCCAAGGCCAGGGAAAAGCAGATCGTCCGGCTGGACGACGTCCAGGCCCAGGCGATCCTGGACATGCGGCTCCAGAGGCTGACCGGCCTCGAGCGGGAAAAGATCGTCGCCGAGCTCAAGGAAGTCCTGGCGCTGATCGCGAAGCTCAAGGAGATCCTCGGGTCGGAGAAGCTCGTCCTCGACATCATCGTCGGCGAGCTGACCGAGGTGAAGAAGCAGTTCGGCGACGAGCGGCGGACACAGATCGTGGCCGAGGCGACCGACATCGACATCGAGGACCTGATCGTCGAGGAGGACATGGTCATCACCGTGTCCCGCGGCGGCTACATCAAGCGCTCTCCCCTGTCGCTCTAC
>DATFWF010000063.1:0-10662 GCA_035259605.1 Thermoanaerobaculia bacterium
AAGCAGTTCGGCGACGAGCGGCGGACACAGATCGTGGCCGAGGCGACCGACATCGACATCGAGGACCTGATCGTCGAGGAGGACATGGTCATCACCGTGTCCCGCGGCGGCTACATCAAGCGCTCTCCCCTGTCGCTCTACCGCGCGCAGCGGCGCGGCGGCAAGGGGCGCATCGGGGCGACCACCAAGGAAGAGGACGTCGTCGAGCACCTGTTCGTCGCCTCGACGCACGCCTACGTGCTCGCGTTCACCAACCGCGGGCGGATGCATTGGATCAAGGTGTACGAGGTGCCCCAGCTCGGCCCCGCCACGCGTGGAAAGGCGATCGTGAATCTCCTGAACCTCGATCCCAACGAGCGGATCGTGGCGCTCGCGGCGACAAAGGAGTTTCCGGAAGACCGGTTCCTGATGTTCGCGACCAAGCAGGGGCTGGTCAAGAAGACCGCGCTCTCGGCGTACTCGAACGTCCGCTCGGGCGGGATCATCGCGATCAACATCGAGGACGGCGACGAGCTGCTCTCGGTGCGCGTGACCGACGGGACCCGCCAGGTCTTCATCGGCACGCACCAGGGACAGGGGATCCGCTTCTCGGAGAAGGACGTCCGCTCGATGGGCCGCGACACGACCGGCGTCATCGGCGTCACGCTCAAGAAAGACGAGGACTACGTCGTCGAGATGGACGTGGTCGAGGAGCACGGGCATCTCCTGACCGTCACCGAGAAGGGCTACGGAAAGCGTTCCGAGGCCTCCGAGTACCGCTTCCAGGGACGCGGCGGCTCGGGAGTCATCAACATCAAGGTCACGGACAAGAACGGCCCGGTCGCCGGCATCAAGTCCGTCACGGACGCCGACCAGCTCCTCCTGATCACGCAGAGCGGGATGTTGATCCGCATCAAGGTCAAGGACATCCGCGAGACCGGCCGAGCCGCCCAGGGTGTGCGCCTGATCTATCTCGAAGAGGGCGACGCGGTCGTCGCCGTGGCCAAGCTCGCCGAGACCGACGAGAGCGAAGAGGAGCCCCAGGCTTCCCTGCCCGGCGCCCCGGCTCCCCCGGCGCCCACGGAGCCGCCCAATGCCTCCCCCGGAAAGAAGGGGAAAGACTCCGGCACTCCGTTCCTCGACGAGGAATAGGGCTCCGGTTCCCGTACGTGTTGCAGGGGAGGGCCTTGCGCCCTCCGGCCCCTCGTCGTGTCCCGTTCCATCGCGCGATCGGCTATAGAATCCCGCGTTCCATGCGCTTTTTCCTGGACAGCCCCAGTGTGGACGAGGCCCGAAAGGTCCGGGAGTGGGGCCTCCTCGACGGGATCTGGCTCTCGGCGGACGCCGCGCAGGCCGTGGAGCTCGACTATCGGCGCGCGGTGCGGGACCTGTCCTCCCTCACGGACGGGCCGGTCTGCGTCGAGCTGATCTCCGGGGACGCCAAGGGGATGTACAAGGAGGCGCGGGAGCTCGCCAAGCTCGGCAAGGACGTCGTCGTCCAGCTCCCGATCGATCCGGACGGGCTGAAGGTCGCCCGGCTCCTTGCCCAGGACCAGGTCGCCGTCTGCGCGTCGGGCTGCTACTCGGCGGCGCAGGCCCTGATCGCGGCCAAGGCCAACGTGTCGTACGTCGCGCCGGCGGTCGGGCCGCTCGACGAAGCGGGAGCGATCGGGATGGACCTGGTCGAGCAGGTCATCCGGATCTACGACAACTACGGTTTCCAGACGCAGATCCTGGTCGCCGACATGCGCAACCCGGTCCACGTCCTGGACGCGGCCCTGATGGGAGCGGACGTGGCCACTGTGCCGCCGGACGTCTTCGAAAGCCTCCTGCGCCACCCGCTGACCGAGGAGCTTCTGGCAAGGAAGCGGTCGTGAAGGTCTCGGCCGACCGCGTCCTCTACCTCTCTCGCGTCATCCTCCGGAAGCTCAAAGACAACATGAACCTCGTCCAGAAGGCGGACGACGAGACCGCGCGGCGGGCGATCCAGCGGGCCCTCGCGGAGAGCTACAAGGAGCTCGACGAGATCGAGCAGAAGGTCGATGCGGCGTTTGCCAAGCGCAAAAACGTCTCCCCGCGCGATCTCGAATACCTGAAAAACCAGCGCCTCGAAGACGAGCTCCGCAAGCACGGAGCCTGACAGGCCCTCCTGTCGCAGGGGAGGGGCCCGCCTCTCCCGGCAGATCGTGCCAATTCCGCACCGAGGCCGGATGGACAGGCATTTTCGCTTGTAAACAAAGGCCTTGACGCATGACCGATTGGGTGATTTACAATTGGCTCTGTGGCAGGCCAATTGGATTGGTCATCTGAGATCGCGCTTGATCGCGCTTCCGAGAAGCCTCTGTCCGGGCAACTCGCGAACGCGATCGAACAGAAGATCTCCGCAGGAGTCCTGCCCTCCGGGTCGAGGCTTCCGACGACTCGCGAGCTGGCGACGGCGCTCGGGGTCAACCGCGGGACCGTGCAGGCGGCCTACCGGATTCTCCAGGAGGCGGGGCTCGCTCGGGGGCGAGTGGGCAGCGGCACGGAGGTTTCCGCGAGCACGACTCCCCCGCCGGAATTCGATCCCCGGGATCTTCTCTCCGACCGAGTCGCGGGCCTCTCGCCGGAGGACTCCCCCGCTTCCGGAGTTCCGCTCGTCGCCGATTTCTCGAGGCTGACTCCGGACGAGCGGTTCTTCCCGCTCGAGGAATTCACCAGGGTCCTGGCGGAGGCCTGGAGCCGGCGAGCGGACCTCTGGCAGTACGCTCCCCCGCTCGGCCTCGAAGACCTGAGGACCGAGATCGCCCGGCGGCTGGCCGAGCACGGTGTCCAGCGCGGCCCCGACGAGATCTTGGTCACCAGCGGAGCGCAGCAGGGGCTCGACCTGATCTTCCGCACGTTCACGGATCCCGGCGATTCGGTGGCTATGGAGTCGCCGACCTACTCGGGAGCGCTGGCCCTGGCGCGGTTCGCGGGCGTGCGCATCGTCGAGCTGCCCGTCGGCCCGGAAGGGGCCGATCCGGCGGCCCTCCAGGGATCGCGCCCCAAGCTCGTCTACCTGATGCCGGAGCGTCAGAACCCGACCGGCGTCACCGCGGCGGACGGCCGTCGCGACGAGATCGTCCGGGCCGTCTCGGCGAGCGGCGCGCTCTTAGTCGAGGACGGATACGAAGAGCCGGAGTCGGGCATCTCGCCCCTCGCGGCGCGGCTTCCGGACCAGACGGTCTGGCTCGGCACGCTCTCGAAGGACCTGGTTCCGGGATTCCGCATCGGCTGGATCGCCGGGCCGCGCCAGATCGTCGAGACGCTCGCCCGGGTCAAGAAGACCGCCGACTTTCAAACGCCGCTGCCGCTCCAGGCCGCCGTCGCGGCGTTCCTGCGTGAGGGGGCGGACCGGAAGGCCCGGCGCGCGAGGGCGTTCGACGTCGAGGCCAAGCGCATCAGCGCGGTCCGGCTCCTCAAGCACCTGCTGCCCGAGATCATCTGGATGGGCGGCGAGATCGGCAACCCGCTCTTCTGGATCAACCTGCCGCGCGGGGTCTCGGGCCGGCGGGTGGCCGAGGCCGCCGCGGCGCGCGGAGTGGGAGTCGCCGCGGGAAGCGACTTCGACCCGCGAGGCGAGGACCGCGCCAACGTCCGCCTCTCGGTTTCGAGGGTGGACAAGCGGGACGTGGAAAAAGGAATTCGCCTCTTTGCCGAGGCGGTGCACGCGGTGATTGGGTCGAGCGGCATCCACGCGATGCCGGTCGTTTAGCAGGTGGTAGGTGGTAGGAGGCAGGTGGTAGGGAAGGCCGTGGAGCTCCGGCCCTAACACCTAACACCTACCACCTCTTACTGAGGAGAGGGAACACATGAACCAGACAGACAGTTTTCGGGTGAAAGTTGGGCTCGCCGAGATGCTCAAGGGCGGCGTGATCATGGACGTCGTCAACGCGGAGCAGGCGAAGATCGCGGAAGAGGCCGGCGCCGCCGCGGTGATGGCGCTGGAGCGGGTGCCGGCGGACATCCGGCGCGATGGGGGAGTGGCACGCATGTCGCCGGTCTCCAAGATCCGCGAGATCCAGCAGGCGGTGACGATCCCGGTGATGGCGAAGTGCCGGATCGGCCACACCGCCGAGGCGCGGATCCTCGAGGCGTTGAAGGTGGACTTCATCGACGAGTCGGAAGTCCTGACTCCCGCCGACGAGGAGAACCACGTCTACAAGCACGATTTCGCGGTGCCGTTCGTCTGCGGATGCCGCAATCTCGGCGAGGCCCTGCGGCGCATCGGCGAGGGCGCGGCGATGATCCGCACGAAAGGGGAGGCCGGGACGGGCGACGTCGTCCACGCCGTCAAGCACCTGCGCGAGGTCTGGCGCGACATCCGCAACCTGACCCTGATGAGCCGCGACGAGAGGATGTCGGAGGCCAAGCGCCTGGGCGCGCCGTACGAGATCGTCGTCCAGGTCGCGGAAACCGGGAAGCTGCCGGTTCCCAACTTCGCGGCGGGGGGCATCGCGACGCCGGCGGATGCCGCGCTCTGCATGTCGCTCGGCGCCGAAGCCGTCTTCGTCGGCTCGGGCATCTTCAAGTCCGCGGATCCCGCCAACCGCGCGCGGGCGATCGTCAAGGCGACGACCCACTGGCGCGACGCCCAGGCGCTGGTCGAAGCGGAGGAGTCCCTCGGCTCCGGCATGAAGGGCATCGAGGCGGCGAGCCTGCCCGAGGAAGCGCGCCTGCAGGGAAGAGGCTGGTGAGGGAAGAATCGGGTGATCGGGTGATCGAGCCATCGGGTGATCTGGAGCCCGGAATCACCCGATCACCGGATCGCAGATCACCCGATGGGGTGGCCGTCCTCGCTTTACAGGGCGACTTCGAAGCGCACCGGGTAAAGCTCAAAGAGATGGGGATGGACTCCTTCGAAGCTCGGCGGCCCGAGGAGATCGAAGACGCAGCGGGCCTGATCCTGCCCGGAGGGGAGTCCACCACGATCTGGAAGTTCTTCGAGGCGGCGCCGTGGGAAGAGGCGATCCGGCGCTTCGCGGCGAGCGGCCGCCCGGTCTTTGGAACCTGCGCCGGCGCGATCGTGCTCGCGCGGACGGTCACCAACCCGTCGCAGAAGTCGCTCGGCCTCCTCGACATCGCGGTCGAACGGAACGCCTACGGGCGGCAGGTCGACTCTTTCGTCGGGCAGGTCGAGGCGCCGTCCCTGGGCGGCGAGCTGCCCGCGGTCTTCATCCGCGCCCCCCGAATCCGCGCGGTCGGACCCGGCGTCGAAGTGCTGGCGACGCTGAAAGGGGAGCCTGTGCTCGTCCGCCGCGGCAACGTCACGGCGGCGACCTTCCATCCCGAGCTGACCGAGGACAACCGCGTGCACGAGGCCGCGCTCGACCACGCGCTCGCGGCGGAAACGAAAGCGTGAGCGCTTGAGCCTCGTTTCGATCGAAGTCCGCGACGGCGTCTCGGTCATCGCGCTCGACCGCCCGCCCGCCAACGCGTTTTCCGCCGGCCTCGTCGCGGCCCTCGCGCGGGCGTTCGACGACGCCATGGACTCCCGCGCGATCGTCCTGACCTCGACGAGCCCGAAGATCTTCTCCGGCGGCTGGGACCTGCCGGTCGTCTCGGCCTTCGAGCGGGAAGAGATGAAGGGCTTCCTCGACGCCTATTGCGACCTGGTCCGCCGGATCTTCACGCACCCCGCCCCGATCGTGGCGGCGCTGCCGGGGCACGCCATCGCCGGGGGCATGATCGTCGCGGCGGCGGCCGACGAGCGTTTCGTGGCGGAGGGCCCCGCCAGGCTCGGCCTCTCGGAAGTCGCGCTGGGAGTTCCGCTGCCGGCCTCCTGCGTCGAGCTCTTCCGTTTCGTCCTGGGCCCTCGCGGGATGGAGCGCCTGACCGCCTCGGCCGAGAACATGCCGGTGGACCGCGCCCTCGCGATGGGCCTCGCCGACCGCGCCGTGGCGCCGGCCGACCTCGAATCCGCCGCGCTCGAAAGGGCGGCCGCGCTCTCCCGGGGATCCCCTCCCGCGTACGCCGAGACCAAGCGCCGGGCGCGCGCCGAGACCCTGGAGCGCTTCGACGCGGCTCGCGAGGACGACCCCTTCCTGGAATTCTGGTTCAGCCCGGACGCGAGGAACCGCATCGCCGCGCTCGTCGAACGGCTTTCGAAGAAGAACTGAGCGGTCGGTTGCCGGTTCCGGTCGACGACATTCTCGAAGCGCTCGAGATCGACTGCGCCGAGCCGTCCTTCCACTACCTCGAGGCCCTGTTCGCGCGGTTCAACCAGCGCGTCCCTTTCGAATCCGCGTCGAAGATCGTTCGAAACGCCGAGGTCGCGGATCCGCGGGAGAAACCCCGCTGGCCCGACGTCTTCTGGGCCGACCACCTGGAGTCCGGCGCCGGCGGGACCTGCTTTGCCCGGGTCGCGGCCTTCCAGGCTCTCATCGCCTCGCTCGGCTTCGACGTCCGCCCCGTCCTGGGCCGCGTCCAGGAAGACTTCGATCACGCGGCGCTCCTCGTTCGAAGCGGGAGCGAGCCAGACGAGTGGATCTGCGACGTCGGCTTTCCGCTGCCCGCCCTCCTCGCCGCGAGGGAAGGGGGGACCGATACCGCGCTGGCGGAGGTTCACGTGGCGCCGACGCCGCGCGGGTGGTCCGTCGAGATGCTCGAGGGCGTTCCGGAGGGACCCCGGAAACTGGAGATCTTCGCCGCGCCCGCCGCGGAAGAGGAATTCCGGTCCCGGTGGCGGGCCACGTTTGAGCGCCGGACGAAGTTCCTGACCTCGGTTTCGCTCCGCGCCGAGCGGCCCGGCCGGATCCTCTCCTTCGGGGCAGGGGAGATCCGGGTGGACGACCGCCACTCGCGAACGCGGATTCCTCTTCCTTCGCCCCGCGCGCCGATCCTGGAGGAGCAGTTTGGAACGGACGCCGCGCTTCTCGATCGCGCGTTCTCCCTCGTGGGAGACGCCGAGCCTCCCGCGCAGAACGCGGAGATCACCGTTTACCTGGAAACGAGCTCCGATCCCGCGGCCGCCTTCGCCGCGATCGGATCGCGGCCGGCCTATGTCGAATTCCTCTCCGGCGCGGCGCACGCGTCGGCGCAAGATCAGCCGGGCGGAGACTGGCGCGTCAGGCTGTCGCCGGAGGAGGGCGCGGAGAGCGGGGTACTGGAAGAGGAGGTCCGCGCCGACGCCCAAGCCCTCCGCCTCGAGATTCGCCGGGGGAGCCAGACCTCCTTCTTCGAGGTCGGAACCCGGAACTCCCGCACCTACCTGTTGCGCCGCCGCCCTCTCGAGGGCCCGCGCCTCGACCTTCTTCGCAACGACTCGCTGCGCGGCCGCCTCGCCGGCACGCTCGCCGTGGACCTGGTGGCCTGGGCGCGTCGCCTCGCGCGCTAGAAGCGGAAGGATCTCTCCGAGTCGAGGAGCTTCAGTCGAGGCTCCCCGAGCGCGTCGATCTCGCGGCGGATGCGGGAGAGCGAAGGCGGCTTCATGTGGTACAGGTAAACCGGAACCCGCGGGGGAGCCTTCGCGAGCCCCTCGGCGAGCTGGCTCGGCGTGAAGTGGCCCGACGCCTTCGCGAGGGGCGCCTGCGTGTCGGAAAAGGAGACCTCCAGGAAGATCGCCTTGAGGTTGCGGGCCCGGCGCGCCTCTTCCCAGAGCCGTTCGGTGGGACGCGTGTCTCCCGAGAAGAGCACCGAGCGGCCCCGCTTGGAGACCACGTACCCGTAGGCCGGGACCGTGTGCTTGACCGCGAAGGCCACGACGGAAAATCCTCCCGCGGAGAAAGCTCGTCCTTCCGGGACCGGCTTCAAGACGGCCGTCGGCCTCCCGCGCGAGGGCAACCGCGTGAAGTCCGGCCAGACCCGGTCATTGAAGACATCACGCCGGAGCGTCGCCAGGACCGGCGCGGGAGCGAGGACCTCCAGCGGCCGAGCCTGCCCGTAGAGGTTGTCGCAGAGCAGGGGCAGCGACGCGATGTGATCGAAGTGCGCATGGGTCAGAAGCACGCGCTTGACCCTCCGCTGCGCGGCAAGCGGCAGCGCGTCGGTCAGGCAGCCGGCGTCGAGGGCGGTCTCCCCGTCGAGCAGAAACGTCGTCAGCCGGTAGCCGGGCGCAGAGCCTCCGTAGGGCCCGAGTGCCCGAACCGCAACCGTCGTTCCGAGGGACACGCATCCCGATTCTAGCGAATTGCCGGCGCGGCGTTGGCGTCCGGCCCCCGCTAGAAGGAGGTCCCGATGTAGAAGGCGGTCTTGAATCCGGACAGCGTGTGCTTGAAGTCGGTCTGCCGGGCGAAGTCCCAGTGCATCTCCAGGCCGAGCAGTACGAGCTGGAATCCCATCCCGTAGGACGCCTTTCCGTCAATCAGCTGGTGCTCGTCCGAGTCCCAGAACTTGAAGTTCTGGTTCTTCAGCGACCCCCCGCCGATGTCGAAGAAGATGTGCGAGCGGATGTTGCGCAGGCCGCCGATGGGGAAGATCAGATAGTCGATCAGCGGGAAGCGCAGCTCGAAGTTGGCGAAGGCGATGGTGTTGCCGATGACCGAGGCGTAGTCGTAGCCGCGCAGCGTGTCGAGGCCGCCGAAGTAGTAGACCGTCGGGAAGTTGCCGGTCGAGTACCCGCCGAAGAGGCGGATCGCGAAGAGCATCCTCGGCGTGATCCGGAAGTAGCGGCGGATGTCTGCGGTCGCGTCGAAGGTCAGCGTGGTGGAGGTGCCGGGCAGCCCCGTGGTCGGGTCGATGTTGTCTTTCTTGAAGTCCGGCGCGTACGAGACGGAGAAGCGATAGCGGCGGCCGGAGCTCGGTCCCCACTCCTGGTAGAGCGTCGTGTCGCCGACGAAGGACAGTCCGATCGTCGGAAAGTTGTCCGACCGCGGCAGAACGACCACTCCCTGGCTCCCGTCGGCGTTGGTCTGGACGAACGGGTAGTCGATCGAGCGCGAGATGTAACCGACGTTGGCCTCGACGCGGTGGTATCGGGACAGCGGATAGTTGAAGAGGAAGAGGCCCCCCGTACTTCTCTGAGCCCGCCGGTCCCGCACGACTTGGCCGGTGGAGATGTCCGTGGTGAGGAAATACGTCCGCGCGTCGAAGACGGTGACCCCCTTCTGGAGGCGCTTGGAGATGTCGTAGTAGCTGAACTGGAACGTCGTGAAGGAGGAGATGGACTCGAAGACGAAGATCAGGCGCCGGTCGCCGAGGTTGTCGCCGAAGATCAGGACCGTGTCGGAAACGAAGGTCTGGTCGGTGTTGACGCCGGCCGTGACCGACGCGTCTTCCAGCGAGAGCTTGCGGCTGGGCTTGGGAGAGACCTTCTCCGGATCCACGGACACTTCGATGGCGGGCTGGTAGGGGGTGACGACCGGCTGCACGCTCGGCGTCGCGGCGGGGGCCAGATCGGCGAGCTTTCGGACGGGCTTGTTCGTGTCGGCGATGTAGAGCGTGAAGCGGCGCTTGTAGTAGGCCGAGAAGACGAGCTTCTCGGAATTGTCCTTGCCCACGAAGATCGTCGGCGAGAAGACGCCGGCGACGACGTTGGTGTGGAGGAACGTCTCGCCCGTCTCCAGGTTGATCGAGTAGATGTTGTAGATGCCCGCGTCGCGGTCCGAGGTGAAGAAGAGCTTCTTGCCGTCGGGCGAGAGCGCCGGGTCCTCGTCGTTCCAGTCCCCGTAGGTGACCTGCTCGCGCGACTCCGGCGCGTCGGAGTGCATCCGGTAGATCTTCGCCTTCGTGCCGTGGACGGAGCTGTAGTAGATCCACTTTCCGTCGGGGGAGAAGGCCGGGCCGAAGTCGGAGGACTCGTCGTCCTGCGTCAGGTTGCTGACCGTCCTGGACGTCAGATCGTAGGCGTAGATGTCCCCTTTCCCGTTGCGCATCCCTCGGAAGACGACCTTCTGGCCGTTGGGGGAGAAGGAGGGGGACAGCTGCTGGTCCACGCCGGGCATCTCGATGCGCTCGCGGATCCCGCCGTTCAAGGCGTTCAACAGCAGCAGGTCGCGGCCGCGCTCGCGGCGGGCGAAGACCGCCACGGTGTTGCCGTCGGGCGAAACCGCCAGGTCGGCGCCGCTCTGCGGGCCGGTCGTGAGCCACTGGGCGACGAGGTACTCGTAGTTGGTTGTGTACCCGCTCGTGAGGTTCTTGTAGAGATTGCGGTCGCGCGTGGACATCACGACGACGTCCGCCTCTTCCTTGTAGGCCGAGATCGCGGCCACGAAGTCGCCGGAGGGGTAGGCGCGCGGCGACAGCTCGGCCGACTCGACTTCCTTGATCCGGAAGCGCTCGCCGAAATCGATCGGCTCGCCCTTCTCCGTCAGGATCTTCAGGAACCGCTGGCGCAGGTAGCGCCGGAAGCGGATGTCGAAGTCCTCGGCGGAGATGTTGAAGGCGCGCTTGATCGGCTTCTCCATGTTGCCCGAGATCTGGTTGCGGAACTCGAAGAGGAACTCGCGCACCGCGTCCTTGCCCCACTCCGCGGCGATGAAGTCGAAGACCGCGTGGCCGAAGCGGTACGCGAAGAACCCGTAGATCCCCTTCTGCGCGATCTCCGGCACCTGGTCGGCGAGGACCGCGTCGCGCAGGACCATGCGGTCCTTGTTGTCCTCGTCGTTGCCGTAGTACGACGCCATCCCTTCGAGGAACCACTGCGGCGCCGAGGTCGTCGCCGCGCGCAGGTAGTTGCCGCCGAAGAGGATCTCGAACTGGAAGACGTGGGTGAGCTCGTGCGCG
>DATFWF010000064.1:0-24319 GCA_035259605.1 Thermoanaerobaculia bacterium
CGCGGTCCCGATGGTCGGACCCGAGACCCTCATCGCCAACGACTACGGCCTGCACCCGATCGTCCAGTCGCTCTCCTCCGAGGGGCTGCCGGTCGTGTTCCCGCTCGCCCGCTCGGTCTTCAAGCCGGAGAAGGTTCCCGACGGCTACCTCGAGCTGATGATCGTGGACACGAGCAGGGACGGCTGGGGCGAGACCTCGTTGAACAAGCTCGAGGCGGTCAAGAAGGACCCCGAGGACGTCCAGGGGCCCGTGCCGATCGCGATCTCCGTCGAGTGGGTCAAGAAGGACAAGGACGGCAAGGCGCCGGCGCACCCCTTCCGGATGCTCGTCGTCGGCAACTCGCGTTTCGCGGCCAACGGCAACATCAACAACGGCGGCAACACCAACCTCTTCTTGAACGCGGTCAACTGGCTCGCCGGCCACGAGCGCCTCGTCGGAATCGCGCCGAAGACGCCGGAACAGGCCGCGCTGACCCTCACGCGGGCCCAGGTCAACCGGATCGGGCTCTTCGCGATCGCGGGGATGCCGGCCGTCGCGATCGTCATCGGCGTCTGGGTCTGGTACCGCCGCCGCGACTAGTGGCGCGCGACGCTGCCGGGCGGACCTCATGACTCCCAGGAAGCTGATCATCCTGACGGCCCTCGTCGTCGGCCTTTTCGCCTTCGTCTTCTTCTTCGAGAGGAAGCTCCCCTCGACGACCGAGCGCAAGCAGAAGGGGGACCTCGTCTGGGAGATCCCCGAGGACCAGGTCGAGGGCGTGAAGCTGGAGAAGGGCGGCACGGTCATCGAGCTCGCCCGGGCGGGCGAGAAGAGCTGGAGGATGGTCAAGCCGGATTCGTATCCCGCGGACGGCTTCGCCGCTTCCGACGTGGTCTCGCAGCTGGCGAGGCTGCGCCGCACGGGCGGCGACTCCGCCGAGGCGAAGCCGGAGGACTACGGCCTGAAGACGCCGGTCGTGAAGGCGACGATCAACTGGAAGGACGACAAGGGCAAGAAGCTTACCCGGACCGTGGAGGTCGGCATTGACATCCCGGGAACGGAGACGACGGCGGCCCGCGCGGGCGGAAACGGCCCGGTGCTGTTCGTCTCCACCAACCTCGCGCTGGCGGTCAAGAAGACGCCCGACGAGTTCAAGAGCCGCGAGGTCTTCGGGCCGAGCAACCCGGAGAACTCCCGGCTCGACGTGGACCGCGGGCGCGGCCGGCTCTCCCTGGCGAAGAAGGACAGCGGGTGGTGGTTGAAGCAGCCGCTCGCCGACCTCGCGGACAACGAAGCGGTCGAGAAGCTGATCGGCTCCCTGACCGCCGTGAAGGTGATCGATTTCCTCCCCTCGCCGCAGGGGCAGGGCCTGGCCTCGCTCGGGTTGTCGCCGCCGCTCTTCCACGTCGTCCTCGCCGATTCGAAGGGGCCCGGCATCTCGGTGGACTTCGGGGCCTCGAAGGCGGACGGCAACTCGATCTACGCGCGCCGCGAGAACCAGGTCTTCACAGTCGCGAGCACGATCGCGGAGGACCTGTCGCGGGAAGCGGAGGCGTTCCGGGAGCCCAGGCTCGTCCGGTTCGATCGCAGCGCGCTGACGTCGATCGAGGGCGACTTCGCGAGCCAGAAGTACCTCTTCGAGCGAAAGCAGGACGGCTGGACGCTCAGCGGGAAGACCGTGGTCGCGCCCTCCGTGGACGACCTGATGTCGGCCCTTCTCGACGTCAAGAGCCGGTCCTTCGGCGACGACGCCCGCAGCAAGGCGCTCGCCGACCGGCAGCCCGCCGCCACGGTGACCGTCAAGCTCTCGGCGGGGGAGCCGTGGATCGTGAAGGTCTATCCCGGAGCGGCCCAGTCCGAGGCGACCGTGAGCCAGCGCCCGGGCAGCCTCTTCCTCGGCGGCGACGCCGCTTCCACCCTCGAGGCCGCCTTCAGGAAAGCCGCGACGCCTCCGTCTCCGGCGCCCGCCCCGGTCTACACCCCGACGATCCCCGCCCTTCCTCCCAAGCCGTCCAAGAGGTAGTTCCAAGTTCCAGGCTCCAGGTCCCAGGTGGATGGGGCCTCTTGGAACATGGAACCTGAAACCTGGAACCGGTTCCGATCGCGTTAGCGGCGTCCCGTCAGGTGGGGCGGCTTCTGGTCCGCCTCGGCCTCCAGCTCCGCGATCCGCTTCTTGCGCTGCTGTTCCTTCTGGTCGGTCACCTTGGTCTTCTTCTCCTTCGCCCTGGAGAAGGTCGTGGAAAGGGAGAAGAGCATTCCCCACCCCCTGGGAGGCTTGGCCCTCCGCGCCGTGGCCCCCCAGATCTTCGTTCTCTTGAATCGGGCCTCGGAGAAATCGGCGTTGGCCAGGTCCGCCCCGTTCAAGCGCGCGCCGGAGAAGTCCGCTCCGATGGCTCGCGCGAAGCGCAGGTCGGCTTCCTCTAGGGTCGCGTCGGTGAAGTTCGCCCCGACGAGCAGCGTGCCGGACAGGTCCGTGTCGAAGGCGCGGCAGCCCGAGAGGTTGGCGCGCTTCAGGTTCGCCAGCCGGAAGTTGCCGAGCGACAGGTCGGCCCGGGAGAAGTTGACTTCCTGGGCCTGCGCCTCCGAGACGTCGGTGTTGGCGAAGCGCGCGCCGACGAAGGAGTAGGGCTTCAGGTTGGTCCGCGAGAAGTTCGCCTTGGAGAGGTCCGCTCCCTGGAAGTTGGCGCTCTCGAATTTCGCCGACCGCATGTCCACCCCGGTCAGTTTCGCGTCGGCGAAGCTGACGTCGCGGCCGACCGCGTCGAGCAGGATGGCCTTCTTGAAGTCCGCCTTCCGGATCTTCGCCCGGTCGAAGCTCGCGCCGGTGAAATCCGCCTCGATGGCCGAGACCAGCTCCATGTCCGCCTCGGCGAAATCCGCGCCCTCGCAGTTGGCCGCGTTCATCGCCGCCTGCCGGAGGAGCGCCTTGAGGAATCTGGCGCGGCGCAGGTCGGCGCCGGTCAGATCGGCGGCCTTGAGGTTGGCCCCCTCGAAGTTCGCGTTGGGGAACGAGCCGCGCGCGAGCGACACCCCCTCGAAGAGGCACCGCGACAGGTCCGCGCCGTCGAAGTGCGCCCCGGCCGTCTTGACGCCCCGGAAGGAGACGTCCGCCAGCGCCGCGCCGGCGAAGTTCGCCTCGGTCAGGTTGGCGCCGTCCATCCGGGCCCGGAAGAAGTCCGCCCCCGCCAGGTTGGCGTTGACGAAGGAGCACCCCTGGACCGACGCGGAGCGAAACCGCGCCCCGGCGAGAAACGCCCCGGTGAAATCGAGGAGGTCCATGTTGCAGTGATCGAAGGTCGCGCCCGGCGCCGAGCAGCCGGTCACGCGCGAGTCCACCAGGGCCGCACGGGAAAGGTCGGCCCCGTCGAGGGTGGCGCCGGCCAGGTTCACGCGCGAGAGGTCGGCCCTCTTGAGGTCCTTGCCGGAGAGGTCCTTGCCCGAGAAGTCGGAGTCGGTCAGGTCGGGCGTGACGTTGGTGTTGCGGGTCCGCCACGCGTTCCACTCCTCCGACAGGAGAAGCGCCAGATGCTCGGGATTCGCCACTGTCCGATTGTACGGGAAGACGAGACACGGTAGACGGCAGACGGTAGACGGAAGACGTTGCGGGACACAGTCGTCTCCCGTCTCTCGTCTACCGTCTTCCGGCTGTTACAATCGTCGCAAATGAGCACCGTCGTTCCGCTGGTGGCGGCGCCTCCCAAGGCGACCGACAGGATTCGCCGTGCCCTTCAGGGAGGCCACCCGATCCTCTTCGTGCAGACGTGGGAGGAATCGCGGGTCGAGAGGCTGGCGCTGCACCTGGCCAAGACCTTTTTCGGAGCCCCGGTCCCCTGCGGGATCTGGTCGGTGGTGGACGGCCTCGTCGTGGACGGCGTGCCGGTCCCCGAGACGCGCGACCCCCTGAAGGCCCTCGAGACGATCCTCCAGGCGCCGGGCAAGGGCTTCTACCTCCTCAAGGACTTCCCGGCGTCGCCGGAGACCCGGCCGGAGATCATCCGGCGGCTGCGCGACCTCTACCGCGGGCTGAAGGACCGGGGCCGCCACGTCCTCCTCGTCTCGCCCCGCCTGTCGATCCCGGAGGAGGCCAAGAAGGAGATCTTCATCGTCGAGTACGAGCTGCCCGACGACGCGGAGATCTCCCGGATCATCGAGGGGATCATGCGGCGCCGGCAGGGCGCGACCCTCGACGAGCCCGCGGTGCGTCGGCTGTCGCTCGCGATGCGCGGCCTGACGGCCGACGAGATCGGCCACGTCCTCTCCAAGGTCTTCGCGCAGAGGCAGGCCTTCGACGAGGCCGCGTTCCACGAGGTCCTCGCCGAGAAGGAGCAGATGTCCAAGAAGGAGGGGGTGCTGGAGTTCGTGCCTCCCCGCTTCTCGATCGAGGACATCGGCGGCTACGACACCCTGAAGACCTGGCTCCAGAAGCGCCGGAACCTCTTCTCCAAGGAAGCGCTCGACGCCGGAATCCCGATCCCGCGCGGCGTCCTGCTGATGGGGATCTCGGGCTGCGGCAAGAGCCTCGCCGTCAAGACGATCTCGACGCTCTGGAACCTTCCGCTCTTCCGGCTCGACATGAACGCGATCTTCGGCACGCCCAACCCGGAGGCGACGTTCCTCAAGGCGCTGCGGTCGGTCGAGGCGGTCTCGCCGGCGGTGCTCTGGATCGACGAGATCGAGATGGGGGTCGGCGGCTACCGCGAAGGCGGGGACGCCTCGATGTCGCGCATCTTCTCGGGGTTCCTGACGTGGATGCAGGAGAAGAGCGCGCTCGTGTTCGTGGCGGCGACCGCCAACCGGATCCAGCTCCTGCCGGCGGAGATCATCCGGAAGGGCCGCTTCGACCAGGTCTTCTTCGTGGACCTTCCCAACGAGGAGGAGCGCAAGCAGATCTTCGCGATCCACCTGAAGAAGAACCGGTGCGACCCCGGGCGGTTCGACCTGGTCTTCCTGGCCAAGGCGACGAAGGGGTGGAACGGCGCCGAGATCGAGCAGATCGTCGTGTCGTCGGTCGTGGACTCCTACTCGGAGAAGCGCACCCCGACCGAGGACGACCTCCACCGGGTCATCGCGACGACGGTCCCGCTGGCGATCACGATGGAAGACCAGATCAAGGCGATCAAGAGCTGGGCGCACGACCGGGCGCTCAACGCGTCGCGGAACTGACGGCCCGCGACGCGGATTGGTGATTGGTCAGTAGGGTTTTCCGCCCTGCTCACAAATCACAAATCACAAATCACAAATCTTTAGTTCCGTCTGACATCGAGATCGACCGGACGGTAGGGAGCGAGGAACCGCATCCTCTCCTCCCATTCCGCCATCCGGGCAATCAGGGAGTCGTACCGCGCCGCCAGGGAATCCGTTTCGAGGAGCGCTTGCAGCTCGGGAGGCGTATGGCGCAAGCGCAGCGCCATCTCCGAGGCGAACCGTTCGGCCGGGAGAGCCTCCCGGGGCATCGGGGGAAGCTCCAGCGGGCCGCTCAGGCTCTCGAAAAGCCTGTCCGCCGCCCTGCGAGCGCGTTCTTCGTCTTCTCCGGCGGGAAACGGGATGGAGGCGATCTCCTCGACGTCGGCGATCCGGTAGGGAGCCGAGCCGTCCTGCTCGTGGAGAACCCGGTAGCGGAACCGGCCCTCGAGGAGGATGTTGTACCGGCCGTCGGGCAGCTTCTCCGACTCGACGATCTCCCCGGCGCCCCCGATCTCGTGGATGCCCGGCGCGTCGCCGCCCTCCTCCCAGCCCGGCTTGAGCATCGCCATCCCGATCAGCCGGTCGCCCTCGAGCGAATCGGCGACCATCGCGCGGTAGCGAGGCTCGAAGATGTGCAGGGGAAGCAGCGTCCCGGGCAGCAGGACGACTTCGGGCAGCGGAAACAGCCGGATGACCCGGTTCATCTGCCTCTCGATCTCGAGAGCTCCAGCACGTAGGCGGCCGTCTGGCGGATCTCCTCGTCGGTCAGCTTCCCCTCGAATTTCGGCATCGGGTCGTGACCCTGGCGGATCTGCCGCTCGATCGCCTCGGCCGAGCCGTCGGAGCGCCAGACCCCGTCGATCAAGTTGGCGTACTTGAAGCGGCTGCCGGTCACCGTGTTCCCGTCGCCGTTCCTGTTGTGGCAGGAGACGCACTTGCGCTCGAAGATCCGCTGGCCTGCCGCGAGGTCGCCCGTCACCCCGTCGCCCACCGGAAGCTCGTTTTCGCGGCAGCCGGCGGCCGCCGCCAGCGCCGCCGCCAGCAGGATCCATCTCGATCGGGTCACGCACCCGCAGTCTAACGACGATCGGCCCCGAATCGCGCCGCCGCTAATCTGCGCCTAAATCGCGCAAAGGGCCCGCGCCGGCACGCCCGCGGCCTGATACCTTTCCCGCGTGGCGAACCCCGGCGACCGGCTCCCGGAGAACGTCTCCGGAAAGTACTACGTGGACACGCAGTGCATCGATTGCGATGTGTGCCGGGTCACCGCTCCCGGGAACTTCCAGCGCCACGAGGAGAAGGCCTTCTCCTACGTCTTCCGCCAGCCCGCGACCTCCGAGGAAGAGGCCCAGTGCCAGGAGGCGATGGATTCCTGCCCGGTCGAGGCGATCGGCAGCGACGGAACGTGAACTCTAGGACGGAAGGTTCTTGAAGTACTCGATCGTCCTGGAGAGCCCTTCCTCCAGCTCGACGTTCGGCTGCCAGCCCAGGTGGTGGCGCGCCCTGGCGATATCGGGCTGACGCACCCTGGGGTCGTCCACCGGAAGCGGCTTGAAGACGATCGGGCTCTTCGTGCCGATCAATCTCTGGATCGTCTTCGCGAATTCGAGGACCGACATCTCGCGCGGGTTTCCGATGTTGACCGGGTCCTTCTCCCCCGAGAGGAGCAGCCGGTAGATCCCGTCGATCAGGTCCGAGACGTAGCAGAAGGACCGCGTCTGCGAGCCGTCGCCGAAGACGGTCAGCGGCTCGTCCGCGAGCGCCTGGCCGATGAGCGCCGGCACGACGCGCCCGTCGCGGAGCCGCATCCTGGGGCCATACGTGTTGAAGATCCGGACGATCCTCGTCTCGACGCCGTGCGCCCGCTGGTAGGCCATCGTCATGGCCTCGGCGAATCTCTTGGCCTCGTCGTAGACGCCGCGGGGGCCGATCGGGTTGACGTTTCCCCAGTAGGTCTCGGGCTGCGGATGGACGAGCGGGTCGCCGTAGACCTCCGAGGTCGAGGCCAGGAGGAATCGCGCCTTCTTGGCCATCGCCAGCCCGAGCGCGTTGTGGGTCCCCAGCGAGCCGACCTTCAGGGTTTGGATCGGCAGCTCCAGGTAGTCGATGGGAGAAGCGGGGGAGGCGAAGTGGAGCACGGCGTCGAGCGCCCCGTCCACCGCGATGAACTGCGTGACGTCGTGCCGGACGAACCGGAAGCGTCTCTCTGCGTCCAGGTGCGCGATGTTGCGCAGGTTCCCGGTCACGAGGTTGTCCATGGCCACGACCTCGTGCCCCTCGGCGAGCAGCCTGTCGCACAGGTGGCTGCCCAGGAAGCCGGCGCCTCCCGTCACAAGGACTCTCATTGCCCGCAACTCCGCGCTCGCGAGTCGGAAGACGGGAGACGGAAGACGGGAGACGAGGGAAGTCGCATTGGACGTCTACCGTCTCACGTCTACCGTCTGCCGGCTTAAGGTCATGGCCGTCCGACTCCGGTGTAGTCCCAGCCCGCCGCTCGAAGCTCCTTCGGGTCGTAGACGTTCCTCAGGTCGATCATGTTGCGGGTGCGGACGGCGGCGGCGAGCTTGGAGAGGTCGAGTGCGCGGAACTCGTTCCACTCCGTCGCGAGGACGACGAAGTCGGCGCCGGCCGCGCAGTCGTACGCGTCCTCGGCGTAGTGGATGTCCGGGAAGACCTGGCGGGTGTTGTCCATCGCCGCGGGGTCGAAGGCGCGGACCCTCGCGCCATTCTTCAACAGCCCCGCGACGACAGACAGCGCGGGCGACTCCCGGATGTCGTCGGTCTCCGGCTTGAAGGAGAGGCCCAGGACCGCCGCGGTCTTGCCGGCCAGCGGACCGGCGGCCCGCGAGATCTTCTCGATCATCCGCGAGCGTGTGCGGTCGTTGACGCGGATCGTCGCCTCGATGAGCTCGAAGGTCGTTCCATGGTTTCGCGCGATCTCGGCCGCCGCCGAGGTGTCCTTGGGAAAGCAGGACCCGCCGAATCCCGGCCCCGGCAGGAGGAACCGCGATCCGATCCGCGGGTCGAGCCCCATCCCGGTCGCGACGTCCTGCACGTTGGCGCCCATCAGGTCGCAGAGGTGCGCGATCTCGTTGATGAAGGAGATCTTCACCGCCAGGAAGCCGTTGGAGGCGTACTTGATCAGCTCCGCCGAGGCGACGTCGGTGATGACGAACGGCGTCTCGCGCAGGAACAGGGGCTTGTAGATCTCCTTCATGATCTCGATCGCGCGCGCGTCCGAGGCGCCGATGACGATCCGGTCCGGCTGGAGGAAATCATTGACCGCGGACCCCTCGCGCAGGAACTCGGGGTTGGAGACGATCGAGAACTCGTACCGCCCGTTGTCCGCGCGGATGATGTCCGAGATCATCTTGCCCGTCCCGATCGGCACCGTGGATTTCGTCACGACGACCTTGTAGCCGTTCATGTGCTCGGCCACGGCCTCGGCGACCTGCCGGACGAACGTCAGGTCCGGCGAGCCGTCGTTGCGCCGGGGCGTGCCGACCGCGATGAAGATCACCAGCGCGCTCTGGATCGCTTCCTTCAGGTTCGTCGTGAACCGCAGGCGCCCCTTGCGCTCGTTGCGGGCGACCAGCTCTTCGAGCCCCGGCTCGTAGATCGGGATGACGCCGCGGGCGAGCGCCGAGATTTTCGCCTCGTCCTTGTCCACGCAGATGACGTCCATGCCGAGGTCGGCGAGGCCGGCCCCGGTGACGAGGCCGACGTAGCCGGTTCCGACCATGCAGATGTTCATGGCAGGCCGATTTCCGATTTCGCGGTCATGAAGCCTTTCTTTCCTTTCTGTACCACTCGACGCTTCTTCGCAGGCCCTCTTCGAGGGAGACGCGGGCCTTGAAACCGAGGAGGCGTTCGGACTTGCGCACGTCGGCGCAGGTCACGGGCACGTCCCCGGGCTGGTCCGGCCGGCGGTCGAGGATCGCCTTCTTGCCGGTCGCCTTCTCGATCGCGGCGACCAGGTCCGACAGCGTCACGGGGTGCGCTCCGCCGAGGTTGAGGATCTCGAAGGACGAGGGGAGCGTCAGCGCCGCCTCGACGCCGTCGGCGATGTCGTCGATGTAGGTGTAATCCCGCCGCGAGCCGCCGTCGCCGAACAAGGGGACCGGTTGTCCCTCCTCGAGGCACCGGATGAATCGCGCGATCGCCATCTCCGGCCGCTGGCGCGGGCCGTACACCGTGAAGAAGCGCAGGCAGACCGCGTCGAGGCCGTGGACGTGGTGGAAGGCGAAGACGTGCAGCTCCGCGCCGCGCTTGGTGGCCGCGTAGGGGGAGATCGGGCGGTCGATCGGGTCCTCCTCGGAGAACGGGAGCTTGGAATTGACGCCGTACACCGACGAGGAGGACGCGAAGAGGAAGCGGGGCCTGCCGCTCGCGACGGCCGCCTCGAGGAGCCTCAGAGTCCCGACGACGTTGACCTCCTCGTAGAGGATCGGCTGAGAAAGTGAAGGGCGGACCCCCGCCCGCGCCGCCAGGTGGAGGACCGCGTCGAACCGCTCCTCCGCGAAGAGACGCGCCAGCAGCTCTCCGTCGCGGATGTCCCCCTCGACCAGGCGGTAGTCCGGGTTGCCGGCGTGGGGGGCCGTGTTGCGTCGCTTGGCGGCGGGATCGTAGAAGTCGTTGAAGTCGTCGAGAACCACGACCCGATCCCCCCGGGCCAGCCGCCGGTCGGCCAGGTGCGAGCCGATGAACCCGGCGCCGCCGGTGATCAACAATCGCATGCGGTTCCCTCCCGAACGCTAGCGGTGCGGGGTCGGGGTCGGGGCCGGGATCGAATCCGGGGCCGTCGCGGCCGCGCTGGCCTGCTGCTTCTTCTGAGCTTCGGTGTATTCCTTCTCGATCCCGGACTTCTGGCGGTCGCGGATCAACCACCGCAGCATCCACGACTCGTCGATGCCGACGACGACGTGGTTGGCCGCGTCGAAGATCGCCGGATCGTTGATCAGCTTGCCCGCGGTTCCCTGTCCGCTGTCGAGCTTCTTGCCGATCGAGTCGAGGCTCTTGGAGAAGCTGTTCAAGTGCCCGGTGAACTCCCTGCCGAACTTCTCGTCGCGCAACAGGATCGCCAGCGTGCCGTTGCCCTTCTCGAGCTGGCCGATGACGGTCGCCAGCGACGTCGCCGCCGTGGACAGGTTGTCGAGGAACCCGTAGACCTTCTTCTTCCCTTCGGGGTCCGAGATCAGCGCCGCCAGCGCTCCGGTGTTGTTCGTCAACGCGTCGTCCACCTTGGAGAAGACGCTCTGGAGGGAATGGACGGCGCTCTTCAAGGCGTCGGTCGTCTCCTTCCCGTACTTTTCGTCGGAGAGGAGCTTGCCGGCCAGCCCCTGCCCGCTGTCGATGCGGCGCAGGATGGAATTGAGCGAGGCGAGGGTTCCGGTCAGCCCGGTGCCGAGCTTCTGGCTCTCCTCGCTCTCGCTGGTCAGCGCTCCCAGGAACCCCTTGCCCTCCTCGGTGCGCTTCAGGATGTTCTTCAGCGACCGGGCGATCCCGCCCAGGTCCGCCAGCAGGTCGCCGCTGCCTTCCAGGAGCTTCTCGATCCCGGCGCCGGGGGCCGGCGGGATCTGCCCGCCGATCTCGACCTCGGCCTCCTCGGCGGTGCCGCCCTCGAGCTCGATGTACTTGTCCCCGAGCAGTCCGATCGTCTTGATCGAGGCGCGCGTCCCTTTGCGCAGGCGCGGGGCCGCGCGGCGGTCCACGTCGTACACCACGCGCACGGTGCGGTCCGCCGGGTCGGGGGAGAGGACGACCTCGAGGACGTTGCCGACGGTCACGCCGTTCAAGCGGACCGGGTTCCCGGCGACGAGCCCGGAGGCCGAATCGAAGCGGGTCTCGTACGGGAACTTCTTGACGAAGAGGTGGGCGCGCTGGCCGACCATGAAGATCCCCGCCATGACCGCGATCAACGCGATCAGGACGACGAGACCGACGCGGAATCGCTTACCGACCTGAAACTCTCCAGGCATTACCGATGACTCCCTTCGAGCGTGTCGCTCATGAAATCTCCTCGATGTTCCCTAGAGGTCCTTGACGACCTGGACGAGGCCGGTGCCGCACGGGAACCCCATGGAGCGGAAGTACTCCATGAGCACGGGGTGCCCGCCGCGGGAGGCCTCGGAAAACGTGCCGATGAACTGGAAGCGCCCCTGGTGGAGGAAGGCGAGGCGGTCCGAGACCGTCCGCGCCATCACGATGTCGTGCGTGACGACGATCGAGGTCGTGTGGATGCGCTGGTTGATGTCCACGATCAGGTGGCCGATCTTCTCGGAGGTCAGCGGGTCGAGGCCGGTCGTGGGCTCGTCGTAGAGGATGATCTCGGGCTCGAGCGCGATGGATCGGGCGAGCGCGACCCGCTTTCGCATTCCGCCCGACAGCTCGGAGGGCATCTTGCGCTGGGTGCCCGGCAGCCCGACCATCGAGAGCTTTTCGGCGACTGTCTCGGCGATCTCCCGCGGCGTCTTGGTCGTGTGCTCGCGGAGCGGGAAGCCGACGTTCAGCTCGACGTTCATCGAGTCGAAGAGCGCGCCGCCCTGGAAGAGCATGGCCAGCCGCCGGCGGATCGGGGCCATCTCCTCCTCGCTCTTGTTCGTCACGTTCTCGCCGAAGACGATGACGTCGCCCTCGTCGGGCCTCGTCAACCCGTTGATGTGGCGAAGCGTGACGCTCTTGCCGGTGCCCGACGGGCCGAGCACGCAGAGGATCTCGCCCTTGCGGATCTGCAGGTTGACGCCCGCCAGGATTTCCTTCCCCGAAAAGCGCTTCCAGACGTTCTTGAACTCGACGATCGTCTCGGGATTGGGGGCAGGCCCCGGGCCGGCGCCCGCGGGCTGGGTCGAGGAGGCGGCTCCGGGATTCGCGCTCATAGGGCGAGGAAGAGCTTCGTCAGGAAGAAGTCGGAGATCAGCACGCAGATCGAGGCGAGCACGACCGTGCGCGTCGTCGCGATGCCGACCGCCGAGGCGCCTCCCTCGACCTTCAGCCCGTTCCAGCAGCCGATGACGGCGATCTCGAAGCCGAAGAAGACCGTCTTGGAGAGGCCGCTCATGATGTCGGAGATCGCGAGCTGGTTCCAGATGCTGCCGAGGTAGTCCTGCGCGGTCATGTTGAGCTCGACGACCGCGATGAGAAGTCCGCCGAGGATCCCGAGAAGGTCCGCCAGGGCCGTCAGGACCGGGAGCATGATGACGGTCGCGATGACCCTCGGGGCGACGAGGCGGCGGATGGGGGACACGGCCATCGAGCGCAGGGCGTCCACCTGCTCGGTCACGACCATCGAGCCGATCTCCGCCGTGATGCCGGAGCCGACGCGTCCGCCCACCATCAGCGCCGTCAGGACCGGGCCGAGCTCGCGCAGGAGCGACAGCGCGACGACCCGGCCGACGAACATCTTTCCGCCGAACGCGGCGAGCGCGTACGCGGTCTGGAGGGCGAGCACCATGCCGGTCGAGAACGCGGTGATGCCGGTGATCGAGACCGACTTGACGCCGATCTCGTCCAACTGGCTCAGGAGCTCGGCGGAGTAGAACGGCCGCGTAAAGCAGGCGTGAAGCGTCTGCCCGGCCATCTCCGCCATGCCGCCGAGGTACTCCATCGCGGCCTGCCCGCGGCGCCCGAAGCGGTCCACGAACCGCAGCCACCGGATGTTCCGGTAGAAGATGGCCGTCGCCGACGGCTGCGGGCCGGAGAATTGCCCCTGGGGTGCGCTCATTGGGTTGCCCGATTGTATGTTGAGTCGCGTTTCATAGTAAATCTCGGAAGGGTGAAGACTTGAAGGCGCTTCGAGCGGTGCGCTCCCTGGCCGTCTGGACGGGGATCACGATCGCCACGGTCGCCTTCGGGCTGCCCTCGATCGTGGCCGCCTTCCTCCCGCCGCGCGGCGACTGGTTCCTGTACTTCGCCCGCGGCTGGTCCAGGACGATCCTCTTCTTCTCCGGGGTCCGGGTCCGGGTCCTGCACCCCGAGCGCCTGCCGCGGTCGCGAGGCCTCGTGATCGTCTCCAACCACGAGAGCTACGCCGACATCCTGGTCCTCCTGGCGAACCTCCCGCTGCAGGTCCGCCTGATGGCCAAGAGGAGCATCTTCCGGGTCCCGATCCTCGGATGGTCCATCCGCGCGGCCGGCTTCGTCCCCGTGGACCGGGGAGTACGCTCACGGGGCGCCGCGACCGTCGAGGCGGCGTTGAAGCTCTTGAAGTCCGGCCGCTCGATCGTTCTCTTCCCCGAGGAGACCCGCACCCGCGACGGCGAGCTGCTCCCGTTCAAGCCCGGCGCCGCCCTCCTCGCCATCCGCTCCGGCTTCACCCTTCTTCCCGTCGCGATCGCCGGCACCCGCCGGGTCCTGCCCCGCGGCACCCTCGACATGACGCCGGGCCGAGTCGTCCTTTCGATTGGAACGCCGATCCCCGTCGCCGGCCGCTCCGCCCGCGACCGCGACGAGGTCACCCAGGAACTCCGCCAGGTGATCGCCGCCCTGCGCGACGAAGCCTCCTCGCAAATCGGCGATTGAGCCGAGATGCGAGGGCGCGGGGGTGGCGACGCACGAGGCCCCACCGCCAGCGCGCAGGGCCGGGGAAGAAAGCAATCGCCAGCGACCCAGGCCTCCCCGGCCCGAGCACTGCCGGGGGGTGTTCGGCGGCAGGACCCGCGCGCCGGCTTTCAGGGCACGACTGGGGGGAGGGGGGCAAGCCCCTCCCCTACGACACGAACCTGATATTTTTCGGTGGATATGGCAACCACTACGGAAATCACGGAAGACAAGGTCCTCGAGACCCTGCGGACGGTGAGGTTCCCGGGGCTGACCCGGGACATCGTCTCGTTCGGGTTCGTCAAGGACCTGGCGGTCGGCGGAGGGAACGTGTCCTTCCGGCTGGAGATCACGACGGACTCGCCGCGCGCGGCCGAGGAGATCAAGCGGGACGCCACGGAGAAGCTGCGCTCGCTGCCGGGCGTCAACGCCGTCACGATCCGGATGGATACCCAGCAGCCGGGCCCGGCGGCCCCGCGCGGGGCGGTCGGCGGCACGCCTCCTCCCCAGCCCAACATCCTGCCCGAGGTCCGGTTCAAGGTCGCCGTGGCCTCGGGGAAGGGCGGAGTCGGCAAGTCCACCGTCGCGGCCAACCTCGCGCTTGCGCTGGCCAAAACGGGACAGCGCGTCGGCCTCATGGATTCCGACATCTACGGCCCGTCGCAGCAGATGATGATGGGGATCGACGAGAAGCCCTTCGTCAACCAGTCCGACCAGATCGTCCCGATCGAGCGCCACGGCGTGAAGGTCATGTCGCTCGGGTTCCTGATGGACGTGGACCAGCCGGTCATCTGGCGCGGCCCGATGGTCATGAAGGCGGTCGAGCAGTTCCTCCAGGACGTGGCGTGGGGCCCGCTCGACTGCCTCGTCATCGATCTTCCGCCGGGAACCGGCGACGCGCAGCTGACGCTGACCCAGAAGATCCATCTCTCCGGCGCGGTGATCGTGACGACGCCGCAGGATGTCTCGCTGATCGACGCCCGCAAGGGCCTCGCGATGTTCCAGAAGGTCAACGTCCCGGTCCTCGGGATTGTCGAGAACATGTCCTACTACGTCTGCCCGAAGTGCGGGCACCGCGAGGAGATCTTCAAGCACGGAGGCGGGAAGAGGACCGCCGACCAGTTGAAGATCCCGTTCCTCGGCGAGATCCCGCTCGACCCCCAGGTCGCCGTCGGCGGCGACGCCGGCGTGCCGATCGTCTCCGCCGCCCCCGATTCCGCCGTCACCGCGGCATACCTTCGGATCGCCGAGGAAATCCGGAGGCAGCTGGGAGCCTGAGTTGCCCGCCTCGATCGAGCTCGCTCAAGGGGACATCACGGCGCTCGAGGTGAACGCGGTCGTCAACGCGGCCAACGAAGACTTGCAGCTGGGCGCCGGGGTCGCGGGGGCGATCCGGCGGCGCGGAGGTTCGTCGATCCAGCGTGAGTGCGACCGGATCGGCCATTGCCCGACCGGGGGCGCCGTCGTCACCGGGGCGGGTGAATTGCCGGCGAAGTGGGTGATCCACGCGGTCGGTCCCGTGTGGCGCGGCGGCGGCTCCGGCGAAGAAGCGCTGCTCGCGTCCGCGGTCAACTCGGCGCTCGAGCGCGCCGAGGAGATCGGCGCGAAGTCGGTCGCGCTGCCCGCCCTCTCGACGGGCATTTACGGGTTCCCGCTGGATAGGGCCGCGGAGATCTCCGTCCGTGAGGCGAGGCGCTTCGCCGCTCGAGCCCGCTCCGTAGAGAGGATCCTCTTCTGTCTTTTCGACGAAAAAGCCCTCTCCGCATTCGAACGGGCTGCGGCCGGGCCCCGCGGGGCGTGATCCCGTTGGGCTTGCGAAGCCCGCTCAAAACCGCGCGAGCTTGTTTGAGAACGAGAGCACGATCCAGAAATTCACACCGTCGCTGCAGGCCCCGACCGGCCCGGTCGAAACGCCGGTCGGGAAATTCCCGATGACCGAAAGGTCCGCCGCCTTGTAAAGAGAGACGCTGTCGGCGAGGTTGGTGATGAGCACTCTTTCTCCGTCGAATGCGGCGGCGATGGGCGCAGAAATGCCGTTGCCGGTCAACGTCGTCAGGACCGTTCCGTTGGACGCCCGCACGACCGAGACGGAGTTCGCGGACTGGTTGGCGACCCAGATGTTTGAGCCGTCGAAGACCGCATAGGTCGGCCCCAGCCCCACGGTGACCGTTTGAAGGATGGCGCCGTCGGAGTCCAGCTTCGTCAACCTGGCCGTCCCGCCATGGGTGATCCAGATGTTGGACCCGTCGTAGAGCGCTCCGGCCGGACCGTTGAATCCCGTCGTGACGGTCGTGACCGTCCAGGGGATGGCCGCTCCGGGGGTCACGATCGAGATGGAATTGAAGACGTTGGCCGTCCAGATCCGCGATCCGTCGAACGCGATCGAGCGGGGATTCGCCCCGAGCGTGCTCGCCACCACCGTGGCCGCTCCGGCGGGCTGGCTGGGGTCGATCCGGTACAGGGTGCCCGGGTTTGCGAAGCCGGCCACGAAGACTTTCCCCGTGGCCGGAAGGAGCGCCATCCCGGCTGGCGTGGTCCAGGTCTCGAGACGCCTTCCATCACTGCCGCGGATCCGCGCGACGGTGCCGGCGCCGTACTCGCCGACCCAGAGGTCGGCCCCGTCGGACTGGACGAACTGCGACGAGGCTCCAACCGTCGTGAGGGCGAGGTTGATGGAGCCCTGGATCGTCCAGAACTGATTGAGGGCCGCCCGGCGGCCGCCGCGCGTCAGGACCCGGTCCACCGTGCGCGAGAGGAAGGCCGCCATTTGCAGACGGGAGACGTTCGCCGACGGATCGTAGGTCGACGGCGTCGTGCCTGTCGTGATTCCGAGGGTGAAGATCTCGAGGACGAACGGGCAGAAGACGTCGGGCGCGACATCGGTGAACGGGCCGCAGACGCCCAGGAGCGCGCTCCCTCCCCCCACGACGAGAGGGGCCAGCAGACAGAGAGCGATCGAGCGGGATCCGGATCCGGTCAGTCGCATGGTACCTCCTTCATTCAGCCGGGATCGGCGAGTCGGCCCTGGCGCGCTGAAGCCGCGGTGTCCTTCGCTATCATCCTCGCGGAATGCCAAGCGGCCTGGCTCTTCTCCTCGCCCTTCATTTTCTCCCCGTTCCAGCGAGCTCTTCCGCGGCCGACCTCTCGCGGCTGCTCGCGGAGAAGAACCTGGGGCTCGCCGCGCTCGAGGAAGGGGACGACGCCCAGGCCCGCCGGAGGTTCGAGACCGTGCGGAAGCTCGCTCCGGAGGAGACGCTCGGCTGGGCGGACGGCGCGGTCGCGGCGATGCGGAGCAAGAACGCGGCGGAGGCGAAACAGCTGATGGCCGAGGCGCTCCGGCTCTCGCCGGCGGACGCCCGCGTCCTCGCCCTGGAAGGGACGCGGCTGGAGCTCGCCGGCGACGCCGCGGGAGCGCTCGACGCCTTCGAGAAGGCGGCCGCCGCCGATCCGAAGGACGTGGCCTCCCGGTGGAACGCCGCGAAGCTGGCGGCGGCCGCTCCGAACGGCCGCGGACGGGCGATCCGGCACCTGGAAGCGGCGCTCGAGCGGGCCCCCGCGAACCTCTTTCTCCTGGCCCGGCTCTGCGAGAACCGGCGCGAGGAGGGAAACGCGGCGGCAGCGCTGGCGGCTTGCGACCGGATGGCAAAGGCGATCGAGGGGCGCGACGAGAAGCTCGAAAAGTACCTCTCGGAGTCCCGCTCGGCCCTCGAATCGGGCGATGCGGCGGCGGCGTCTCTCAAGTACCGGATCGTCGAGAACCTGCTTCGCGGCACCCCCCGGTACCAGCAGGCTCGCCGCGACGTCGAGCCGGGAGTCGTCGGACTTCCGCTGGAGGATTGGTCTCCGGCACTCGCCACGAAGGTCCGATCGCGTCCGGCCGCGATCCCGGTCCGGTTCGTTGCGAAGGAGTATCCCGCGCTCGCTTCCCTGAAGGGGCTTACCGCGGTCCGCTCCTCGGGCAAGGACGGACGCGACCTCGTCTTCGCGGGAGATTCGGGGCTGCTTGTCGCACCCGCGCGCGACGGCTACCGGCCGGCGGCTCCTCTGCCCGGCTCGGCCTCGCGCGCCCTCGAGGTCGCGGACATCGCCAACTCGGGAGGATTCGACCTGGCGACGCCGGGAGCCCTCTGGACCTCGGAAGGTCAGGGGTACCGGAAGACAGCGATCGCGGCCGGCGAAAGAGTCCTTCCGATCGACTTCGACAACGACGGCGACCTGGACCTCTATGTCAGCGGCGCGCGCGGGGACCATCTCCTGCGAAACAACCTCGACGGAACCTGGACGGACGTCACGGCGTCCGCGTTGCCGGCCGCGATCGCGTCGCGCGCCGCCGCCGCGGCGGACTTCGACCGCGACGGAGATCCGGACCTCGTCCTCGCATGGTCCGGCGGCGGCTTGCTCCTTCTCGACAACCTGCGAGGCGGCCGCTTCGGCGAGAAGGCCGCGGGCCTCCCGAAAGCCGGCTCCTTCCTCTCCGTCGCCGCGGGAGATTTGAACGCCGACGGCAGGCCCGACCTCGTCTGGACGACCGAGTCGGCCGCGTGGATCGCGCTCAACCGCGGGGACGGCACGTTCCTTCCGGCAACGGAAATTCCCGCCGGGGGCACGCCGTTGCTCTTCGACTTCGACAACGACGGGCACCTGGACCTTCTCCTCGCCGGCTCGAAGGGCTCGACGCTCTTCCGCAACGACGGGACCGGATCCTTTTCGAAGGTCGAGGCCGATCTGCCGCCGGCCCGGGATGCCGAGGCCGTGGACGTGGACGGCGACGGAGACCTGGACCTGGTCCTCGTCACGACGGCTGGCACGGTGGCTATTTTCGAGAACCGCGGTGGAAACGCCAACGGCTGGCTCGACGTCGCGCTGGAAGGCCTCCCGACGGGATCCGCGAAGGTCAACCGGTCCGGTTACGGCTCGGAAGTCGAGATCAAGGCCGGCACGCTCTACGAGTACCGGGCCGTCACGCGCCCGGTGACGCACCTGGGGCTCGACGGGATGCGCAAGGCGGAGGTCCTGCGGGTCATCTGGACCAACGGCATCCCCCAGAATGCCGTCTCTCCGCAGCCGAAGACCCTGCTGCGCGAGGTCCAGCAGCTCAAGGGCTCCTGCCCGTTCCTCTACGCCTACGATGGAAAGGCCTGGCACTTCGTCACCGACGCGCTCGGACGCGCCCCCGCCGGCCTCCTCTACGACGGCGTTCACCAGGCTCCGACCGACACCCGCGAGTGGCTCGTCGTTGGGGGAACGGTCCTCCGGCCCTCCGGCGGGAGACTGCTGCTCGACTTCACCGAGGAGCTCTGGGAGGCGGCGTATCTCGACTTCGCGGAGCTTCGGGCCGTGGACCACGAGGCCGGAGTGGAGATCGTCGCCAACGAGAAAATGGTCCCGCCTCCGTTTCCCGCCAAGGCGCTCTTCACCGCCAGGCACCCTCTGACTCCGCGCGCTCTCGACGGGGCGGGCCGCGACCGGACCGCCGAGATCCGCGCGGCCGACGGCGTCTACCTCGGCGGGTACGCGCCGACCCGCTACCAGGGGATCGTCGAGCCGCACGACCTCGTCCTCGAGATGCCGGAAGCGCGGGGCGCGCGCAAGGTCGTGCTTTATCTGACCGGCTGGATCCTCTACAGCGACACGTCGATCAACGTCTCGCTCTCGCAGGGCAGGGACAACAGACCGTTGGGCCCGACCCTCGAGGTTCCCGACGGGAAGGGAGGATGGAAGACGGCCCTCCCCGCGATGGGATATCCCGCGGGCAAGACCAAGACGATGCCGGTGGACCTGTCGGAGGTTCTCGACCGCGCCGATCCGCGCGTCCGGATCCGGACGAACCTGGACATCTCCTGGGACCGGATCTTCTACACGGTGGACGAGGATCCCGCTCCGGTCCGCGTGACGGCGGCGCCGCTCCTCTCGGCCGACCTCTCCTTCCGCGGCTTCTCGCGCATGGTCCGCCAGACCGAGGGCGGCCCGCAGATCTTCGTCCATGACGACGTGGACCGGGCGCCGCGCTGGGCGGACATCGCCGGCTTCTACACGAAGCTCGGCCCGGTCCGGGACCTGCTGACGGCCGCGGACGACCGCTACGTCGTGATGAAGGGGGGCGATTCCGTTCGCCTCGTCTTCGACGCCGCGCCGCTGCCTGCGCTGCCGCCCGGCTGGGTGCGGGACTACGTCATCGTCCTCGACGGCTGGGACAAGGACGCCGACAAGAACACGGTCGCGGGCCAGACCGTCGAGCCGCTCCCGTTTCACGGGATGGACGACGCCCGCTACGGCGATCCTTCCCAGGCCTTTCCCGGCGACGAGTCCCACCGGCGCTTTCGCCGCGAATCGCTGACGAGGGCCGGTGGTCCCGCCGAGTTCCTCGACGCGGTGCGCGGGAGCCGCGCGGAGTGAGGGCCGCTCTCGCCGCGTGCGCGGGTCTCGCGCTGGCCGTGGCCTGCGCCACGACGGCGGCAGGACCGCCGGCGGCGGCCGGCCTCTTCCGCGACATCACCGAGGAATCCGGGATCGACTTCCGGATCGGCTCGGACATGCAGCACCTGAAGTTGATCCCCACGATGATCGGAGGCTGCGCCTTCGGCGATTACGACGGCGACGGCCTGCCGGACCTCTACGTGACCAACTCGATTCCCCACTGGGGATCGAAGAACGAGAAGAGCTGCGGCCGCCTGTACCGCAACCTGGGCGGCGGCCGCTTCGAGGACGTGACGTCGAGAGCCGGGATCCACGCTTGCGGACTGGGGATGGGCGCCTACTGGGCGGATCTCGACGGCGATGGGCGGCTCGACCTCTACCTGACCAACGTCGGCCCCAACGCCGTGTACTGGAACCGCGGCGACGGCACCTTCGAGGAGGGCCGGAACACGGGCCTGGAGGATCCGCTCTTCTCCGTCGGCGCCGCGTTCCTCGATTACGACGGCGACGGCCGGCTCGACGTCGTGGTCGCCAACTACCTCGACTCGACGCCCGAGTGGGAGGCGAAGCAGCCCCAGTTCGAGCTGCGCGTGCCCGAGGACTACACGGGGCAGCAGTCGCACCTCTTCCGAAACGAGGGGAACCGCACGTTCAGCGACGCCACGAAGGCGGCGGGGCTGGAGATGAACCCGGCCGACACCAAGACCCTCGGAGTCGCGGCGCTCGACTACGACGGGGACGGCCGGCCGGATCTCTTCTTCGCCAACGACCGGGTGGGCAACCGCCTCTTCCGCAACCGCGGCGACGGGACCTTCGAGGAAACGACCGCGGAGACGGGCGCTGGGGTGCTGGGGGAGCGTGCGCGCGCGGGAATGGGGATCGCGGTGGGAGACATCGCCGGCGACGGCCGCCCCTCCGTCTTCGTGACGAACTTCGGTGGCGAGCCCAACAGCCTCTACAGGAACGTCGAGGGAGCGATCTTCGAGGACGCGAGTGCGGCTTCCGCCGCGGGGCCGGTCGGGATGCCGTACGTGCGGTGGGGCACGCACTTCGCCGACTTCGACAACGACGGCCGCCCCGACCTCTACGCGGTCGGCGGGCACCTCGCGCCGCGGATCGTCCGCATGGTCGGCCATTACAAGAGCGGCAAGGCGGCCTACGTCGAGCTGGGAGACCCGGGTTACGAGCAGAAGACGGTCGTGCTCCGAAACCTCGGGAGCGGGAAGTTCGAGGAGTGGGTGGACTCGGGCGACCTTGCGGAGCTTCGGATATCGGGGCGCGGGAGCGCTGTCGCCGACATCGACGGCGATGGGGGCCTCGACCTCTTCGTCGTGGACCTCGTCGGCCGCTCGCGCCTGCTCCGCAACACCCTCGGCGGCCGCAAGGCCTGGATCGGTATCGAGCCGGCAATCGGTGAGGACGGCCGGACCGTGCTGGGGACGCGCGTGCGCGTGACGGCCGGGGGACATTCGCAGACCGCGTGGTATTTCGTTTCGCCCTCGTACGCCTCCGGAAGCCTGACGGACCTGCACTTCGGCCTCGGCGAATCCGACAGGGCCGACGAGGTCGCGATCACCTGGCCCGGCGGAAAGACTCAGACGTTTCCGAACGTCGCGGGGCGGGCCGTCTACCGGATCCGCCCGGGCGGAACCCTCGAGCCGCGGAAGCCCCGCCCCGGGCTCTAAGAGCGGGGGGATTCGGCGGTCGAGGCGACGGCGATCCGGCCGGGCCGCGAAGCCTTCGCGGAGACGGCGCCTCGGATTTCGGTGGCCGCCGCCGTGATCGCGATCCAGCCTCCCTCTTCCACCGCGTCGGACGCGATGGAGGATCCGCGCTCGGTCGTGGCCTTGCCGATGACGTAGATGTCAATCGCCCCGCCGGCCGCCCCGCGGTCGCTCGCGGCGATCCTCGCGCCCGAGGCGCCGCCCTTCGGACCGCGCAGCGTGAAGTCGCCGCCGACCGCGATCTCGATCGGCCCGCCGGCTTGCTCGCTGCCGCCGGAGAGGATCTCGCTGTCGCGGAGCATCACGAGGTTCCCGCCGACGGCGATCCGGACCGAGCAGGGCTCGTTCGAGGCGCGGGAGCAGGTGATCTTTCCCCCCGGGGTGAGCGTCAGGTTTCCTCCGACGGTGAAGATGCCGTTGGCCTGCCGGTCGGCGTCGAGCGGGGAGCCGTCCAGGCTCTCGATCGACTCGGCCTTCGTGATCGTCACGTTCCCACCCGCAAAGAGACGGTGGCTGAACAGCAGCGCGACACAGTCGAGCGCAATGCCGACGAGGACCCACCGGCGCCAATGCTTCTTCAGTCTCGCCATGATCGGAAACAATTCTTGAGGAAAAGCCGCGCCCCGGGAATTGGACGATGGTGGGGGAGACTTTGGTCCAAGAGAGTCGACGGCCGACAGTGGCCCCCGGGGGCCTCGAGGACAGGACTTGAGTCGGCTTGAGAGGCTGGAGGCGACGGCGTAGCCTCTTCTCTCGAAGGAGGGCTCCTCATGAAGGCCTTCGCGTCCGGTCGGAGCGTCCTCGCGCTTCTCTCCATGGCAGTGGCGGCCCTGCTGGTGGGCGGTTCGAGCGTCCTGGGTCTCTGCGGCAACTTTACCGATACCGCCGGCGACGCTTTCTGCCCGTTCGTGCTGGAGATCTTCTATCTGGGGATCACGACCGGAACGACGCCGACGACCTACGATCCGGCGGGCAATGTCTCGCGCCTCCAGATGGCAGCGTTTCTCTCCCGCTCCGTGGACGGTGTGCTGAAGCGGAGCAGCCGCCGGGCCGCTCTCAGACAATTCTGGACGCCGCAGAACAGTCAGTTCCTGGGGATCTCGGGGACCGCTGACAACCCCCAGCTCGTCGAATCGGATGGAACCGACGTCTGGGTGGCCGCCTTTACAAACGGCTGGGTTCAGCGCTATCGCGGCAGCGACGGTAGCCCGCTGGGGACCTGGACGGGAGCGAGCTCGGCCTTGGGCGTGCTCGTCGCGCAGGGACGCGTCTTCGTCACGGGATACCAAACTCCCGGTCTCCTCTTAATGGTTGATCCACAACTGGGGCCATCGCAAGTCACGCTGATCTCGAGCGCCCTGCCGGGTCTTCCAGCCGGAATTACCTACGACGGGTCACGGATCTGGACGGCAAATGGCAGCGGTTCGGTGTCGATCGTGACTCCCGTCGGCTGGACGATCACAACCGTCACGGCCGGCTTCAGCGGGCCTCGCGGCGCCCTCTACGACGGGGCAAACGTCTGGGTGACCGACACGGCCGTCGGGACGCTTCTCAAACTTAACGGCTCGGGCGGCGTCCTGCAGACCATCACCGTCGGTCCTCAGCCGTTCTACCCGGTCTTCGACGGCATGAACATCTGGGTGCCCAACGGCAACACCCATTCGATCTCGGTGGTCCGGGCCTCGAGCGGCGCGGTTCTGGCGACTCTGACCGGTAACGGACTGGATATCCCGATCGTTGCCGCCTTCGATGGGCAACGGGTCCTGGTGACGAACAACGGCGGCAGCAGCGTGTCGCTCTGGAAAGCGGCAGATCTGACAACGATCGGCAACTTCCCGACACTATCCAACCCCAATGGCGCCTGCAGCGATGGCATCAACTTCTGGATCACCGCAGCCGGAGGCACCCTGACGCGATTCTGAACGTGACAGCCTGAGGACTTTTCGCAGAGACCCGGAACGATGCCTACTTCCTCACGCCTTTGCCTTCCTCGATGATCAGGCGGGAGCCGCCCGGGACGTCTTTCAGGTTCTCGATCAGGCCGTCGGGCCAGCGGATCTCCAGAGCGTCGATCTTCTTCGAGTCGCCGAGGCCGAAGGTGAGGGTCTTCTCCGGCGCGGAGAGGTAGGAGGAGCCGCCGGTGACCTGGAGAGTCAGCGTCCGGCCTCCGATGGAAGCCGTCGCCGAGGCGCCGATGGCGTCGCGGTTAGATTTTCCTGCGCCGACCAGGCGAACCCGGACGCTCTTCAGAGGCTGGTCGGTGCGATTCAGGAACACCCGCGCCGGGCCGCCGTTCTCGACCACGACGATGTCGAGGTCCCCGTCGCCGTCGAGGTCCGCGAAAACCGCGCCGCGGCCGATCAGCGGCTCGCCCAGCCCCTCCGAGCGCGCGGCCGCGAACTTCTCGCCTCCCCGGTTGAGATACAGGATGGGCGGCTGCCTGTATGCAACGTCCTTCTGGACCTGCTGGACCGTCGGC
>DATFWF010000065.1:0-5110 GCA_035259605.1 Thermoanaerobaculia bacterium
GGAAACTCGCCAACCCCATGGCACCGACATTGCTTCGGGCTCGCGCGATTGACAGCCACGCGAACGGGACGTAGAGTCCGCCGCCCGGGCCGCGCCGCCGTCATCCTGCGCGCCGGAGGGCGAATCCATGGCTCTGCGAGCGATCAATCCGGCGACCGGCGAAGTCCTCGCCGACTACGACGAGGCTCCTCCCGAGGTGGTCCGTCGAATCGTCGAAGACGTCCACGCCGCGTTCCTCGACTGGCGGGGTGCTTCCTTTTCCGACCGCGCCCGGCCGATGCGGCGCGCGGCGGAGATCCTCCGCGGCGAGGCGGCGGGGCTCGCGCGCCTGATGGCGCGGGAGATGGGCAAGCCGGTTCAGGAAGGCGTGGCCGAGGCGAAGAAGTGCGCGACCGCCTGCGACTTCTACGCCGACAACGCGGAGCGATTCCTGGCGCGCGAGCCGGTCGCGACCGAGGCGCGGTCGAGCTTCGTCGCGTTCAATCCGCTCGGGGTCGTCCTCGCCGTGATGCCGTGGAATTTCCCGTTCTGGCAGGTCTTCCGCTTCGCCGCGCCCGGCCTGATGGCAGGCAACGCCGCCGTCCTCAAGCACGCCTCCAACGTCCCCGGCTGCGCCCTGGCGATCGAGGACGTGTTCCGCCGCGCCGGGTTTCCCGAAAACCTCTTCCGGACGCTGCTCGTCCGCAGCTCCCGCGTCGAGGGGATCCTCGAGAACCCGCTCATCCGCGCGGCGACGCTGACGGGTAGCGGGCCGGCGGGCCGCGCCGTCGCCCGCAAGGCGGGAGAACTGCTGAAGAAGACGGTGCTGGAGCTGGGCGGCAGCGACCCGTATCTCATCCTCGAGGACGCGGATCTCGAAGCCGCCGCGGCGATCTGCGCGAAGGGACGGCTGATCAACGGCGGCCAGAGCTGCATCGCGGCCAAGCGGTTCCTGGCGGTCGAGAAGATCCGCCCGCGGTTCGAGGAGCTCTTCGTCGAGAAGATGCGGGCGGCCAAGATGGGCGATCCCCTCCGGGAGGACACCCAGGTCGGCCCGCAGGCCCGCCACGACCTGCGCGACGACCTGCACCGGCAGGTCGAGAAGAGCCTCGCGCGCGGAGCGCGGTGCCTGCTCGGCGGGACGATCCCGGACGACCCGGGCGCGTACTACCCTCCCACGGTCCTGACCGACGTCCGCAAGGGAATGCCCGCTTACGACGAGGAGCTCTTCGGCCCGGTCGCCGCCGTCATTCCCGTCCGCGGAGAGGAGGAAGCCATCGCCGCCGCCAACGACTCGGTGTTCGGCCTGGGCGGCGCGGTGATCACACGGGACCTGGCGCGCGGCGAGAGGATCGCGGCCGAGCGGATCGAGAGCGGCTGCGTCTTCGTCAACGACGCCGTTCGTTCGGACCCGCGGCTCCCCTTCGGCGGGGTCAAGGAGAGCGGCTACGGACGGGAGCTCTCCGCCTACGGGATCAAGGAGTTCGTCAACATCAAGACGGTTTACGTGGCCTGAAGCGGCCGGGCCGGCGGCGCCCCGCGCACGGCGTGCTCGATCGCGTCGAGGAGATTGCGGGCGTTGATCGGCTTGACGAGAAACGCCTGAGCGCCCTCGCTCAGCACCTGCTCCTGGACTCCCGCCTCTTCGTTGCCCGTGATCATGATGATCGGGAGGGGGATCCTCTCGGCCTTGAGCTGCCTCAGGACGTCGATTCCCGTCAGGCCGGGCAGGTGGAGGTCGAGGACGAGGCAATCGGGCCGGCGCGAAGGGAGGCGCTCCCGGATCGACTCGAGGAAATCCACGCTCGAGGAAAAGGTCTCCACGTCCAGGCCGGTGGCGCGGAGAAGGCGAAGGAGGGCCCGGCAGACCGACTCCTCGTCGTCCACGACGGCCACCAGGACCCGGGGTCGCATCGCTTCAACGTTGCACGATTTCTCGGGCGTCGGAAATGGCATCTTGGTGTCGGTCGAAGTCTCCGGAAGCGGCTCGGCGGGAACGACATCAAGAATTCGATTAGCCATGGAATCTCCTATTCCTCACCGGCAGTTCGGGGCAGGACGACGTGGAAGGCGGCGCCCCCGCCCGCGACGGGGGCATGCCAGAGCCTTCCGCCGTGGGCAATGACCAGGGAGCGGCAGATCGTCAGGCCCAGGCCGAGGCCGAAGGCCTTCGTGGTCAGAAAAGGCTCGAAGAGGCGATCCCGGACCTCGGGATCCACGCCCGGGCCGGTGTCCTGGACCATGACGTGGACGGTGTCGTCCTCGTCCGTGTGCGTCTCGATGCGCAGCTTCCGCTCCACGCAGTTGCCGCCGGCCATGGCTTCGCACGCGTTGACGATCAGGTTCAAGAGAACTTGCTCCAGTTGGACCCTGTCTCCACGGATCTCCGGAAGGTCGGGTGCAAGCTGCAAGCCAACGGAGACGTTCTTGGTGATCACGTCGCTCTGCGCGAGCTCCAGCGCCTCGCGGATCAGGTGATTGAGGTCGATCTCGCGGAATTCCGTCTCCCCTTTGCGGAGCAGGTTTCGAAGGCTGCGGATGACCTCGCTCGCTCGCAGGTCGTCGGACACGATGTCCTCCAGGATCGACGTCACCTCCTGGATTCCGGACTGTCCCCTCGTGATGTAAGTCTGGGCGGCCTGAGCGTTGGCGAGGATGGCCGCGAGCGGCTGGGACAGCTCATGCGCGAGGGCGCCGGAGAGCTCTCCGAGGATCGAGACCCGCATCAGGTGCGCGAGCTGGCGGCGCAGCTCGTCGAGCGCGTGCTCGCCGCGTTTCCGGTCGGTCGTCAGCTCCGCGAAGAGGAAGGAGCCGGCTCTTCCTCCGCGGATCGAGGCGCCGGGCACGATCTCCCAGCGCAGGAACTCGGTCGTCCCGTCCGGCCTCGTGAACGAATCTTCGTCGCACGCCTCGCTGCTTCCCTCGAGCGACCGGCGGAAGGCCTCGGGCCAGCTCCGCGGGAACCCCGCCAGCGCCTCGGCGTAGCCGCGTCCGACGATCGGCCGGTCGTCCTTCTGGAAATCCTTTCGGAATCGACGGCTCGCCATGACGAAACGGTGGTCCGAGTCGAGGACGGCGACGGCGGCCGGCGAATGCTCGGCGAAAAGCCCCAGCTCGTTCTCCCTCAGGCGGGCTTCGGCCTCCGCCCGCTTGATCTCGGAGATGTCGGTCAGGTAGTCGAGGAAATGGAGCGGCCCCTCCGGGCCCCGGACGAGCGAGCGGCTCAGATACAGCCAGACCGTCTCTCCGTCGGACCGAAGCAGCCGCTTCTGGAGCTGGAAGGACTCGATCTCGCCGGCCAGCAGCCGCTCCGACTCCCGAAGCTGCGCCCCCACGTCCTCGGCGGGGGTCATCTCCATCCAGCTCTTCCGGATCATCTCCTGGCGCGGGTATCCGAGCAGGCGCGAGAGCTTCCGCGGAACTCTCAGGTAAGCGCCGTCGAGCGCGGCGTGAACGACCATGACCATCGAAGCGGCCTCGGCGCGGGCCAGGCGCGCCTGCGTGGACCGCAGGTTGCGCTCGATCGACCGGCGCTCCTCGAGAACGACGGCGAGGAAGAGCAGCGAGGAGCCGACGACGAGCAGGAAGAGCTCCAGGGAGAAGAGCGAAGCCCGCAGCGCCTCCGGCGAGAAGTGCCCCGACCAGCGCCCGACCGCCCAGATCCCGGACGCGGCCAGCAGCGTCAGCGCCGCGGAGGTCCCGCGGACTCCGAGCCGGATGGCGCTCCAGAGAAGGAAGGGAAAGGGCAGGAACAGCAGGGGGACGACCTCCGGGAGCGAGAAGCCGCCGCCTGCGAAGGCCACCGCTCCCAGGACCAGCACCGCGGCGAGCACGGCGGCGATCTCCGCCGTCCTGCGCCAGGGGCGAAACGCGAGCGGAGAGGAGCGGTCCGCGAAGGACAGGATGAGGGGCGTCAAGAGGAGGTTGGCGAGGGCGTCTCCGAGGAACCATCCCGCCCAGGTCGGCCAGAAAGGCCGCGGGCGTTCGGCGAAGAGCCGGCCGGCGCCCGCGAAGGCCGAGAGGGCCGGTACCGCCAGGACCGCGATCGCTCCGAAGATCGCGAAGCTTTCCGGCGAGGAAAGCCACCCGCCGCCGGGCTTGATCCGACGCAGGCAGGCGGCCGCGAGGACCGCCTTGACGAGGTCGTTGGCGGTGTCGGCGAGGAAATGGAGAGGGTTGGTCAAGGGCATTCCGATCGCGAGGCGGATCGGAACCGCGAGGAGCAGGAACGCCCACCACTTCCGGGGAGGGTTCAGGAGGAGCGCGCAGAGCAGGACCGCGTCCGGCGCCCACAGGGGGGCCGGGACCGCCCCGCGCTGAGCCCCGCCGTACGACGCGAGGAACGCCACGGAGTAGCCCGCCACGAAGATCGCAATCCGGCGGGCGTCCGCCGGAAGCCAGCGAGACTCCGACTTCAGGGACACACTCATGCGATTCCTCGGGCGGGGGCCCCGCCAGCCTCAGATCAGCGCTGCCGGGATTCTGGCAGAGGGCAGCGCGAATCGGAAAACGGCGCCGCGGTCGGGATGGTTCTCCGCCCAGAGAAGCCCGCCGCAGCCGGAGACGATCGACTGGCAGATCGCGAGGCCCATGCCGATCCCGTGAGGCTTGGTCGTGAAGAAGGGGCGGAACAGCAGGTCCATCCGGTCCGCCGGGATCCCCGGGCCTACGTCGGAGACCGCGACGATGACCCGCGAGGACTCCAGCTTCGACGCGATCGCCACCACGCGGTCGTCAGCCGCGTTGACATCCATCGCGTCGCAGGCGTTCAAGATCAGGTTCAGGAGCACCTGCTGGAGCTCCACCCGGTCCACGCGGACCGGCGGCAGCCCGTCATCGAGAAACGTCTGGACGCTGACGCCGCGCGTGATCAGGTCGCCGCGCATCAGGGCGAGGATCTCCTCGATCACGGAATTGACCTCGACCTCCTGGAGCTGCGGGGTTCCCTTGCGGAGCAGGTTGCGCAGGTGCCGGATCACCTCGCCGGCGCGCCGGTCCTCCGAGGTGATGTCGTCGAGGATCCTCCCGACCTCGGCGAGGTCCGCCGACTCCCGCGCCAGCAGCAGGCGAGCGGCTTGCGCGTTGGCGAGGATCGAGGTCAGCGGCTGGGAAAGCTCGTGCGCGAGGGTCG
>DATFWF010000066.1:0-3678 GCA_035259605.1 Thermoanaerobaculia bacterium
TCCGTCCAGGCGGAGCCCGCGCTCGAGCCGACGAAAGCTCCCGTGTCGTAGGGGAGGGCCTTGCGCCCTCCCGCCTCTCGTCACGATTTTCCGAAAGCGGATCCGACGACTGCTTCGAGGAGATGCTCCGGAAAACGCGCCCGAATCAGCGAGTCGTCGCCGCGGCGAACAGCTTCGCGGACAGTCTCGTGGTAGCGCGTCTGCGTGTCGAGGATCTCCGGTCCGCCCGGAGCGCCGTGGCCGGGGACGTAGGTGCGCGCCCCGAGAGAGCGAAGGAACTCCAGTCCGGCGTCGAGGTTCCCCATTTCCGCGTCCTCGTAGTTGACGTGGTACCCGTTGGAGACGAGGTCTCCGCAGAAGACGACCGATTCGGCGGGGAGATGGACGACGGCGTCGCCCGGCGTGTGGTTGTGGCCGGGATGGAGAATGCGGACCTCGGTCCCGCCGAGATCGAAGACAATCTCCTCGCCGAAGGTGCGCGAGGGCTCGTAGGCCTCCGCGTCCTGGAAGAGCGCCGCGATTTCCGGCTGCCGCCGGCGCGAGGCGATCAGGCCGGCATGCTCGGCGGCCATCCGCGCCCGGCACGCCTCGTGGGCGACGACCTCGGCGCCCGAGGCGAGAAAGTAAGCGGCTCCGAGAGCGTGGTCGGTGTGGTGGTGGGTGAGGACGATCGCCCGCACCGGCAGCGGCGTCCTTTCCCGCAGCGCCCGCTCGGCGAGCCTCGCGCAGGCCGGCGCGATGAAGGGATCCACGAGGAGGACCGCGTCGCCGCCGATCACGGCGCCGCAGTTGGATCCGTAGCTCGAGGCGATGGACCCGCCGCCGAGAGTCCAGACGAAGACGTTGTCGTCGATCCGGCGCTCGCTAAGGCTGGACATCCAGGCCGGCGATCTTCGCGTCGCGCGCTTCCTTCTTGACGTCGCTCCAGCGGGCGAGGAGAGCCCCCAGGGACTTCTCCGCGTCGTCCAGGGCCGCGGTCATCGCGGCCGTCGGGGCGGCGTCGGCCTCCTGGACGACGTCCAGGACCGAGGTGAACCGCCCATGGAGACCCGAGAAGTCTTCCCTCGCCGCGGCGCCCCGCCCGCCGCCGAACCGTCCTGCGCCTGAGCCTTCGAGCGCGGCGGCCTTCGAATCGAGCGCGGAGATCGCCTCGGACCGGTCGAGCTTCTTGAGCTGCTCCCGCAGCGAGCGGACCTCCTTGACGGCCGCGTCGGTTTTCCCCATCGCGTTCGTCGCGCGCCTGGAGAGCTCGAGCTGCCGGGAAAGATCCCCGGCCGGAACCTGCACGCGCGGATCCATCCTGACCTCGAGGGGCTGGGACTGGCTCTTTCCGCCCGCGGTCAGTCGGACCGTGTGCGCTCCGGGCATGACCCACGGCCCGCGCGGAAAGAGCGGGGTGTCGCGGACGATCGCGGTCATCGGGTATTCGCGGCGAGCGCCCGCGGGCGGCGGGTAGTGAAGGTCCCAGACGAACCGGTGAAACCCCGGAGCCGCCGACAGGACTCGCGAGGGACGCGCCCAGTACATCGGGACTGAGTGATCCTTCTCGTCCACCGGGTCGGGCGCTTCGGCGCTCGAGAACTTCCGCACGAGCTTCCCGGCGGAGTCGAGGACCTCGAGCGTGACGGGGCCGGAGACGCCGGGGCCGAGCGAGTAATCGATCATCGCGCCGTCGGGCGGGTTCTTCCCGGCGGGCTCCTCCGGCGGAAGGGGGGTGTCGGGGTTCATGTTCCACCGCACCCGGACCGCGGCCTGCGGAGCGAAGAGCCGGAAAGCCGGCTCCGCCGCGGCGGGATCGAGCTGCCGCAGCGGCGTAACGTTGTCGAGGATCCAGAAGGAGCGCCCGTGAGTCCCGACGACGAGGTCGTCCCCGTGGACCACGAGATCCCGCACGGAGGTCGCGGGCATGTTCTGCCGGAGCGACTGCCACCGCTCGCCGTCGTCGAAGGAGACCCAGACCTGGCTCTCCGTGGCCGCGTAGAGGAGCCCTTTGCGCACGGGGTCCTCCCGCACGGCGTTGACCGAAGCGTTGTCCGGAAGGCCGGCGACGATCTTCTTCCAGGTCTTTCCGCCGTCCCTCGTCTTGTAGATGTAGGGCTTCAAGTCGTCCAGCCGGAAGCGCGACACCGAGGCGTACGCGGCGTCCGTGTCGTAGCGCGAGGCCTCGAGCTGCGTGACCTTGCTCCACGGCGTCATCTCGGGAGGCGTCACGTTCGACCACGTCTTTCCGCCGTCGCGCGTCACGTGGATCAGGCCGTCGTCCGTTCCGGCCCAGATCCGGTTGATGTCCTTCGGCGATGGGCCGATCGAGTAGATGACGCCGCGGTGGACCGTCTTGTCGTTGGCCGCCAGGGTTCCGAGGTTCGAGGGCTTCCCGGGATCCTCGCGCGTCAGGTCGGGGCTGATCGTCTCCCAGGTCGCGCCGCCGTCGGCGGTCTTCCAGAGCACCTGCGACGCGAAGAAGAGGACGCGCGGGTCCGCCTGTGAAAAGACGGCGGGAGCCGTGCGGTCGAACCGGTCCTTCGCCCCGCGCAGCGGCACCGGGCCGACGTTGCGGATCTGGCCCGTCGTCTCGTCGTAGCGGGTCAGCTTGCCCCCGTAGATCACGCCCGGGTGAAGGGGATCCGGCGCGACGTAGCCGTATTCCTCGACGCCGACCGGATGGAACTCGCGGAACGTGATCGCCCCATCGTTGCCTCGGCTGGCCACCGACGCCGACCCGCTCTCCTGCTGCCCGCCGTAGACGCGGTAGGGGAAGCGGTTGTCCGTCGAGACGTGGAAGAGCTGCGCGGTCGGCTGGTTGTACCAGGAGCTCCACGTCTCGCCGCCGTTGACGGTGATCGTGGAGCCCTGATCCGCGCCGAGGATCATGATCCGCGGGTTCTCCGGGTTGATCCAGAGCCGGTGGTAGTCGTCGCCGCCCGGCGCTCCCTTGATCGCCGTGAAGGTCCTCCCGCCGTCGGTCGAGCGGTAGGTCGAGGTGTTGCAGGAGTAGACGATGTCCGGGTTCTTCGGATCCACGCGGACCTCCGCGAAGTCGGAGGCCCTCCCGACCACGCGGCTCTCGGAATTGACGAGCTTCCAGCTCTCGCCGGCGTCGTCGGAACGGTAGAGCCCCTCCAATCCCCTCTTCTCCGCCTCGCAGATCGCGTACATCCGTTTCGGGTCGCCCGGCGCGACGGCGATACCGATGCGCCCGAGCCCGTCGGCGAAGGCCGGCAGCCCTTTCGTCAGCGGCCGCCAGCTCGAGCCGCCGTCGGAGGAGACGAAGAGCCCGCTGCCCGGCCCGCTGTAGGCGTTGCCGTACTCCCACGGTCCCTGACGCGCCGACCAGAGCACCGCGTAGACCTTCCGGGAGTCCGACGGATCGAAGGCGAGGTCCATCGCCCCGGTGTCCGGGTCCTTGTAGAGGACCTTCTCCCAGGCCGCGCCGCCGTCGGTCGAGCGGAAGACGCCCCGCTCCGCGTTGGGCCCGTACGGATGGCCGAGCACCGCCACGAAGACGCGCCGCGAGTCCTTCGGATCCACCAGGATCGCCGCGATCTGCCGGCCGTCGGAGAGCCCGAGATGGCGCCAGGTCTTCCCTCCGTCGGCGGACTTGTACATTCCGTCGCCCACGGAGAGGTCCGGGCGCTGGAGGCCCTCGCCGCTCCCGACGTAGACGACGCCGGGATCCGA
>DATFWF010000067.1:0-6287 GCA_035259605.1 Thermoanaerobaculia bacterium
CAGGATCTCGGTGGCGATGTAGGTGCCGTCGCTCTGCAGCATCGCCTTGACGTGAACACTCATGCCGGAGCCGATCGCCGAGAGCGAGACCGAGACGTTGCCCTTGCGGATGATCGTGGCGACGCTGACGCTGACGGTCACGGACCCGAGGCGCTGGTCCTGCACGACCAGGCTCCCGTTGCCGATGTTCACGAAGCCGACACGGCCTTCGATCTCTTCCCCGGCATGGCCGCGCGGGGTGATCACCGCGGTGCCGCCGGCGATGGAGGCGGTTATCGAGTTGGAGCCCGAGGCGAGCACCACCGAGCCGCGCGCGTTGATGTCGGCGCGGGTGAACTCCATCTCGACGTTTCCCGCCGGGGCGCCCGACAGCGAGAAGTTGCCCGAGGCGTCGGTCTGGGTGGACGGGCCCGAAGGCATGACCCGCACCGTCACTCCGGACAGGGGAATCTCCATGCCGAGCGGCCGGGCTTCGAAGGTCCCGCTCCCCCGGATGACCGTCCCGTTGACGGTGGCCATCCCGGGGGATGTTGGCGAAGAGTTGTCGTTATGGCAGGAGACGCTGAGGGCCAGCGAAGCGACCCCGCAGATAACCGTCAGCCCGATCCGTGACAATCGGCTATGTGTGAGCATGAGTCCTCCGTGAACGGGATTTCGGAGGACTCCCCATGACCCTCGCCGATTGGTCGGACGAAGAGAATCGGAAGGCCTTCGAAGCCCTGAAAACGCTAAAGATCATGACACCTTTCGTGGGCTTTTCAAGCCGCGTGCCACAGGGGGCGGGCGGGCGCAAAGCCCGCCCTACGGCAACGGACGGATCAAAGCCTTGACGACGGAGAACTTCTCCATCTCGGCGAGGGCCCGCGCCGCCTCGCCGAGGGAGTACTCCCGGGTGATCAACTCGCGCCATTTGAACCGCGCGTTTTGCTTCGCCATCATCCGGAGCGCGCGGTGGAAGTGGGTGAACTCGAATCCCCAGCAGCCGAGGATCGTCGCGTGGCGGCGGTTGATCTGCCGGTGCGGGTTGATCGTCGCGTCCCCTGCGTCGGTGTACTGCCCGACGACGGCGTAGCGCCCGGCGTCGCGGAGCATCTCCAGCCCCTCCGGGACCGCCTCGGGATTTCCGGAAGCCTCGATGACGACGTCCGCCCCGCGGCCGGACGTCCGGTCGCGCACCCAGGCCGCGCGCCGGGCCGGGTCCGGCATCCCGGTGACGTCGAGCACGTCCTCCGCGCCAATCCGCTTCGCCGCCTCCAGCCTCGCCTTCGGCGCTCCGACGACGAAGACCCGCATCGCACCCGAGAGCTGAGCAAAGATCGCCGCGTTCAACCCGACCGGACCGCTTCCCTGGACGACGACCGTGTCGCCCATCGCGATCCCCGCGCGCTCGACCGCGTGGAATCCGGTCGGCAGCCCGCAGCCGCCGCCCATGAAGTCCTCCGGCTCGAGCCCTTCGGGAAGCGGCAGGACCTTCACGCCCGGCAGGATCTCGATGCGCTGAGCCCACCCGCCAAGCAGCCCGTCGTTGGCCGACGTCGTGATCCCGTAGACCTTCCGGTGCGGGCACCGCGTCCCCGCCTTCGCGACCAGGCAGTGCCAGCAGCTCCCGCAGGTGTTGAAGACGTCGAAGAACGTCACGACGGCTCCGGTCTCGATCGCGCGCCCTTCGACGTCGGCCAGGCGCCCGCCGGTTTCGAGAACCCGCCCGCAATTGACGTGGCCCGGAATGATCGGGTAGGGGACGCCGGAGAGCCGGCCGTGGTGGAGGTGGACGTCGGTGCCGCAGACCTCGCTCGCAATCGTCTCGAGGACGGCGCCGCCCGGCTTCGCGGCCGGCGCGGGGAATCGCCGCCGCTCGAGCGGCTGCCCGGGCCCGGTCATCACGACGGCTTCGAGGTCTTCCTTCATCGGTGCCTCAGCGAGAGAAGCCATCCTGTCGAAACGGAGATGGCGGCTCCGAACAGGGAATACCACGGCCAGGCGATCTTTTCTCCGAGGGGAAACGGGATCCATCTCTTGGAGCCCATCCAGAGCGCCAGCATCGAGGCCGTCGAGAGCGTGATCGCCCACAGGACATCGGCCTGCCGGGCGCGCGTCGCATAGATCGCGAGCAGGAATGCGCCGAGGAGTCCTCCGGCCGCGACGGAGAGCAGCCCCAGTCCGACCTGCACGGCGGGCTGCGACTGCGAGAGCATCGAGAATCCGATCGCGAGGAGCGCGAGCAGGACGCTCCAGAAGAGCGTCAGCGCCCGTCCCAGCCGAAGCCCGCTCCGCCCTTCGAGCCGCTCCTTGCCGATGATCGGTCCGACCACGTCGTGGGCGAGCGCCGCGGCGAGGGAATTGAGAGCCGAGGACTCCGAGCACATCGCGGCGGAGAAGATTCCCGCGACGAGATACGAGGACACGAATCCCGGCAGATGCCGGACGATGAACGTCGGAAACACCTCGTCCGGCGCCCGGAACGCGCCCGCCGCCGCCGGATCGATCGGCCGCCCGTTGAAGAAGGCGAAGAGCATGATCCCGATCGAGACGAAGAGGCTCATCTGGACGAGGATCGCGAATCCGCTCCCGATCAGCGCGCGCTGCGCGTCCTTGAGGCCCCGGCACGCGAGGAGCCGCTGGACGATCAACTGGTCCGCGCCGTGGCTCGACATCGAGAGGAACGCTCCGCCCAGAAGTCCGGCCCAGAACGTGTAGGGGCGGGAGAGATCGAATTCGAAATGAAAGAGGTGGGCCGGCTGCCCGGCGGCGGCGTTGGCCGCGAGCGCTCCCGAGAAGCCGCCGGGAAGCCTGGATAGAAGAAAACCGAACGCCAGAAGCGCGCCGGAGATGTAGACGAACACCTGGATCAGGTCGATCCAGATGACCGCCTTGATTCCTCCCAGGAACGTGTAGAGGGCCGTCGCCGCCGCCAGGATGATGACCGCCGTCCATACGGGAATGGCGAGAATGAGAGCGACGGGAATCGCCGGCACGGCCAGCCGCACCGCGGCGGCCATGACGCGGGTGACCATGAAGAGAAGAGACGTGAACCTGCGCGCGGCCGGGCCGAACCGCCCTTCGAGCAGCGCGTACGCCGTCACGAGCTCGCCCTTGAAATACGACGGGAGCAGAAGAAACGAGACGGCGATCCGGCCCACGATGTATCCGAAGACGATCTGGAGAAACGCGAACCCGGTCCGATAGGCGTCGCCCGGCACCGAGAGAAAAGTCAGGGCCGACGTCTCGGTCGCGACGATCGAACCCAGGACCGCCCACCATGGCATCGCATGGCCGCCCAGGAAGTAGTCGCGCGCGTCCTTCTGTCCCCGCCCGATCCACGCCCCGAGAACGTTGATCCCCGCCAGGTACACGAGGATCAGGATGAGCGTCGGGAGCCCGACCCGAAGGGATTCCATTTTCGGCGCGGAGTGTGTCATATGCAGCCGCGACCCCGGACCACTCAGAGACGCAAGGCCGACCGATGACGCGAGCCGAGATCGAGGCAGAGCTCGAAAGGCTCCACCCGGCCGCCTTCGCGTGGGCTCTCGCCTGCTGCGGGCGGGACCGGGAGGACGCCCTGGACGTTCTTCAGACGAGCTACCTGAAGGTCCTCGAAGGCAGGGCAAGCTTCGCCGGGCGGTCGAGCTTCAAGACTTTTCTTTTCGGCGTCATTCGCCGCACCGCGCAGGAGGCGCGGCGACGGAGCCTCCTTCGCCGCCTCGCCCTCGCGGACTGGTCGCGGAAGAGGCCCCCGGCGCCCGCGCCGCCGCTCCCCGAGGAGCGCGTCGCCCTGCTGCGCGCCCTCGAGGCGCTCCCGCGCCGTCAGAGGCAGGTCCTGGAGCTCGTCTTCGGTTTCGGCATGACCGTCGAGGAAGCCGCCGGGACGCTCGGGATCTCCCCGGGAAGCGCCCGCGTCCACTACGAGCGAGGCAAGAAACGCCTTCGGGGGACCCTCTCGCATGGCTGAGGACCGGGACCTGGAGCGGCTCTTCGAGGGACTTCGCCGCCAGGACGAAGCCTCGGCGCCGAGGTTCCGCGACGTCCTCGCCGGCCGGATAGTGTCCGGGCCTCGCGTGGCTCTCCGGCTCCCGGTTCTTCGGCTCGCGGCGGTCGTTGTCCTCCTCGGCGTTGCGTCCGTGATGGCGGTCCGGTTCGTCCGACGCGCACCGGAGCAAGCCCTTCCGGAAAAGGAGACGCCGATCGCCGCCTGGTCCTCTCCGACGGCCTGGCTTCTGGAAACGCCCGGCCGCGAACTGCTGACCGAAGTCCCGTCGCTCCTCGATTCGCCGCCGGAAAGCTCTTCCGAGAAGACCGATGGAATGCGAAATCCGACGCCCCTCCGGAAAGGAGACCGCTCATGAAACCGCTTGCGACGATCCTGATCCTCGCCGTCTCCCTGTGCTCCGCGATCCTGGCGGAGAGCTCTCCCGGCGGCGAGGATCCGTTCGCCAACCTGCTGTTCCCGCCCGAGCTGGTCATGGGCCACGCCCAGGAGATCGGGCTGACCGACGCGCAGAGAGACGGGATCCGAAACGAGGTCCGCCGCGTCCAGTCGAAGTTCGTGGACCTTCAGTTCGACCTCCAGGGCGAGGGGGAGAAGATGGGCCGCCTCCTCCAGGAGAAGCCCGTGGACGAAGCGAAGGTGCTCGCCCAGGTCGATCGCATCCTGGCGCTCGAGAAGGAAATCAAGAAGGCGCAGGTCGGGCTCCTCGTCCGGATCAAGAACCAGCTCACCGCCGCCCAGCAGGCGAAGCTCGCGGAGCTGCGGCACGGCGGCGGGAAATGAGCCTCCGCGCTAGAATCCCCGCCTCTTCATGGGCATTTCCGCAGGGACTCGGCTCGGGTCCTACGAGGTTCTCTCGCCCCTGGGGGCAGGAGGGATGGGAGAGGTCTACCGGGCGCGGGATGCGAAGCTCGGGCGCGACATCGCCATCAAGGTCCTTCCGGCTGACGTCGCGGACGACCCCGAGGCGCGGGCGCGCTTCGAGCGGGAGGCCTTCTCGGTCGCGGCGCTGTCCCATCCCAACATCCTCTCGATCTTCGATTTCGGGCAGGACAAGGGAGTCTCGTTCGCGGTCACCGAGCTGCTCGAGGGCGAAACGCTTCGCGCGAAGGTCGCCGCCGGGGCCCTGCCGGCGAGAAAGGCCGCCGACTACGCGGAGCAGATCGCCCGCGGCCTTGCCGCCGCGCACTCCCGCGGGGTCGTCCACCGGGACCTGAAGCCCGAGAACCTGTTCGTCACGAAGGACGGCTTCGTCAAGATCCTGGATTTCGGTCTCGCCCGCCGGACTCCGACCGGCCGAAACGAGACCAGCATCGAGACGATCGGCGCCCTGACCGAGCCGGGCGTCGTCCTGGGCACGGTCGGGTACATGGCGCCGGAGCAGGTTCGCGGCGAGCCCGCGGACGCCCGGTCGGACATCTTCTCCTTCGGCGCGGTGCTCTACGAAATGCTCTCGGGCCAGCGACCCTTCCGCCGGGACTCGCCGGCCGAGACGATGACCGCGATCCTGCGCGACGAGCCGCCGGAGATGCCGCCCGGGACCCATCGCGGCTCGCCGGCTCTCGAGCGAATCGCGCGGCGGTGTCTGGAGAAGGACCCGGAGGCGAGGTTCCAGCTCGCCCGCGATCTCGCCTTCGCGCTCGAGGCCGTCGGGGAAACGCCGCCGGCGCGCGCCGCGGCGGCCCGTCCGACCGGGGAAGCGTCCGGCGGACGGAGGTCGGTCGCGGTCCTCTTCTTCAAGGACCTCGCGGCGAACCCCGAGAACGCTCACATCGGACTTGGTCTCACGGATTCGACGATCACCGAGCTCGCTCTGGTCCGCTCGCTTCTCGTTCGCCCGACCGCCGCGATCCTGCGATACCGCGACCGGGCGGTGACGCCCGAAGAAGCCGGCCGGGAGCTCGGCGTGGACGCGGTCGTGGACGGAAGCTTCCAGCGCTCGGGCACGCGGCTTCGCGTGACGGTCCAGTTGATCGCGACGTCCGACGGACGGTCGCTCTGGGGAACGAAGATCGACACGACGCTGGACGACATCTTCAAGATGCAGGACGAGGTCTCGCGCAGGATCGCGCAGGCGCTCGAGGTGGAGCTCTCGCCCGCGGACGAGCGCCGGATGGCCCACGCGAGCCGGCCTTCGGGAGAGGCCTACGAGCTTTACCTGAAGGGGAGGTCCTACCTGCTGTCGGACACCGTCGAAGGCACCAAGGAGGCGATCACCGCCTTCGAGCGGGCCTACGATCTGGACCCGCATTTCGCGCTGGCCCTCGTGGGGCTTGCCAGCGCCTACACGCGCATGGGATTC
>DATFWF010000068.1:0-10690 GCA_035259605.1 Thermoanaerobaculia bacterium
TCGCCCGACGGCCGCCTGGTCGTCTCGATGAACCCCTCCGACAATCGGTCCTACTCCCTGCTCCCCACCGGAGCGGGCGAGGCGAAGCGGATCACTTTCGATGGCCTCGAGGACCGCCGCCGCGCGGTCTTCCTTCCGAACGGACGCGAGCTGATCTTCCTGGCGCGGCGGACCAACGGGCCGCTCCGCCTGTACGTGGGAAGCGTCGAGGGAGGCAAGGCGCGGCCGGTGACGCCGGAAGTCAGCGCCAACGGATTCACGTTCTCGTCCGACGGAAACGCCGTTGCGGTCTTCAGCGCGCAGCGCGCGCTCAAGGTCTATTCGTTGCGCCCGGGAGAGGAGAGCAAGGAGCTCCGTGCCGTACCCGGCGCGGAAGCCGGGGACCTCGTTCTCCAGTGGAGCGCCGACGGGCGCGGATTCTACGTTCGCCGGAGGAGCCAGCAGGGATCAGCGCGCATCTTTCGCATCGACATCGAAACTGGTCGCTCCGAGCTCTGGAAGGAGATCCTCCCCGCCGATCCGGCAGGCGCCAGGATCACGACCGTCTGGCTGACGCCGGACGCGAAGTTCTACGCCTACTCCGTCAGCCGCACCCTCTCCCAGCTCTACCTGGTCGACGGAATCCGCTGACCCCTCAGTTCTTGAAAACCTTTCCGTCCTTCATGACGAAGGAGACGCTGGAGAGCTGCTTCACGTCCTGGAGGGGGTCGCCGGGGACGGCGACGATGTCGGCGTAGGCGCCGGGGGCGATCACGCCGAGCTGGCCGGACATGCCGAGCATCTCGGCGGCGGCGGACGTCGCCGACCGGATCGCGTCCATCGGAGTCATTCCGAATTCCACCATCCGCGGGAACTCGTGCGCGATCGGCTCGGTCCAGGAGAAGCCGCCGACGTCGGTGCCGAAGGCGATCTTCACGCCGGCCTTGTAGGCCTTCTGGAGCGAGGGACCGTGGAGGGAGACGCGCTTGCGGTCGCGCTTGCCCGCGGGCGTTTCGGGAGGCTCGTTGTGGGTGTAGTAGACGCTCATCGTCGGGCAGTACCAGGTTCCCTGCTTGACCATCTGCTGCACGGCCGCGTCGTCCAGCTCCAGGCCGTGCTCAATCGAGTCGCACCCGCCGTCGAGCGCGCGCTTCAGGCCCACCCCGTTGTACGCGTGACAGGCGACCTTCTTTCCCCAGCCGTGCGTCTCGTCCACGATCGCCTTGATCTCCTCGAGCGTCAGCGTCGGCTGCGAGACGAGGTTGCCCGCGGAGTCCAGCCAGGAGCGGTGCGTCATGTAGACCTTGATCCAGTCGGCGCCGTGGTCGAGCTGCTCGCGGGCGGCCTTCCTCGCCTCGACGGGGCCGTCCACGAGCTGGGCGCCCTTGGGCACGTCGATCTCCGGCGCGTAGCCCTCCAGCGGATAGCCGCCGGTCGTCGAGATCGCGCGCGTTACGACGAACATCCGCGGACCCGGGATGTGGCCCTGTTCGATCGCCATCTTGATGCCGACGTCGCCGTATCCCGCTCCCTCCGTCTCGACGTCGCGGATCGTCGTGAAGCCCTGCTCGAGCGCCCGGCGGGCGGCGACGGCCGCGCGCGCGGCCCGGTAGGCGATCGGGTACTTCAGGAGCTGGATGTCGTAGCCGCCTTCGGCCGGGTCCTCGCCCTGGAGAAAGATGTGGGTGTGGGCGTCGATCATCCCCGGCAGGACCGTCGCCTTCGAAAGGTCGATGACGGCGGCTCCGGCGGGAATCGAGGCTCCGGCCGCCGACACGCTCTCGATCCGGTTGCCGCGAACGACGATGACCTGGTCGCGCCGGGGAGCGGACGATTTCCCGTCGATGAGCGTCCCCGCCCGGATGACCGTGACGGCCGGCGCCGTTTGCGCGAGGCCGGCGGCGGCAGCCAGGAGAAGAAAGATGCCGGCGAGGCCTCGCCTCAAGCCGCTCCCTCGCGGAAGCTCAGGACCGTGCCGACGGTCTTGCCGTCCACGCGCTGCGGCTTGGAGGTGCGCTGGAGGACCCGGCCGTCTTTCAGTCTCAACGGCCCCTTCGTCTCGACGTCGCGCTTGGAGTGGAGGCCCATGACGTGCTTGGCAAAGTCGCCGGGGTCCGCGACGCTCTCGAGCAGGAAGGCGAGCATCCGGTCTTCGTCGCGGGCCTTCGCGATGTCTTCGGGCACTCTCCAGAGCTGGACGAAGCTCTCGTTGAAGTTCGAGATCTTTCCCCGCTCGTCCACGACGAGGATCGCGACGTCGGTCGAGTCGAGCGTCGCGCGCAGGAGGGACGCCGACTTCTGGAGCTCCCTCTCGATCCGCTTCTGCCGGGTGATGTCGAGGGCGATGCCGATGACGCCGCGGATCGAGTTGTCGGGATTCCTCAGCGGCTCGCAGTGCGAGGCGTACGTGCGCCCGGCCCACTCGACCTCGAAGCTGACGGACTGCCCCAGGAGCGCCTTGCGGTGCGCCGCCAGCGGCAGGAACTCGGGGTCCTTCGTCTCGAAGAAATCGAAGAGCGTCACCCCGACGAACTGGCCCGGCCGGTGGCCGAGCGCGGTCAGCCCGGCGCCTTCGGAGGAGGTCAGCCGCAGGTCGATGTCGGTGGACCAGAGGACCGCGGGCATCTGCTCGACGATCATCCGCAGTGTCGTGTCGCGGTCGCCGGCGGCGCCGTCCTCCCGGGGGAGGCCCGAGTCCTCCGCTTCGCCCCCGAGGCCGCGGTTCGAGTCGATCGAATCCATGGGATTGTTCGTCCGGCGCGAAAATCCTATAACGCCGCCCTGCCAAGAGGGACCGGCCGGCCTAGAAATGGGCGGCCGAGAGGACGAAGGGAGCCCAGAGCAGGGCGTTCAAGAGGAGGAGCAGCAGGACCGTTCTCCGTGTCCACTGCCGTTCGATCGTGCTGCCGTTCATGAGCTTGCCGTCCATGGCGTTAGACGAGAATTGCTCGCGGGAAGATTACGTTTCCGGCAGGCGATAGGATTCCTCGGTTTTCGGACTCTGAGATACGAAGGAGTATTCATGACCCTGGCGAGAAAGACCCTTTCCCTGTTCCTCGTCGCCGCCGCCTGGGCGGCCGCGACGGCCGCCGCCGGACCGGAGCCGAAGGCCAAGGCCGCCCCGGCGAAGCCCACGCGTCCGGCTCCGGCGCCGGCGCCTGCCAGGCCCGAGCGCGTCACGTCGGTCGAAGGGATCACGGAGTACCGGCTGGCCAACGGCCTGCGGGTCCTCCTCTTTCCGGATCCCACCAAACAGACGATCACCGTCAACATCACCTATCTCGTCGGCTCCAGAAACGAGAACTACGGCGAGACCGGGATGGCGCACCTGCTCGAGCACCTGATGTTCAAGGGGACGCCGAAGCACTCCAACATCCCGCAGGAGCTGACGGCCCACGGCGCGCGGCCCAACGGCACGACCTGGTACGACCGGACGAACTACTTCGAGACCTTCCAGGCGACCGACGAGAACCTGAAGTGGGCGCTCGACCTCGAGGCGGACCGGATGGTCCATTCCTGGATCGCGAAGAAGGACCTCGACAGCGAGATGACGGTCGTCCGCAACGAGTTCGAGGCCGGCGAGAACGATCCGGAAGGGGTGCTCGACCAGCGCGTCCTCTCGACCGCGTACCTCTGGCACAACTACGGGAAGGACACGATCGGGGCGCGCTCGGACATCGAGAATGTGCCGATTGACCGGCTCCAGGCCTTCTGGCGGACCTACTACCAGCCGGACAACGCGGTGCTTCTCGTCGCCGGGAAGTTCGACGAGGAGAAGACGCTCGGAATGATCCACGCGACCTTCTCCTCGATTCCGCGGCCGTCGCGGCCTCTGCCGGCGACCTACACTTCGGAGCCGACGCAGGACGGCGAGCGCTCGGTGACGCTGCGCCGCGTGGGGGACGTCCAGGCGCTCGCTGTCGCCTACCACGTGGCCGCGGGCTCCCACCCCGACGCCGCCTCGGTCGAGATCCTCGCCGAGGTCCTCGGGGACACCCCCTCGGGCCGCCTCCACAAGGCGCTCGTCGAAAAGAAGAAGGCCACTCACGTCTCCAGCTTCTTCCTCGACCTGAAGGAGCCGGGGTTCCTGCTCTTCCGGGCGGAGGTCCGACAGGAGCAGCCGCTCGAAGAGACCCGGACCGCGATGCTCGAGACCATCGACGGCGCCGTCGCGAACCCGCCCACCAGGGAGGAGGTCGAGCGGGCGCGCGCGCGGATCCTGAAGAACATCGAGCTGACCCTGAATTCCGCCGACCGCGTCGGCCTCCAGATGAGCGAGTGGATCGGCGCGGGCGACTGGCGCCTCTTCTTCATCCACCGCGACCGCATCCGCAAGGTCACGGCCGAGGACGTGGCGAAGGTCGCGGCCGCGTATCTGAAGCCTTCCAACCGGACCGTCGGCATGTTCTATCCGACGCCCAAGCCCGACCGGGCCGAGATCCCGGCGCCTCCCGACGTCGCCGCTCTCGTGAAGGACTACAAGGGCGACGCGGCCATCGCCGCCGGCGAGGCGTTCGATCCGAGCCCCGCGACGATCGAGTCGCGCGTGGCGCGGACGACGCTCCCGGGCGGGCTCAAGCTCGCCCTCCTTCCCAAGAAGACGCGAGGCTCGACGGTCGTCGCCGCGATGACGCTTCGCTACGGCGACGAGAAGAGCCTCACGAACCGGGCAACGGCCGCGCAGTTGACCGGAGCGATGCTCATGCGCGGGACGTCCAAGCATTCCCGCCAGCAGATCAAGGACGAGTTCGACCGCCTGAAGGCGCGCGCGGGCGTGGGCGGCGGGACGACCCAGGCGTCGGTTTCGATCGAGACCACCCGCGAGAACCTTCCGGCGGTCCTGGCGCTCGCGGCCGAGTGCCTGCGCGACCCGGTCTTCCCCGCCTCGGAGTTCGACAGCCTGAAACAGGAGACGATCGCCGGCATCGAGCAGGGAAAGAGCGAGCCGCAGCAGATCGCCTCGACCGCCTACCGCCGCCACGTCTCGCCGTTCCCGAAGGGAGACGTCCGCTACACGTCTACGCCGGAAGAGGACATCGCCGAGGTGCAGGCCACGACGCTCGACGACGTCAAGAAGTTCTACTCCGATTTCTACGGAGCGTCGGTCGGTGAGCTGGCGGTCGTCGGCGACTTCGACGCGCGGGAGATCGGAAAGCTCGCCGGCGACCTCTTCGACAGCTGGAAGAGCCCGCGGCCATTCACCCGGGTCCCCAACCCGTACCAGGACGCGGCGCCGGAGAACCGCTCCTTCGAGGCGCCGGACAAGGCCAACGCCTTCTTCATCGCCGGGATGAACCTGCCGATCCGCGACGACGACCCGGACTACCCAGCCCTGGTGCTCGGCAACTACATGCTCGGCGGCGGGTTCCTGAACTCCCGCCTCGCCGTCCGGATCCGCCAGAAGGAGGGGTTGAGCTACGGCGTCGGCTCGCAGCTCTCCGCTTCGCCGCTGGATAAGTCCGGCCAGTTCCTCGCCTTCGCGATCTACGCCCCGCAGAACGCCGCAAAGCTCGAGGCCGCGTTCAAGGAAGAGATCGATCGGGTGTTGAAGAGCGGCTACGACGCGAAGGAGGTCGACGAGGCCCGGTCCGGCTGGCTCCAGTCGCGCCAGGTCGCGCGCGCCCAGGACGCGACGCTCGCCCGCGCGCTCGCGGGCAACCTCTACCTGGCGAGGACGCTGGCCTGGGACGCGGACCTCGAAAAGAAGGTCGCGGCGCTGAAGCCGGAGGAGATCGTCGCGGCAATGCGCCGCCACATCGACCCATCGAAGATTACGATCGTCAAGGCCGGCGATTTCGCCAAGGCGGGCGGCCCGGCCGCCCCGGCCAAGTGAAGGAGCCCGACATGAAGCGTCTTCTCTCTTCCGCCGCGGTCGCCGCAGGACTCCTGGTTGCCGGCCACCCGGCCCTCGCCAACGATACGAAGGAGGCTTCGACCGTACCCATGGCCAAGAAGATTCCCCGAGCCGAGACGATCCACGGCGACAAGCTCGTGGACGACTACTACTGGCTGCGCGACAGGAAGAACCCGGAGGTCAAGGCGTACCTCGACACGGAGAACGCCTACGCCGATTCGGTGATGAAGCCGACCGGGGAGCTCCAGAAGAAGCTCTACGACGAGATGCTCGGCCGCATCAAGGAAACGGACCTGTCGGTCCCCTTCCGCAAAGGCGGCTGGCTCTATTACTCGCGCACCGAGAAGGGCAAGCAATACCCGATCTACTGCCGGCGCAAGCCCGAGGTCGAGGCGCCCGAAGAGATCTACCTCGACGTCAACGAGCTTGCGAAGGGCGAGAAGTTCATGTCGGTGTCGGATCTCGAGGTCTCCGACGACGCGACCCTCCTCGCCTACACGACCGACAACGTCGGCTTCCGCGAATACAAGCTCCACGTGAAAGACCTGTCGGGAGCCGGCCGGCAGTTTCCCGAGACGGTCGAGAAGGTCTCCTCCGTCGCCTGGGCCGCCGATAACAAGACGCTCTTCTACTCGGTGGATGATCACGCCAAGCGGCCTTACCGCATCTATCGGCACGTCCTGGGGACCGATCCGAAGTCCGACTCGCTCGTTTACGAGGAGAAGGACGAGATGTTCCGCGTCAGCATCCACCGCTCCCGAAGCGGCAAGGTGCTCTTCCTGGTCTCCGGCTCGCACACGGCCGATGAATGGCGCTTCATCCCCGCCGACAAGCCCGCCGCGGAGTTCGCGATGATCGCGCCGCGCGAGAAGGAGCACGAGTACGCCGTGGACCACCGCGGCGACCTCTTCTACATCCGGACGAACAAGGGCTGCCGCAACTTCCGCGTCGTCACCGCGCCGGTCGCGAGCCCCGGACAGGAGAGCTGGAAGGAGTTCCTCCCCTGCCGCCCCGCCGTCATGGTCTCGGGGATCAATCTCTTTTCCGGCCACGCCGCGATCGTCGAGCGCGAGGACGGGCTGCCGCGAATCCGGATCATCGACCTCTCGACGAAGGCGGATCACCGCGTCGACTTCCCCGAGCCGGTCTACGCGGCGTTCCCGCAGAACAACGAAGAGTTCGACACGAAGCTCTTCCGCTTCAGCTACCAGTCCTTCACGACGCCGCCGTCGGTCTACGACTACGACATTGCCACGAAGGAGCGGAAGTTGCTGAAGCGCACCGAGGTCCTCGGCGGCTACGACCCCGAGCGCTATCAGTCCGAGCGGCGGTACGCGACGGCGTCCGACGGAACGAAGATCCCGATCTCGCTGGTGTACCGGAAGGGATTCGTCGCGGACGGCAAGGCCCCGTTGTGGCTGAACGGGTACGGCTCGTACGGTTCTCCGTCCTTCGCGACGTTCAACTCGAACCGCTTCACGCTGCTCGACCGCGGGTTCGTCTTCGCGATCGCCCACATCCGCGGCGGCGGCGAGATGGGAAAGCCGTGGCACGACGCCGGCAAGATGATGTCCAAGAAGAACACGTTCACCGACTTCATCGCGGTCGCCGAGCAGTTGATCGCCGACAAGTACACCTCGAAGGACCGCCTCGTGATCGAAGGCGGGTCGGCCGGCGGCCTCCTGATGGGCGCGGTCACGAACATGCGGCCGGATCTCTTCAGGATCGTCGTGTCGCGGGTGCCGTTCGTGGACGTCATCAACACGATGCTGGATGAGTCGCTCCCGCTGACGGTCGGCGAGTTCGAGGAGTGGGGCAACCCGAAGAAGAAGGAAGAGTACGACTACATCAGGACGTACAGCCCCTACGACAACCTCGCGGCGAAGGCCTACCCGACGATGCTCGTCAAGACGTCCTTCGACGACAGCCAGGTCATGTACTGGGAGCCGGCCAAGTACGTCGCGAAGCTCCGGACGTTGAAGACCGACAAGAACCCGCTCGTCTTCAAGATCAACATGGCCGGAGGCCACGGCGGCTCCTCGGGCCGCTACGACCGCTTGAAAGAGCTGGCCTTCGACTACGCCTTCGTCTTCACCCAGCTCGGAATCTCGCCGTAAGGATTCGCGCGGGGCGGAGCCCTCATGGCGCTCCGCCCCCTCTGTCATTCCGAGGGAAGCGAAGCGGCCGAGGAACCTACTCAACCGAGCCGCGTGACAACTCGACGCGCCACGCCGTGCGACAATCACCGCCTCGTTCATGCCACTGACACCGGGTTCCCGCCTCGGACCCTACGAGGTGCTCTCCCCCATCGGCGCGGGAGGGATGGGCGAAGTGTGGCGCGCCAGGGATCCGCGCCTGGGCCGCGACGTCGCCATCAAGGTCCTCCCGGCCTCCTACTCCGCCGACGAGGACCGCCTGCGCCGCTTCGAGCAGGAGGCGCGCGCGGCGGGGATCCTCAACCACCCGAACGTCACAGCCGTCTACGACATCGGCTCGCACGAGGGCGCCCCTTACGTCGTCCAGGAGCTCCTCGAGGGCGAGACGCTCCGTTCGATCCTGGCCGGCGGCAGGCTCTCCCAGCGCCGCGCGATCGACTACTCGCTCCAGATCGCGCACGGCCTCGCCGCCGCCCACGAGAAGGGGATCGTCCACCGGGACCTGAAGCCCGAGAACGTCTTCGTCACGAAGGACGGCCGGGTCAAGATCCTCGACTTCGGGCTGGCAAAGCTGACCCATCTCGAGGAAGGAAGCCACGCGTCGAACCTGCCGACCATCGGCGGGACGGAGCCGGGCGTCATCCTCGGCACGATCGGCTACATGTCGCCCGAGCAGGTGCGCGGCAACCCCGCCGACGCGCGCTCGGACATCTTTTCCTTCGGGGCGATCCTCTACGAGATGCTCTCGGGCAACCGGGCGTTTCACGGCGCGACGGCGGCCGACACGATGTCGGCGATCCTGCGTGAGGACCCGCCGGACCTCTCCATCACCAACCAGAACGTCTCCCCGGGCCTCGACCGGATCGTGCGCCACTGCCTCGAAAAAAACCCGGAGCAGCGCTTCCACTCGGCGCACGACGTCGCCTTCGCGCTCGACGCCCTCTCGGGAACTTCCGCGCCGGCCGCCGGGACCTCGCCGGCAGCCTCGCAGGCCGGCCGCCGTCGCGCCCTCCCGATCGGCGCCGCGCTCCTCGCCCTGCTCGCGCTCCTCGCCGGCGCTGCGGCGGGATTCCTGGCCCGCGGCCTGACGCGCGCGAAGCCCTCGCAGCCTTCCTTCAAGCGGCTGACCTTCCGGCGCGGCACCGTCTGGACCGCGCGATTCGCTCCGGACGGGCAGACCGTCGTCTACAGCGCCGCCTGGGAAACCAACCCCATCGAAGTCTTCCTGACCCGCCCGGAAAGCCCCGAGTCCCGCCCTCTGGACTTGAAGGCCGCGAGCCTGCTGGCGGTCTCCTCGACCGGCGAGCTCGCCGTGATGCTCAACGCGAAAACTACGGCCCGCTCCTACGAGAGATTCGGAACTCTCGCCCGCGTGCCCCTCGCCGGCGGTTCCCCGCGCCCGCTCCTGGAGAACATCCGCTACGCCGACTGGTCCCCGGACGGCCGCGAGCTGATGATCGAGCGGACGGCCGGCGGCAAGCACCTGCTCGAGTTTCCGCCGGGAAAGGTGGTATACGAAACGACCGGCCGTATTGACAACCCGCGGCTCTCCCCCGCCGGCGACTCCATCGCCTTCTTCGAGACCGGCGTGGAAGGTTACGGCCTGGGCCGGACCGCGATCCGCTTGACGGATCTTTCAGGGAAAGCCAGGACCCTGGCCCGGATGAGCGACTGGTGGAACCTCGCCTGGTCGGCGGACGGCAAGGAGATCTGGTACTCCGCGCCCGAGCCCGACGCTCCGCTGACGACAGAGTCTCTACAGGCCGTCTCTCTCTCGGGCAAGCGCCGGCTCCTGCTCCGATTTCCCGGCATCCTGGAGTTCCACGACGTCTCGAAGGACGGCCGCGTTCTGCTCGCGCGCGTCGCCCTGCGACCGGAAGTCATCGGCCTCGCGCCGGGCGATCCCAAGGAGCGGCCGCTGACGTGGCTTGACGCGACGCAAGCGACGGATCTTTCGCGCGACGGCGGAACGCTCCTGCTGACGGAAGCGGGCGAGGGAGGTGGCGGCACCGGCTCGATGTACCTGCGCAAGACCGACGGCTCTCCCGCGACACTGATCGGGGAGGGCGTCGGCGAAGCCTTATCCCCCGATGGCCGCTGGGTCCTCGCCAATTCGGGCAGCCCGAGGCAGATCGTGTTGCTTCCGACCGGCCCGGGGGCTCCGCGCGCCCTGAAATTCGACGGCGTCACGGGAGACGCGGGGTGCATCTTCACTCCCGATGGAAAGACGATTCTCCTTCAAGATGTCGCCCCGGGCTCGCCGACCCAGCTCTATGTCGGATCGATCCAGGGCGGCAAGCCGCGTCCCCTGGCCCCGAAGGGCTTCCACGCGGGCGCGTTTGGATCGCCGATCTCACCCGACGGCAAGCTCGTGGCGGTGCTCGACCCGGACGGAAAGGTCTTCCTCGCGCCGGTGGAGGGCGGGAACTTGAAGCCGGTCGCCGGCCTGGAGCGGGGAGAGTTCCCGATCCAGTGGAGCGCCGACGGCCGCTCCCTCTACACGCACCGCGGAGGGGAGATCCCCGCGAAGGTCTGGCGTTTCGATCTCGCGACCGGCCGCCGCGAGCTCTTCAAGGAGTTCTCCCCCGCCGATCCCGCGGGAGTCACCTCGATCGAGACGATCCTCGTGACCCCCGACGGCCGCTCCTACGTTTACGGCTACGCCCACAACCTCTCCGACCTCTACATCGTGGACGGACTG
>DATFWF010000069.1:0-24528 GCA_035259605.1 Thermoanaerobaculia bacterium
GAGGCCGAGCCGCTGGACCATGCCGCCCGAGTAGGTCGAGAGCGGGCGCGTGGAAGCGCCGTTCAACGACGCCATCCGGAGCACTTCCTTCTTCCGCTCGACGGAAGAATTCCGCAGCCGCCGGTAGAACTCGACGACTTCGGCGCCGGTCAAAGTTTCGGGAAAGCTCACGCGCTGGGGCAGGTACGAGATCGCCCGCCGGCCTTCGGCGCTGGCCGCGTCGGCGGCCGGATCGCCCACCAGGACTCTCCCCGCGGTCGGCCGCACCAGGCCGGCGGCGGCCTTGAGAGTCGTCGTCTTGCCCGACCCGTTGGGACCGAGCAGCGCGACCGCCTCTCCGGCCTCGACCTCGACGTCGAGGCCCTCGACGGCCGTGTGGCCGCCGAACCGCTTGGTGAAGCCCTCGAACGTGATCACCGGCGACCCGCCAGAAGGGCGACGAGGCCCGCGGCGAGCCCGGCCGCCGAGGCCGTGATCCCCGCGACGTCAGCCCGGCCCCCGGATCTCTCGCGGGAAGGCACCTGCGGCAGGAGCGGCGCGCGCGCCAGAGGCGACCGGTCCTCAACGGGTAGCGGATCGAGCACCGGGAAGGCGCGCTCGGCCGCTCCGAGGGCGGCCGCCGCGAATCCCTGCGTGAAGAGGTCCGCGGCCGTCAGGTTCCCGCGGAAGTGATCGAAGACCGAGGAGAGCCGGTAGGGCCGGTCGCAGCGTCCGTCGCCGTCCAAGTCCGGCTCGTCGTTGGCCGACCAGTAGTTCCCCTCGAAGCGGGTGTCGGTTCGCCGTCCCACCAGCGTCAGCGGCGTCTGGTTCGCGACGAAGGAGTTCCCGGAGAATTCGATCCCGGAGCACGAGTCGTAGAGGACGATCGCCGTGTCCGAGGCGGCGACGACGTTGCCGCGGAAGACGCACGAGGTCGAGCTTTCGAGGAAGATCCCTCGCGCGTTGTCGGCGAGGAGGTTCGAGTCCGCCGTGACCTCGTCGCAGGCCTTCAGCAGCAGCCCGACCGAGGCGAAGCCGCGGTTGTGGAGGAACCGATTCCTGCGGAAGACGATGCGCTTCGAGTACATCAGCGCGGTCCCGGCCGCACCGTTCTCGAAGAGGTTGTCCTCGAAGACGTTGTCGTCGGAGAACATGTAGTGGAGCCCGAACCGGAGGTCCCGCGCCGAGTTGCCGCGGATCGTTCCGTGCGAGGAGGACTGGATGTAGAAGCCGTCGCGCACGCCGGAGATCGAGTTGCCCGCGAGGCGGAACCCGTCGGTGTTCCAGACGTGGATCCCGCTCCCTTTCTCTCCCGGGTCCTTGCCCGGGATCCCGCGGATCTCGCAATTCTCGATCGCGGCGCCGGGGGCCTCGCGGAGATAGATCCCGAAGAGCGTGCCGGAGATCCGGCAGTCGCGGACGGTGGCGCCGGGCGCCGCGACGTGGACCCCGGACGTATCGCGCATGAGATCCCCGGTACCCCGTCCGTCGATCGCGAATCCCTCGACCGTCACGCCCCCGGCGCGCACCCGGATGACGCTTCCCTTGCCGGAGCCGAGGAGAAGCGGCCGGCCGAGCCCGCGCAGGGTCAGCGGCTTGTCGAGGACCAGGTCGCCCGCGTAGGTCCCCGGCCCGACCTCGACCAGCGAGCCGGGCGCCGCCGCGTCCACGCGAGCCTGGAGAGGCGAGGCGTCGGCCGGGGCCGGCCTTCCCTCGACTCCGGCCGCCGGCGCCGCGGCCATCTCGTCGGCCCGGGCCGGGAGGATTCCCCCGGCCAGGGCGAGAACCGCGGCCGCCGCCAGCGCGGCCTTCGAGAGGGCCACCGAATCACCCGGCGACGGCCGCTTCCGCCCTCTGCTCCGCCCGCTCCTCGAGACCGGCGAGGATGACGGCGGCGGCGAGCGCCAGGGCGACCGCCGCGAGCGCGTAGGAGCCGAGGCCCGGGTAGGAGTACACGTCGAAATTCGCGAGCTTGCGGTGTCCGAACATCGGCGGCATGAACGGAGCGACCCGGACCGCCGCTGTCGGCGCCAGAGTGTGCCCGTAGACGTACATCTTGTAGCCGAAGGACCAGAGGGAGAAGAGCCCGAAATAGACGTAGAGGACGAAGATGTCCACGAGCGCGCTGATGGTCCCGATCAGCGCCGCCCGCAGGAAGAGCAGCCCCAGCGCCCCGACGACGAAGGGGATCCACTTGAACTCGGTGAAGTCCGACGGCGCGAGGTCCCGCATCCCGATGTAGTGGTTCAGGACGTTGATCTCCTTGACGTCCTGGCCGCCGTTTCCTCCCTCGAGCTTCCAGCTGTAGATCGAGAGCCGAAGGCCGTCGGGGTACTGGGGAGCGAACATCGTCATCTTCCAGAGCGGCAGGAAATAGGCGGGAAGCAGCAGCAGCGCCGCGAGCACGATCAGGCCCCTCGGCCCGATGCCGAGGGGGGCCGCGACGAACCGCGCGCTGCGCTCGAAGAAGGTCTTCATAAGTGCCTCGCTGGATCAGCCCTTCCCCTTGACGATCAGGTACCCCTGCATCTCCTGGTGGAGGGCCGAGCAGAAGTTCGTGCAGTAGTAGGGGAAGACGCCGGGCTTGTCCGCCTTGAAGGTGACGATCTTGGTCTCGCCCGGGTCCACGACGATGTTGATGTTGTAGTCGAGCAGTCCGAACCCGTGGAGCTCGTCGGTCGTCTGCTCGATGTTGGTCATCGCGATCTTGACAGTGTCGCCCTGGTTGACCTCGATGCTCGTGGGAGTGATCGTCGAGCGGACGAGGATGACCTTCGCCGTCACGGTGTTTCCGCTCCGCGCGACGCCCGCGTCCTTGACGTCCCAGACCGCCAGCGGGTTCTTGTTCTCCTCCTTGGGATAGACCTCGATCGGCTTCAGCTTCTTGGCGTCGATCATCTGTGCGTAGTGCGGCTCGGGCTCGGTGAAGGCGTCGTAGAGGAGCTTCATCTTCTCCTCGCTGATGTCCACGAGCTGCGAGGACTCCGGCTGCGACGGCCCGACGGAGAGGTGCCGGCCGTGGGAGAGCTTGTTCAGGCCGACGAGGTACTTCCCCTTGGGAGACGCCGAGTCGCCCTCGGCGGCGCAGAGGTGGCCGATCGAATAGGACATCGGGACCTTGTCCACGACTTCCCACGTTCCCAGCTTCCACTTCGCGATCGCCGAATCCACGAAGAGCGAGGTGTAGGCGTAGCCGTCCGGGCCGAACTGCGTGTGGAGCGGGCCGAGGCCCACCGGGACCTCGGCGTCCTTGATGGACTCGTACTTCAGGACCGGGATGCCGTCCTCGTCCCCCGTGAATTCCTTGTTGCGGATCGCGGTCTGGATCTTCTCGAAGTTGAAGACGGTGGTGACCCCCTGGAGCTTTCCGGAGCCGACGACGTACTTGCCGTCGGGCGAGACGTCCACGCCGTGGGGCGACTTGCCGCACGGCATCAGGAAGACGATTCCCGGGACCTTCTTCGGGTCGATGACCTTGACGCCGCCGATGACGTCGCCCTTCCCCTCGGCGATCGCCTTCTCCGCGGCCTTCCAGTCCACCGCCGCGATGTAGTCGCGGTCGCGCTGCGAGGCGGTGACCTCGAGCTTCCCGGTGGCTCGCTCGGCGTTGTAGCAGGTCCAGAACATCCAGCCGTCGGAGACCTTCTTGCCGGCGTCGCCGAGGTCCCAGTCGAAGGGCGGGGTTAGGATCTCGAAGCCCTGCGACATCTCGCCGGTCTTGGGGTCGATCTTCACCGCGGCGATGATTCCCTTGTACTCGGTGGCGTACTTGTCGATCGGGGCGGACCTGCCCTTGGGCAACGGGATCGAGAACCGCGTCGCGAGCATCGAGTACTCGGTGTTGGGCGTCACGAACGCCGAGCCGTGGTTGCCCGAGACGTTGGGCATCGGCCCGAAGATCTGCTTGGTCTTGAAGTCGCGCAGGTCCACCCGCGCCACGCGGCCGTTCATCTCGTTGACGAAGAGCCATCGTCCGTCGTACTCGCCGTTAGTTTCCGACAGCGCGGGGTGGTGGACGTCGCCCCAGGTCAGGCCGCCCAGCATCGCCTTAGTGTCGTCGTCGAACCCGTAGCCGGTCGCCGGGTAAGGCGTATAGACCGGGATCGTCGAGAGGTGGCGCATGGACGGGACGCCGTAGACGTAGACCTGCCCCGAGTGCCCGCCCGAGGCGAAGAGATAGAACTCGTCGAGGTCTCCGGGCGCGACGTAGGTCTTCTGCGCCGCCACCGCGAGATCCGACGCTCCCGCCGGCGCCTTCCTGCTCCCCTTGGGCGCCGAAGGGGCGCAGTACAGGACGATGCCGGCGGCGATGCCGATCAGGATGATGAGTGCCTTCTTCATGGCTTCCTCCGTATGTCTTCCGATTTCACTAATGGCCGCCGGCTTCCTTGTGGTCCGTCTTGTTGTCCGGCTGGGCTTTCTGCTTCTGGTACTCCGCGAAGGCCTCGCGCAGCTTCGCCACGGCGACCTTCTTCTCTTCGGGTGACAGGATGATCTGGCGCGACAGGACGACCGACATGGTGCCGGTCGGCGCCGCGAGGAAGTCGTCAACCGTCCGGCCGAAGCGCGACTGCACGTCTTCGACGGCGGTCGAGAGGTCCGGGCCGATCTGCGCCGGGCTCTTGACCCCCAGCGCCTGGATCGAGTGGCAGACGAAGCACCCGGTCTTGACGAACCAGGCGCCCGGGCCGGTCTTCATCCGGTCTTCCTCGGCGATCTCCTCCGGAGTGCGCGGGTCGGTGCGGGGCGTGCCGGGCCGGTAGTCGGCGGGAACGGGCGCCTTGCGCCACGAGATCGCCAGCATCGCCAGCGACTGCGCCTCCTTCGTCGTCAGGTGGAAGTTCGGCATCACCGTTTCGGCGACGAGAGCGCGCGGGTCCTTGAAGTGCGCGACGTGCCAGGCGAACGTCGTCTTCTGCCCCGAGAGCCGGCTGTAGTCGTACTGCTCGGCCGCCTTGTCGCCGACATACGTCAGGTCGGGGCCGATCGTGCCGCCGCGGCCGTTGATGACGTGGCAGGCGCGGCAACCCTTGTCGCGGACGATCTTCTTTGCCGCGTTGATGAAGTCCGCGCCCGGGGTCTCCCGGTCGTAGCGATGGCAGGTGTTGCAGTTGACCTGGATCAGCGCCTTCTTGTTGTCGGAGATCGTGTAGGCCTCGCCGAGCGTCGCCCCCAGGACCGGCTCCTCCCAGTGCTCGATCGGCCCGTGCGCCTCGTCGGCATCCACGGCGTAGCCCTGGCCTCCGTGGCAGGAAGTGCAGCCGAACCGCTCGAGCGGATGGATCTTGAGGATGCCGGAGGGGTGCGAGCGGTACGGCTCCTCCGCCCCCTCGAAGCCCTTCCAGTAAACGCCCTGGTGGCAGGTCACGCAGCGGTCGGCGCGGCGCAGGTCCGGCACCCAGATCTGCTGGACGCCCGACGGGACCGCCTTCGCCTTGTCGGCGCCGTACTTCGTGGCGATCTGCTGCTTGAAGTCGTACTGGTAGTACCTCCAGTCGTGGCGCCGGTCGCTCCAGGCGAAGAGGATCGTCGAGACGATCAGCAGGACGCCGATCCCGGCGAGAACGGGCCGGTCGATCTTCGGGTACGGCGAGTTGGTCCGTTTCTCCATGTCAGATCCTCCCGGGGAGCTCGGGCCACTGCTGCCAGGGCCAGTAGAAGTGCCAGTAGGGGCCGCGCAGGAAGGTGCCGACGACGGTCAGGACCAGGATCGCGACGATCAGCGCGAGGAAGACCGCGTTCTGGCGGCGGCGAGCCCGGTCGAACCACACGCCCGCGGCGGACGCGGGGCTCCGGTCCAGCCACGGCCAGAAGATCGCGAGCGCGACGAGGGCGCCGGGCAGGAGCACGCCGCCGAGGAAGGCACCGTTGACGGTGAACTTGCCGACGTGAATCGTCGTATCGGTGACGATCTCCTGGAGCCACAGGAAGTACCAGGGCGCCTTGGCCGGGTTCGGAGTCACGAGCGGATTGGCGGGCTCCTCCAGGGGCGAGCGCGCGAAAACGGCCAGCATCGAGACCGCCGCGATCGTCCCGAGGACGGCGATCGCCGCGCGCCGGACGAGATCCGGGACCGAGTTGACGGTCGTGTTGGGCTTCTCCAGCGTCGCGGCGCGGATGACCGGCGAGGTCCCGCGCGCGACGCCCAGCAGCGTGTAGGTCTTCGTCTTCGAGGGCGGGACCTCGGCCGACTCGGCGCGGGCCGCTTCGCGGTCGGCCCGAGCGAGGCCGCCGTCCTTGCGGACGCGCCACATGTGGTACAGGAAGAAGACCCCGAGCGCTCCGGGCAGGAAGATGACGTGGAGCGTGTAGAAGCGGATGAGCGTCGCCTGCTCGATGACGCGCCCGCCCAGGAGCAGCTCCCGCACCTTCGGCCCGATGACCGGGATCGAGGACGCGATGTTGGTCCCGACCGTGATCGCCCAGTAGGCGAGCTGGTCCCACGGCAGCAGGTACCCGGTGAAGGACAGGAAGAGCGTCGCGAGGAGCATCGCGAGGCCGAGCACCCAGTTCCATTCGCGCCGCTGGCCCCTTCCCGCGCCGTTCTTGTACGCTCCGGTCCAGAAGACCCGGACCATGTGGAGGAAGACCGCCGCGACCATCAAGTGCGCCGAGAGGCGGTGGACCGCGCGGATCCAGGAGCCGAACGTCACGACGTACTCGATGTCCTTGACCGACGCGTAGGCCCGCTCGACCGACGGGATGTAGAGGAAGAGCAGCGGCACGCCCGAGACGATGAGCAGGAGTAAGAGCGCGGCGGAAACAGTCCCGAGCCAGAACGAGTAGCTCCAGGCGAGTGAGGCCTTGGTGACCTTCGCCGGGAACCAGTGAAGCAGGAAGTTGGAGACGACCGCGTCTCCGGCTTCACGGTCGGAGGCCGGCCGCAGGCTCCAGAACGGCTTGGGGTGGACGCCGGGCGCGGAGGCGCGGGGCGGCGGAGTTTCCAGGTTGGCGCTCATGGGATCTCCTTCAGACGACGGTCAGGCGGAAATCGCGGTCCACCGGGCGGGCGAGGTCCACGACGAGCTGCCCGTCTTCCGGCGCGACCGCGAGGTGGTACCAGGCGAGCGGTTTGGGCGCGGGGCCCGAGATGTTCGTGCCGTCGCCGCTGTACTTCGATCCGTGGCAGGGGCAGAGGAAGCGGTGCGTCAGCCGGAGCGGCTTTCCGTCCACCGTCTTCGCCTCGGGCTGCGAGAGTGCCTCGGCGCGGACCGTGCAGCCCAGGTGCGTGCAGACGGCCGAGACCGCGTGGAAGACGTTTCCCTCGCGGAAGACGAAGAGCCGCTGGTCCGGGAGGAACTTCATCCCGTCGGGGAACTCCCCCGGCATTCCGAGCTTGACGGTCGTCGGAGCGTCGTAGGAGACGTTGGGGACGAGCGATCGCAGCGAGGCGGCCGCCTGGCCTGCCAGCGCGGCCAATCCTCCGCCGATCCCGAGCTTCACGAAGAACGCGCGGCGGTCCTGTTTCTTGGGCGATTCGTTCATGTCTCTTCTCCTCAGGAAACCCGGTCGAGCGCCTCCGCGGCGGGCGCAGCGAAACGCTCCGTGATCGAGAATCTCTCCATGGTCATGGCGTCGGTGGGGCACCGGACGGCGCAGAGTCCGCAACGGATGCAGCGGTCGTCGTCCTTGATCATCGCGGAGAGCGGCAGGCCGTTTCCGTCCGCGCGCCGCGCGAGCTCCCGCTTCTCCTCTTCGGGCAGGTCGAGATCCTCGACCGGCACGATCGCGAGGCAGTACTCCGGGCAGACGTCCACGCAGCGGCTGCACAGGACGCACTTCTCCGGGTCGTAGATCGTCTGGACGTGGCAGACGAGGCAGCGCGCGGCCTGGCGGCGAGCCTCTTCGTCCGCGTACCCGGTCTCGACCTCCGCGATTCCCGTTCGGCGGCCGACGTCCAGGGTCGGGGCCGCCTCGCGGTCGAAGACCTCGAAGCCGGCGATCATCCGGTAGAGCGGCGTGGGGATCTTCTCAATCGCGAGCTCCGAGACGACCTCCCCCGCTTCGCGCGACAGGTAGCGGTGGATCGAGCGGGCCGCGCGCTTGCCGTTGGCGACCGCCTCGATCAGGTTGCGCGGGCCGAACGCCGCGTCGCCGCCGGCGAAGACCCCGGGCGCGGAGGTCGCCAGCGTCTCGGCGTCCACGGCGATCGTTCCCGCGGGGGTCAGCGCGATGCGGTCCTCGGGCTTGAGGAAATCCAGGTCGGCGCGCTGGCCGATGGCGAGGATGCAGCCGTCCGCTTCGAGCGTCGTGACGTCGTCTTCGGCGTAGGCGGGCGAGAAGCGGCCGTTCGGGTCGAAGACGGAGAGAACGCGCTTCAACTCGACCGCCTCGAGCCGGCCGTCGCCGCGGAACGCCTTCGGGCCGAGGCGCGTCCGGAAGGCGATCCCCTCGCGGCGCGCCTCCTCGAATTCCTCGTGACCCTGCGTGGTCCTCAGAACCGGCATCTCCTCGAAGGTCTCGAGCGAGACGATCGTGACCTCGGCGGCGCCGCCGCGCAGGGCCGCGCGCGCCGAGTCCAGGGCCTCGTTCAACCGGGCGTCACCCTCGGCCGGGAGCGCCGGAATCTCCTCTTCGCGCGAAAGTCGCAGCGCCGTCCGCGCCGCGTCGAAGGCGACGAAACCGCCGCCGATCACGACGACCTTCCGCCCGAGATTCATCCGGTAGCCGCGATTGACGTTCAACAGGAAGTCCACCGCCTTGACGACGCCGTCGAGCTCTACCCCGGGAACCTTGAGCTCTCGCCCGCGCGAGACGCCGACCGAGAGAAAGACCGATTCGTAACCCTGCTTGCGCAGCGCCTCGAGTCCCGATCCCGGCGCGAGGGGCGTCCCCAGCTTCAGGTCCACGCCCAGCCCCGCGATCCGATCGATCTCGGCGCGGATGACGGTCCGCGGCAGGCGGTACTCGGGGATGCCGAACCGCATCATGCCGCCCGGCTCCTCCGCCGCCTCGAAGACCGTCACCGAGTAGCCGAGAAGCGCGAGGTCGTGCGCGCCCGACAGCCCGGCCGGTCCGGCGCCGACGACCGCGACCTTGCGCTTACCCCCGGCAGGAGCCGAGCCGAGCGGATGGACCGGGAGGTGGCCGGCGTAGCGGTTTCCCTCGGAGACGAGCTCACGCCGGAGCCGGTCCTGCGTGTCCGGGCGGACCGACTCGACGCCGTACCGCTCGGTCACGAAGCGCTTCAAGGCGCGGATCGAGATGGGCGCGTCGATCGACCCGCGGCGGCACGCGTCCTCGCACGGCGCGGCGCAAACGCGCCCGCAGACCGAGGCGAAGGGATTGGGAGCCCGTGCGACGAGATACGCCTCCTCGTCCCGCCTCTCCGCGATCAGCTGAACATAGCGTCCCGCGTCGGTCGAGACCGGGCATCCCGCCTGGCACTTGACCTGGGCCTTCCAGTGCGCAAGATCCGGAAACAGAACCGCGATTCCCATCGAGTCAGTCCCATCCCGTTGTCATGAAATCTCCCAACCTGAGAATCCCGCGATGACCCCTGAGGCGGTATGACCGGGATCATCCGGAAGGCCTTTTCCGCGTCGGGCAAGACAGGTTCCTCTCGAGCTCCTCCCCACGCCAGATGAAGGTGAATCACGGACCGGAGCCGCGGCCGGCGCCGGCGGGCTGGTGCGTTTGCATCTGGAAGTAATCCGGGCCGCGTGTTGTAGGGGAGGGCCTTGCGCCCTCCCGCCTCCGGTCGTCACCGGACAGGAAGAGTTGAGGCGAAAGTCGGAGCGGACCGCGTAGGGGTGGCCGGGACCGACGCCGGCCGCTGGGTCTTCATCGTCTTCACGAGGTTGAAGGCGAAGAGGAGGATCGCCACGACGACGGGGACTCCCATGAAGGCACCGATCCGGTAGAAGAGCGGGTTCCAGGCGGCCGGGTACTGGAGCAGCCGCATCGCGGCGCCGCCGAGAAGGAGCGCGTAGGTCGCGTAGGCGAGCCGCGGAGACCAGAGCGGCTTGCCCGAGAAGACCGGGAGGATCCGCAGGCTCATGCCGACGATCAGGAGCGTGAGGAACCCGACGGTGAAGAGGTGCCTCGCCGCGTCGGACCACCAGAGGTTCATCGCGGGGATCGAAGTGGCGCGCGAGACCACGACCGCGGAAAGCTCCAGGATGGCCCACAGTCCCAGGCACCCGAAGGCGCAACGGATCGCGACGGTCGGAGCGCCGGGCGCCTTCATCACCGGAAGAGACGCCCGGCGCCAGAGGAAGCCGTTGCCCGCGAGGTAGACGACGGCGGACAGCGACGCCAGCGCCAGACCGGCGTCTCGCAGCGCCACCGCTGCCCCCGGCGGAAGGCCCGGAAGCGACGACGCCAGAAACACAGGCACGCCGCTCGCCAGGAGCCACAGCGTGATCTCCGGCGTCCGCCGGGCGGCGGGGCCAAGGCCCAGAAAGAGCGACACGACTCGGTTTCCGAAACCGTAGATCCAGGCCAGGAGGAACCCGTAGAGCGCGGCGAAGTAGAACGGCTCGGTCAGCGAAACCGGGAGCGCCGTCTCCCTGTGGCCGGCGAGCCAGATCCCCTGGGCCGCGTTGAAGAGAATCGCGACGCCGAAGAAGATCGTCCCCGCGCGGACGAATCGCAGAATCGGATCGGAGGGATCGTACTTCCCGGCGCGCACCCGGGCGAGAAGCGCGAAGACGAACCGTGCGAAAAGGAAGACCGACGCGGCCTCGGCCGCCGAGGACAGAAGCGAGAGCAGGCGGCCGGCCGCGTAGAAGCCCAGGGGCTGGCCGGCGTTTCTCAGGATCACGCCGGAGAACATCAGCCAGAACGCCGGCCGCGCCGACTTCGGGCGCAGCCCTCCGACTCCCAGGATCCGCGGCAGCGCGTGGTAGGCGATCCCCATCAGGAAGAGCGCGGCAAAGCCGAGGACCTGCGCGTGCCCGTGGATCTGGCGGTGGGAGATGGCGACCTCCGCTCCCGCCGCGATCCGGAGCAGGTTGATCATGCCGGTCGTCGCGCCGAGCGTCAGCGTCAGGACGAGCGAGCCCAGGACGAAGTGCGGAGAGAACGGCGCGGCCGCCGACGCGGGCGTGGCGACGCGGGGGGCGTTCGCCGCGTCGCGCGCGGCGGCCTCGCGGACGTCGCGAAGAAACTCCTCGAGCGGGAGCCGGTGGACCGTCGCGAACCAGGCCAGCGGCTCCTCCGGCCCCTCCTCTCCCCCGCAGTCCCCGAGGCCGTACCGCTCCAGGACCGGCGCCGTGGACGGGAACCTGCGGCGAACCTCGCGCACCGTCATCGTCGGAGGAACGAGGCTGTAGCTCTCGGCGACGTGGTGCGCCGATTCGAGGTCCTCGAGCACCTTCGCCAGCGGCACGTTCTTCGCGGAACAGGCCATCTCCAGCGGATGCTCGCCTCCGCAGCACGTGTCGAGGCCGTAGGCGGCCAGAACCGCCCGCGCCGGAGCGGACCGCTCGAGGAGGACCTTGACGGGGAGCTTTGGGTCGAAAAGAGAGTTCGTCATGATGGGGCCAGCATCCCCGCCACGCCGGCCGGCGGCCATGATTCAGATCATGAAAGTCGACAGTCCATAGTCGACAGTCGACAGTCCACAGTCGACAGTCGAAAAGCGAGCGGAGATCAGTTGGAGGGGCGGGCGGAGCGCTCGAGCTGGATGCGGTGGTACTCGGCGAGGGCCCTGCGGACGATCCTCTGGAGGTTGCGGATCCGGCGGGCCGCCAGGGCGCGCTCGCGCTCGGTCAGCTGGCGCTGGCGCCGGCGCAGCACCTCCCTCCACAGCCGGTCCACGGCGCGCCTCCAGCGCGCGTAGAGCAGGTCGGCCGCGGGGTCGAGCGCTTGCGCCACGACGGGAGAATTCTCCCGCAAATCCACGGAACTGGGCCCTGATTCAAACGCATCAGTTTCGCCCCGGCCGGGATGGCCTATCCTGCCGCCGGAAAAGGAGATTCCCATGACTTCCCGTTCCCGCCAGGCCGGTTTCGCCGCGCTGATTCTCGTGGCTCCCCTGTGCGCCGCGCTGGCTCTCGAGCGCGCGGCTTCGAAGCCCGCACCCTCTCCGATCCGCTTCTTCGACGCGGCCTCGCAATCGGCCGAGTTCATCGGCTACAGCCGCTCGATCACGCTGACCCCGGAGCAGAAGCAGGTCCGCGACAAGGCCCTGGGCTCGATGCCGGCGGCGTGCTGCGACAAGTTCTCGCAGGCCACCTGCTGCTGCCCGTGCAATCTCGCAAAGACGGTCTGGGGACTGTCGAACTACCTCATCGCCCGGCAGAACGCGAACGCGGCCCAGGTCGGGGCTTCCGTCAAGGAGTGGCTGAAGTTCGTCAACCCGAAGGGCTTCACCGGCGACATCTGCGACTCGGCCGGAGGATGCGGCAAGAGCTTCTCCAACGACGGCTGCGGCGGGATGGACGAGCGCAATCTCTTGAACGCCCGCTGAGCCGTCGTCCCCAAAACTGATTCACCTGCATCATGGCGGGGGCATCGCCCGCGTCGGTACAGTGGCCTGAAGACAGGAGGCTCGCATGAGCAACCTATTCCTCGTTCTCGGCGCACTGTTCGTCCTCTCCTTCGTGCCCCTCGCCTTCCTCTTCGTCCGCGGTTACTTCCACTTCCGCGGGGAGCGCCTGGTGACCTGCCCACAGAACGGGCAGTTCGCGAGGGTAAGACTCGACGCCGCCAAAGCGGCGCGCAGCTCCCTTTCCGACGACGCGGACCTGAAGGTGACGGCCTGCGAGCGCTGGCCGGACCACCAGGACTGCGCTCAGGGCTGCGTCGAGGCGGGAGCCCCGATTCCCCTCGCCGCCCCGCAGCCGTCCGCGGCGAAGTAGGAAGGCCCGGGTGAGCGACGCCGCGGCGGTCTGGTCGCGGCCAAAGGCCATCTCGAGGCTCCGGGAAACCCTCCTCCGCCTGGCCGACGACGAGCACTCGATGTGCCAGGTCGCGGCCGACCGCGGCATCTTCTGCCACGGCTTCCGCCGCTGGGGTCCGCGCGAGTTCGATCGCCGCTGGAGAAACGCGATCGGCCGGAGCACTCACTTAACCCGCGCCCAGATGGAGGAGTTCGCCAACGTCTGGCAGCTCGCCGAGCAGATCCGCAACGGCGTCTCCCTCGCGTGCGACACGCGGACCCGGACCGGCGGGCCGTGCCGCGGCTGGGAGGAGTTTTCAAACGCCGAACTTGCCCGCTTCTGCGCGGACCTCCTGGGCGAAAACGTCGTCGTCACCGAATAGGCCATTCTCACCATGACAGCGGGCCCGCGCGTGTGCATCCTTGCAAACGGAGGAGGTGCTCCATGGGTATGACCTTCCTCGTCGTCGGCGCCGCCTTCCTGCTCTCCTGGATCCCGGCGTTCATCGTGTACCTCGTCATCCGCCGCCGCTTCGCGGGCGACCGCATCATCACGTGCCCGGAGAACGGCGAGGCCCAGGCCGTGCGGGTCGACGCCGGGCACGCGGCCGCGACCTCGCTCGGCGGCGCGCCGCAACTGCGGCTGGAGTGGTGCTCGCGCTGGCCGGAGAAGCGCGACTGCGGACAGGAATGCCTGGCGCAGATCGACTCCTCGCCCGACGGCTGCCTGGTGCGAACGCGCCTGGAGACGTGGTACTCGGGGGCGCGCTGCTGCCTGTGCGGTGACGGGTTCGGCCGGATCCAGTGGTTCGACAGGAAGCCGGGCCTGCGGACGCCGGACGGGCGCGCGATGTCCTGGGACGAGATCCCGGCCGAGCACCTCCCCGAGATCCTCTCGACGCACCGGCCTCTCTGCTTCAACTGCCTCGTCGCCGAGACCTTCCGCCGCCGCTTCCCCGACCGCCTGGTCGAGGATCCGCTGCGCGCGGCGACGACGGAGCGGCGGGGCCCGCGCAGCGCGGCCTGACGGCCCCGCCGGTTGCCGCGTCCTAGGCGGACACGGCCCTGGGATGGACCGCCCGGGAGTAGATCGCCTTGAGCGTCTCGACGGTGGGACCGTAGGCAAGCTCCCCCATCTTCGCCCCGACCTTCATCCCGGAGACGCTCACGACGTCATCCATGGAAAGAATCCCCTGGAGCCTCCCCTGCGCGTCCACGACCGGCAGGCGGCGGACCTTTCTGAACTGCATCGTCAGGAGCGCGGATTCCAGGTCGTCCTCCGGCGAGCAAGAGAACACGCGCCGCGTCATGATCTTGTCCACCGCGATCTGCGCCGGCAACCGCGTCGCGTGCGCCATCGCCAGGCAGATGTCCCGGTCCGTGATCATCCCGAGAACTCTCTTTTCCGGATCCACGATGGGAACGGCGCCGACGTTGTTCTCCGCCATGACACGGGCCGCGTCCGCCAGCGTGGCGTTGATCCCCGCGAACTTCACGTTTCGCGTCATCACCGTCTGAACGTTCATCAAACCTCCTCCTTCGCGAAGAGAGCTTCCCGCGGGACGGCCCGCGCTCCCAGATCCAGCTGCATCACCGCGCGCCCCGCGCGTGGAGGAAGGGAGTTCCGGCCGCTGCGCCCACTGCCCCGTCCTGACCCTGAACTCGGTTTGAACATGCCCATGCACCAAAGGGCAAGGCACCTCAGGGCAGGCCAAACCGGCGGCAGGTGAACCTAAGATGCAGGTCTACAAGGACATGATCTTTGATGCGTCTGCATCATGGGTTACGGCTTGCCTGTCAGTAGAACTGTCGTCGCAGTCGGAAGGAAGAGGACTTCGAGGACTTCAGCGTGATTAGCAACTCAACGGCGATCATCGGTCGCGCCCCGGCGCCAGGGGCAGCCACGAATCGCAACCGGCGCGAGCGCGCGAAGGAGGCTCCATGAGTATGTTGAGGCGTGGCGTTGCCCTGGCGGTGACCGCCGGTTCACTCCTTTTCGCGAGCGGCACCGCGACCCGCGTGGTCGGGCCGCGAGGAGGCGGAGACGGCGGCGCCTCGCCGACCTCCCTCTACACCAGGATGGAGAAGGAGTACTACCTGACGCAGGACCAGTTCGACTTCGCGCGTCCGGGGTACCACATCAAGATCAACAGCCTGAAGATCGGCGACGACCGCAAGCCGGTGGCCGACGTGTCGATCACCGACGACCTGGGCGCCGCGCTCGACCGCAACGGCATCCAGACGCCCGGGGCCTGCTCGGCGACCTTCGTGCTCGCCTGGTACAACGGGAGCAGCCGCGACTACACGTCCTACGCGGTCAAGACGGTGACGAGCCCGATCACCGGCGCGACAGCCACCCAGGCGACGTCGGACTCGGGCGGCACCTTCAAGGACATCGACATCGGGCATTTCACTTACACCTTCAAGACGGTTCTGCCGTCGAACTACGACAAGACGCGGACCCACACGATCGCCGCCTACGGCCGGCGCACGATGCCCGCCGACCTCGCCGGCGGCCTGGCCGGCAAGGAGTACGTGGACAACGACGAATTCGACTTCCGCCCCGACGGAGGGACCGTCACCGAGAAGTGGGACGAGATCCAGGAAAAGAACGCCTGCAACCAGTGCCACAGTCCGCTGGCCGCGCACGGCGACGTGCGGACGGACGCCAAGCTCTGCGTCCTCTGCCACTCGCCGCAGACCTCCGATCCCGACACGCTCAACACCCTCGACATGAGGGTCTTCATCCACAAGGTCCACCGCGGTTCGAGCCTGCCCAGCGTCAAGGCCGGCGGCAAGTACCACATCATCGGCTACAACAATGTCGATGCCGACTTTTCGACGGTCGTCTTCCCGCAGGACATCCGCAACTGCGCCAACTGCCACGAGGGGCGCGATCCGGCCAACAAGCCCTCGCAGTCCAACGTCTGGTACACGTTCCCGGCCCGCGCGCCGTGCGGCGCCTGCCATGACAACATCGACTGGGTCACCGGAAAAGGCCATGCCGCGGGTCCCCAGGCGGACGACACCCAGTGCGCCAAGTGCCACGTTCCGCAGGGCGACCAGGAATGGGACGTCGGGGTCCGGACCGCGCACACCGTTCCCTACAAGTCCAAGCAGTTGAAGGGCCTGAACGTCAAGATCCTGTCCGCGGCCAACGTCGGCCCCGGCAAAAAGGCGACGATCACGTTCCAGATCACGGAAAACGACGGAAAGATCCTGGCCCCGAACGCCATCGGCCCGAGCCAGAGCATCAACGCGCTTCTCGGCGGACCGACGACGGACTACGCTATCAATCCCTTCCGCGAGGACATCTCCAAGGCCTCTTTCGACGGCTCGAAAGCGACCTACAACTTCAACAATGCCATCCCCTCCACCGCCAAGGGAACCTGGGCCTTCGCGATCGAAGCGAAGCGCACGGTCACGCTCAACCCGGCTCCGCCCGAGGGGCCCAACTTTACGGAAGGGGCGGTCAACCCCATCTTCTACGCCGCGGTGACCGACCCCGCGCCGGTTCCGCGACGGCAGGTCGTCATCCTCGACAACTGCAACAAGTGCCACGACCGCCTCGCGACGACGTTCTCGCACGGCGGCCAGCGCATCGCCGTCGAAGAGTGCGTCATGTGCCACAACCCCAACGCCTCCGACGTCGGGAAGCGTCCCGCCGACCAGGCTCCGCCCGAATCGATCTCCCTGAAGCGCCTGATCCATCGGATCCACAGCGGCGAGAACCTGACGCAGGACTTCACGGTCTACGGCTTCAACGGGCCGAACAACTTCAACGACGTCCGTTACCCCGGCGACCGAAAGAACTGCGTCCAGTGCCACAAGGACACCTCGACGTACAACCTGCCGCTTCCCACGGGGGCGATTCCGGTCGTCACGCAGCGCGATTTCTTCACCCCGCAGGGGCCGGGAACGGCCGCGTGCCTGGGCTGCCACGACAACGTGGACGTCGCCGCGCACGCGTACCTCAACACGGTGCAGTCTCCGTTCTTCGGCGAAGCCTGCGCCACCTGCCACGGAGACGGAAAGGACTGGGACGTCGTCAAGGTCCACGCCAAGTAGGTAGTCGTGCCCCGGGGCGGCCGCGCGGGCGTCCGTCCCGGAAGGCTCCCATCAGGGAAGGGAAGGGGATCTCATGGCGATGAAACCCTGGGCTCTCGCGGGGATCGGCGGCCTGATCTTCGGGGCCTCCGTTGTCCGTCTCGCGGCCCAGACGACGCCCACGGCGAAGCCGGCTCCCGCGACAACGCCGGCGGCCGCGACGACCCCCGCGGCTCCGGCGCCGGCGCCTTCCGAGAAGAAAGCCCAGCCCGTCGAAGAGCCGGCCTGTGTCGCCTGCCACGAGGACATGGGCAAGAAGTTTCCCGGCAATCCTCATTCGCGGATCCACGGGGCCGAGTACGGCAAGGCCGGGGTGGGCGACGCGCCCTGCGCCTCGTGCCACGGGCCCGGCACCAAGCACATGGAGTCGAGCGGCGAGGACAAGTCCGACGTCCGCGTATTCAAGGACCGCGCCGCGGCGGACTTCTGCCTGACCTGCCATAACAGCAACAAGACTCCGCACGCCTCCTACCAGACCGGAGTCCACGCCTCGGCGGCCATCAACTGCCTCTCCTGCCACTCGATTCACTCCTCCGAGCCGAAGGAAGCGCACCTGCTCGTCCGGCAATCCACGGAGGTCTGCGCCAACTGCCATGCCCCGCAGGCAGCGTCGTTCCGCAACAAGCCCTTCGCGCACCGGATCGGCCGCGGCGGCATGGACTGCGCCTCCTGCCACGATCCCCACGGCCTTGCCAAAGACAAGGCGCTGCGGCTGACCCCGTACGGCGAGAATCCGTGCATCAACTGCCACGCCGAGAAGCGCGGCCCGTTCGTCTTCGAGCACGTCAACGAGGTCGCGGGCAGCTGCATGTCGTGCCACGAGCCTCACGGCTCCTCCAACAACAAGCGGCTGATCCGCTCCCGGGTGGACAAGCTCTGCCTGGAGTGCCACTCCAACCTCTCGAGCAAGACCCTCGGCTCGCAGCCCCCGTCGTTCCACAACATCTCGCTCCCCCGCTACCAGAACTGCACGACGTGTCATGTCGCGGTGCACGGGTCCAACCTGTCGCCGCAGCTGTTGAAGTAGGACGCGCCGATGAGAACCAGAAGCCTCCTGCCGGCCGTCCTGCTGCTTCTCTTTGCCGCGGGTATCGCGGCGGCGCAGACCTATCCGCTGGAGCTGGAGTTCGGGTACCGCTTCCTCAACGTCGACGGCAACATGGAGGAATACCGCTCGCAGATCAACGAGCGACAGGGATTCCTGATTCGGCGGATCACCTTCGCCAGCACGGATCCGATCGGGCAACCGGGGTTCCTGGACCATTTCCGGTTCGACGGCTCGGAGTTGGGCATCGGCCCGGCCGGGTCGTTCCGGATGGAAGCGGGGCGCACGGGTCTCTACGACCTGCGCTTCTTCTACCGCCGCGCCGAGGCCTTCTCGGCTTTGCCCGACTTCGCCAACCCCTTCTTCCCCGCCGTCATCCCGGGCCAGCACACCTTCAGCCGGGTGCGCAATGTCTACGACGCGGAGCTGGAGATCCTGCCCGGCCACGTCATCACGCCGCTTCTGGGCTACATCCGCAACGAGTATTCCGGGCCGGGACGCACGACGTACCACATTGGCCAGGACGAGTTTCAGTTGAACGAGTACCTCTCCAACCGGGACGAGGAGTTCCGGCTCGGAGCGGCATTCAACACGGGCCCGGTCAGCGGCCGCTTCCTCCAGGGCTGGCGGCGGTTCCGCGAGAACGACAGCTTCGGCCTGGTCCCCGGCGCCAACAACGGCAACAACAACTTCCCCGTCCTCGGCATCAACATCACTGCCAGCTCGATCAACCGGACCACCGAGACGAAGACCGACACGCCCGTGACGCTGGCCCTCGTCACCGGACGGATTGGCTCGCGCCTCAAGCTCATCGGCTCCTACCAGCGAGCCCACGGAGAGACCGACGCCACCGAGGGAGAAGCGGCCACCGGCAGCTTCGTTTCCTTCTTCGAGATCAGCCGCTTCTTCAACGGCCTGGCCGAATCGGCCTCCACCAAGTCCGAGGCGACGTTCTGGAAGGGCATGGGCCGGGCCGAGTTCGTCGTGGCCGACGGCGTCGATCTCTCCGCCGAGTACTCCCGCCGCCACCGTTACATGACCGGGTTCGCCCTCGTCTCCACGCTCTATCAGGACACCCGAACGTTCACTTCGAGCGATCCACCCAACATCCAGCTCCTCCTCCAGGCCAATAACTCCATGGATCGGTTCGACACCGTCTTCGACACCAACCTGACGGTGCGGAGCCTCGGCCCCTTCGCCCTCAGAGCCGGCTGGACTCGCGACGACAGCGACCTGACGGTGTCCCCGGACCTCTCCGAGATCGTCATCTCCGGCAACCAGGGCGGAAGCTTCAACCGCCGTATCGACACCTACCGCGGAGGAGCCAGCTACAGCGTCGCCGGCTTCACCCTCGCCGCCGATTACACGGGCGACCGCGCCAACAAGGCCGTCATGCGCACCGACTACCTCGACCGCGACCAGTACCGATTCCGCCTCTCCTGGAGCACCGAGCCCTTCCTCCGCGTCTCCTTCAACGGCCGCAAAACCACCGCCTCCAACGACGATCCGGGAATCGACTTCGCGTCGAAGATCTGGGAGTACGGCGGAGACCTGGAATTCATCCCGGCCAAGCCGGTCACTCTCCGCTTCTCCGCCTCCAAGTTCCTGGCCCACACCTCCATCCCCATCCGCGTCCCCCAGGACTTCTCCATCGCACTCTCCGAGCATCGCGAAGACGGCGTCTCCCTGGAAGGCGGCGCGAGCCTTCTCCTCGGCCCCGTGCGGCTCGACGGCTCGTATGCGCGGTTCACCAATGGAGGCTCCTATCCGTTCAACATCGATCGCGCCCGCGCGAGCGTCGAGGTCCCGGTCTGGACCAACATGGCTGTCCTCGGCGAGTGGTGGAGGGACCAGTACAACGACGCCCCCCAGAACCTCGGGAGCCTCGGGAGGTACAACGCGAACCGATACGGCGTTTACCTGCGGTGGGCTCCCTGGGCCGCCGCAACGGAGGCGAAAGAACAAGGAGTGAAAGCGCCTCCACCGGAGAAAAAGGCGGAATAATGTTCCCGCGCGCCGGTCCCGCGGTGGGCCCGGAACAAAGGAGGCCATGGAATGAAAAAGACAGGAACCGGTTTCGGGCTCGCGATCGTGATTCTTGTCTGGTGCGGAGGGATGCTCATCTCGCGGAATTCCGCCGCGACGCTCGACATGCAGAAGAAGGCCAAGGCCGCGGGGTTTCCCGCGACCAGCTGCACGTACTGCCACAACGAGAAGACGCCCAAGAAGGGCGCGAGCACGTACAACGAGCGCGGCCAATGGCTCGAGGCCGAAAAGCAAAAGCACAAAGCCAAGCACGTGGACGTCCACTGGCTCAAGGACTATCCCGGCGACAAGGCGAAATAACCTTGACGGAGGCGGGTTCCATCAGGGAACCTAAGGCAGAAGGAGGATCGGAATGAAGAAGACCGGAACCGGCCTCGGACTCGCGATCGTGATCCTGGTGTGGTGCGGCGGGATGCTCATCTCGGGGACTTCTTCGGCGACGCTGGACATTCAGAAGAAGGCCAAGGCGGCGGGCTTCGCCGCGGACAACTGTATGTACTGCCACAACGAGAAAATGCCCAAGAAGGGCGCGGAGACGCCCAACGACCGCGGCAAATGGCTCCTGGAACAGAAGAAGGCCAAGGGCGCCAAGGAAGTGGACGTGACCTGGCTGAAGGACTACCCGGGCGACAAGAAGTGACGCGGCCGGCCGCGGCGGCCGTTTTCCTTTCTATCCCGGCGGCCCTCGCCGCCGGGGTGGAGGAGATTCCCCGCCCGACGGGATGGATTGGAACCGTCGACGAGTGGGCCCATACCCTCGCGATCGCGTTCTGCGTCCTCAACCTGGTGCTCCTCGCCACGACGTTCCGGTCCATCCGGCGCAACGGCCTGACCACCGCCGGCAAGCAGCTCATGTTCCTTTCGGTCGGGATCGTTCCGCTGGCCCTGGCCTTCTTCAACTACTCCTACGCCATCCCCGCCTCCGAAAAGGTGGAGGCCTGCGGCGCCTGCCACGTCATGGACCACTGGGTCAACGATCTCCAGAATCCCAAGAGCGACACGCTCGCCGCGGTCCACTTCAAGAACCGCTACATCCAGGAGAACCACTGCTACACGTGCCACTCCGACTACGGGATGTTCGGGACGGTCCACGCCAAGATGGAGGGGCTCGGCCACATCGTCAAGAACACGACCGGCGCCTACGAGAAGCCGATCAAGATCGCCAAGCCGTACTCGAACCTTCGCTGCTTGAGCTGCCACGGCGAGTCGCAGAAGTTCCTGGACCCGGCCAAGCACCCCAAGGAGGACATGGCGGCCCTGATCTCGGGAAAGAACGCCTGCATCGACTGCCACGGCCCGGCGCACGCGCCCCAGGAGGCGGAGAAGAAGGCCTCGCGATGAACGAGCAACGGAAGGCGCCGAACCTCGTTCGCTACTCCTTCGCGGCCACCGCCGTCGGAGTGCTGACCTCTCTTCCGCTGGCGATCCGGGAGACCCCCGTCTCGTTCGTCCTTTTCATGTTCCTGGGGCAGCCCTTCCTGGGGCTTGGCTTCATCCTCTTCACGATCCAGGTCCTCAAGGATCTGCGAAGCAAGCAGCTTCTCTGAGTCGGGGGGCCGCGGCAGCGGACCCGGCCGGCTTCGTATCGGCTTGCTAGACTGAGGCCCCCCACGGAGGAGGAGGCCGAGATCTGAGCGTCGCGCGGGAGTCCCCGGAGTTTGCCGCGCTCGAGTCGCGCGCGAGGTCGAGCCGCACACCGGTCTCGATCTCCGGCGCCGGACCCGCGGGGCTCGCCGCCGCGATTACTCTGGCCCGAGCCGGAATCCCGGCGGTCGTCCGCGAGCTTCGCACCGACGTGGGCGGACGCTTCCACGGCGACTTCCAGGGAATCGAGAACTGGACGACGCGCGGCGACGTCCTCGAGGAGCTCTCGCGGCTCGGCATCGAGCCGAGCTTTGATTACGCGCCGTTCCGCGAAGGGCTCTTCTTCGATCCCTCCGGCCGCGAGTTCGCGCTTCGCTCGCCGGACCCGTTCTTCTACCTCGTGCGGCGCGGCTGCGGGCGGGGGACGCTCGACACGGCCCTGAAGGAGCAGGCGCTCTCCTGCGGCGTCCAGATCCGCCTCGGAGACCGCACCGGCGCCGGAGACCAGCCGGCGATCGTCTCCCACGGCCCGCGGGGGTGCGCCGCGGTCGCGGTCGGCTACGTCTTCGACACCCCGATGCCGGACGGGATCTTCGGCGTCCTTTCCGATGAGCTCGCGCCGAAGGGCTACTCGTATCTCCTCGTGCGCGGGGGCCTGGGAACGGTCGCGTCCTGCCTCTTTGCGGATTTCCGGGGGCAGAAGGACTACCTGAACCGGACCGTCGAGTTCTTCGAGAAGCGCGCGGGATTGCGCATGAGGAACCCTCGCCTGTTCGGCGGCACGGGCCAAGTCTTTCCGCCGCGTAGCGCGCTGCGCGGAGGCGCTCTCCTCGCGGGCGAGGCCGCGGGTTTCCAGGACGCGCTCTGGGGCTTCGGGATCCGCTACGCGCTTCTGTCGGGCCATCTCGCGGCGCGGGCCCTCTCCGGCGGAAGGCCGGAGGAATACGACCGTCTCTGGAGGGAGCGGTTCGGCGGACTCCTTCGCGCCTCCTTCGTCAACCGCTTCTTTTACGGCCGGATGGGGCACCCGGGATACCGGTGGCTCATGGGCCGGCTTCGCCGCGCTCCGGATCCCCGCGAATGGCTGCGGCGTTTCTACGCGCCGCGCTTCTGGAAGCGCGCTCTCTCGCCGCTCGCCTGCCGCGCGGACGGCTGGACGAAGCTTCTGCGAAAAGCGTGAACCGTCGGGTCAGAACCGCGCGAGCCCGGAACCGTTGTTGAGCGCGACCCAAAACTGGATGCCGTCGCTGCAGGTGCCGTAGGGAACGTTTGCCGCGCCGACGGGGAAGAAGCCCAGCGCGGTCAGGTCCGCGGCCTTCCAGAGAGAAACCGTCCCGCCGGCGAGGTTGGTCGTGAGGATTCGCTGGCCGTCGAAGGCCGCTGCGATGGAGTTGTTGATCCCGTTGTCCGACGGAGTGCCGATCACCGCTCCGGACGAGGCTCTCACGACCGACAGGAACGCCGAGCCCGAATGGGGGATCCAGATATTCGAGCCGTCGAAGACCGGGAAGTTGGGACTGGTGCCGACGGTCACGGTCTGGAGGACCGCACCCCCGGCGTCGAGCTTCAGGAGGCGCCCGGCGGTGTTGTCGGTAACCCAGATGTTCGCTCCGTCGTAGAGGATACCGAACGGTCTCTGGAAGCCGGTCGTCACCGTCGTGACGGTCCAGGGGATCGTGGCGCCGGGAGTGATGATCGAGACCGATCCCGTCGCGCCGCCGTTCGCGCTCCAGAAGCGCGAGCCATCGAAGGCGAGGCCCCCGGGCGTGTCGCCGAGGTTGCTGGCCACGATCGACATCGCGCCGGCCGGCTGGCTGGGGTCGATTCGCAGGAGCTTCCCGGGCGTAGTCGCGGAAACGGCGAAGACACGGCCGATGGCCGGGAGGATGCCGTAGAGATCTCCGCCCCCGCCCGACCAGGTCTCCAACAGCCGCCCGTCGCTCCCACGGATTCGAAAGGCAACGCCTCCAAACGAAGAGACCCAGAGATCGGCTCCATCCGATGCGGCCAGGAGCGGCCCGCTGGGAAGCGTCGTCATCCCGAGGACGGTCGCGTTCTGGGTCGTCCAGAACTGGTCGAGCGCCGTGCGGCGGCTTCCCCGCTTCAACGTGCTGTCTACCGTCCGCGAGAGGAAAGCCGCCATCTGGAGGCGCGACACGTTGCTCGCGGGATCATAGGTCGTGGCCGTCGTCCCCGTCGTGATCCCCAGGTAGAAGATCTCCAGCACGAACGGACAGAACACGTCCGCCGCCACATCGGTGAACGGCCCGCAGTTGCCCAGAAGGACGCCCCCAGCCCCCACACCAATCGCCAGGCCCGCCGCGAAAAGTCCGCGAACCCACACGAGCCAATTCGTTTTTCTCATTTGTGTTGAACGAAAAACTAGCAAATTCAGCCGGTCTGGCGGTTGAGCTCGCGGCGGCTGGAGTCTCCGAGCGAAGGCGAGGAGGAGCCTGCCGCCGCGGGAGGCGAGCACCAGCTCGCCGACGGTCGTGGTGGGGCCGGGCGGACTCGAACCGCCGACCTAGAGTTTAGGAAATCACAGCAAGAAACCCGCGTGGACACGCGAAAAAGCCAGTGTCCACGCGGGTTTTCTTATCGTTCGGCCCCTTCTTCTCTGTGCTTCCTTGTGCCTCTTTGTGACTCGTTGCGCATCATGAAATGTCCCGGAAAATGTCACGCCAAATCCCGGGCGGAGAGGCCGCCCGAATCGCCCTCTCCCTCACGCTCGCCAGATCGTCGTAGACCCGCGAGGCGACCGGGGAGATGCGTCCCCTTCGCCGGCTTCCCGGAGCTGGTCCTAGCCGATTCTACGACGATGGGCGACGATTACCGCTGCGCTGGCGGGGTGCGCCGATGAGGCGGCGGAGTCGCGGGAGGCTGCCCAAGGGCTCCTGCTCCGCCTGCTCTCATCCGCAGCGCCAGGAGATCGACGAGGGGC
>DATFWF010000070.1:0-16036 GCA_035259605.1 Thermoanaerobaculia bacterium
GAATGCGGTCCGCGTCGAGGATCCGCGTTTTCTTGATCAGAGCGTCGGCCAAATCCCGGCGAGTCTATGGGCTGCTCCGCCCGACGTCAAGAATGTTCAGATGATTCCCAACGACAGCCGGTCCGTCCGATTCGGCTCCAAGTTACAATTCGATGAGGCAATGGTGCTCTACAACTCGGCCACGAAGGAGCTGACGGCGAAGGTCGTGTATTACGGGCCGGGGTTTTGCGGCAAGACGACGAACCTCCAGCTGCTCCACGACCGGCTGGATCCGAAGACCGTCGGCAACCTGGTCAACCTCTCGACCCAGACGGACCGCACGATCTACTTCGACCTGCTGCCGGTGGAGCTGGGCGAGATCAAGGGGTACCGCATCCGGTTCCAGCTCGCGACGGTGCCCGGCCAGACGGCGTTCAACGAGACGAGGAAGGTCGTGCTGAAGGGCGCCGACGGGATCGTGTTCGTGGCGGACTCGCGCTGGGCGTCGCTCCCGAAGAACCAGGAGAGCTGGCAGAATTTGAAGGACAACCTGAAGGCCAACGACCTCTCCTTCGAGACGATCCCCATCGTGATCCAGTACAACAAGCGGGACCTCGACGACATCCTGTCGGTCGAGGCGATGCAGGAGGCGCTCGGATTCGCCTCGTACCCGTCGGTCGAGGCGGTCGCGAGCGCCGGCCGCGGGATCACGGAGACGTTCAAGCTGATCTCGAAGCTCACTTTCGTCGATCTGCTGAGGCGGTTTCAAGGACGCAAGCCCGAAGAGGGTGCCCCTCACCCCGGCCCTCTCCCGCCGGGAGAGGGAGAAGCGGCGGCAACAACGACCTCGCCGACGCTGATCCTGGTCACGCCGCCAAAGGCCCCGGGGGAGACGTCCCCGGAGGCCGCCTCGCCCGAGAAGTCCTCGCAGGACGCCCGGAAAGGCAAGCCGGCCGTTGAACCGGCCGGGAAGGCGGGAGCGGACCGGATCGCGGCGATGGAGGCCCGGCTCGCGGCCGTGGAGTCGGCCCTGGCCGTCGAGTCCGAGGAGCGCCGCCGGATCTCGACCCGGCTGGACGAGCTCGTTTCGGCGGCGAACAACCGAATAGCCGCCGGAGAAGCGGACCGGAAAGCCGCTGCCCAGGCCGTCGAAGCCTCGCTCGCCAGCCTTTCGGCGCGCGCCGAGAAGCTCTTCCAGGAGGTCGCCGCTCTCTCCCGGAGCATCGAAGCCCTCGAGGCGACCCTCCGGGAGAAGACGGCCCAGGGACTGCGCGAAGCCGAAGACATCCGGTCGCAGATCGCTCCCCTTCTCGAGGAACGGGAGAACGGGCGCGAGGCGGACCGCCGCGTGCTGACCGAGATCGACCGCCTGCGAGAATCTCTCGCCGACTCCCTCGCCGAGGTCTCCGAGACGCTTCGCCGGGCGGTCGGGGGGATCTAGCCGCCTACTCGGAGGCGCGCGGGTCCGCGACGAGGCGGGAGAGGAACCTCTCGTCGTTTCGCCAGTCCTCGCGGACCTTGACCTGGAGGTCGAGAAAATAGCGGCGCCCGGATTCTTCCTCGAGCTCGTGTCGGGCGGCGGTGCCGATGTCCCGGATCATGGCGCCGCCCTTGCCGACCACGATCCCCTTCTGCCCTTCCTTCTCGACGACGATCGAGGCGGTGACGACGGTGACGCCCCTCTCCTCGTTCTCCTCGACGGAGTCCACGAGAACCGCCGAGGCGAAAGGCAGCTCGTCGCGCGTCCGGTCGAGAAGCTTCTCGCGGATGACCTCCGAGATCCACTCGGTCTCCGGCGTGGAGGTCAGGAAGTCTTCCGCATAGGCACCCTCGCGCTCGGGCAGGTGGCGGGCGACGAGCCCCGCAAGCCTCTCGACGCCGTCGCCCGTCCTCGCCGAGACGGGAACGATCTCCGCGAACTCGCGCCGCTGCGCAAAGCGGGCGATCAGCGGGAGGAGCTTCTCCTTCTCGACCAGGTCGATCTTGTTGAGGACGAGGATGGCGGGAATCCGCACCTTTTCGAGGAGCCCGAAGATGAACTCCTCCCCCTTCGCCGCGTTTTCCGAAGCGTCCACGAGCCAGAGGACGAGGTCCGCGGTCGCGAGCGCGTCGGTGGCGTCGCGAACCATCGCCGCGTTCATCCGGAAGTGGGGGCGGTGGATGCCCGGAGTGTCCACCAGCGCGATCTCCGCGCCGGGCAGCCTCGCGACCCCGAGGACGCGCTTTCTCGTCGTCTGCGGCTTGTCGGAGACGATCGCGACCTTCTCGCCGACGAGCCGGTTGACGAGCGTGGACTTGCCCACGTTGGGCCGCCCGACGACGGCGACTTCTCCGGCGTGGAAAGGCGAGCCTTCAGGCATCCGCTTTCAGCTCTTGGCTTTCAGCTCCGAAGCGGAATCGGGGGCTGGCCGAGAGCGGAGAGCCGACGGCGGAGAGCTTTGCACCGCCTCGATCCGAACGCGGTAGACCCGGCGGCGGTCGGCCTCCTCGACGGTGAAGAGCAGGTCCGACTCGCGGTGCGACTCGCCGGGGCGCGGGATGTGGCCCAGGCGCGCCGCCAGGAATCCGCCGACCGTCGTGAACTCCTCCTCCTCGGGGCCCCGCGCGAAGAGCTCGCGCACGGTCGCGATGTTCTCCTTGCCGGAGACGGAGTAGGCGTGCTCTCCCGCCTTCGAGACCGCCTCGCGCTCGTCCTCGTGCTCGTCGGAGATCTCGCCCACGATCTCCTCGAGCAGGTCCTCGACCGTGACGAGCCCCGAGACCCCCCCGTACTCGTCCACGACGATGGCCATCCAGAGGTGCCGCCGCTGGAACTCGCGCAGGAGCTCTGAGACCTTCTTGGACTCCGGGACGAAGTACGCCTCCCGCCTCAGGTCGGCGATCGCCCGCGGCTTGCCCGCGTGGATCGCCTCGAAGAGGTCCTTGACGTGGACGATCCCGAGGACGGTGTCGATCGTTCCCCTCACGACCGGGATGCGCGAGTACTTCGACGAGACGAAGAGGTCGGCGAGGACCGGGAGGGGCGAAGCCGCGTCGATGAACAGGATGTCGGTGCGCGGCGTCATGACCTCGCGGACCCGCGTGTCGCCGAAGTCCACGATCGAGAGGAGGAGCTTCTCCTCATCCTTCTCGAGGATCCCCTCCTCGCGCCCGACGTCGATGTAGGCCTGGACCTCCCCCTCCGTCGCCGGCGGGGCCTCCTGGCGCTCGCGTGTCTCGAAGATCTTCCGGACCGGGATCGCGAGGGGCAGCAGCAGCCAGGACGCCGACGTGATGACGGGAAGCAGGCGCGCGACGATCTTCTCCGGGTCCGAGCCCGCGCCGTGCCGGAGCAGCAGCACCTCCGTGCCGAGCCATCCGACCAGGAAGACGGCGCCCGCCACGGCGAAGGGATGCACGATCTGGAGGCGGGCGAACGCGAATCCGAGCGTCAGGTAGCCCAGCATCAGGAGGATCTGGACCAGGACCTTGGTCGTCGTCCGGGTCACCTCGACCTCGCCGGGGCCGGAGAGCAGCCCCGAGTGCTCGGGGTGCTCTTCGAGCAGGCCCCGGATCTTGATGGGAGAAAGGCGGTCCAGCGCGAGGGCGAACGTCTCGAAGAGCAGAAAGAACGCGTAGCAGAGCGCCGAGACCGAGAGGAGAAGGATCAAGCGCTCCCCTCCTCCAGCCCGAGCCGGCGCCTCATCTTCGCTTCCAGGGCGTCCATCTCCCCGTCGTCGGTCTCGTGATCGTAGCCGGAGAGATGCAGCAGGCCGTGGACGAGGAGCCTCTCGATCTCCCTCGACACCGGCTCGCCGCGGCGCCTGGCCTGGCGCGAGGCGTACGGCACCGAGATCACGATGTCGCCGAGCAGTTCTCCGCCGCCCGCCGGGAAGGCGAGGACGTCGGTCGAGCGGTCCTTGCGGCGATAGACGCGGTTGAGCGTCCGCATCCTCGAGTCGCCGCAGAAGAGGACGGACACGTCACCGATTTTGGATTTTGGGTTTTCGATTCCGGATCGGGGGACGAGGCGGACGGCGCGCGCGAGGAGCGAGCGGACTCTCGGCGCCGGCGGGGAATGCGGAACCTTCGACGAAACGTCCACGCGCATTCAGCGGAGGCGCGTGGGCCCTGTCTTCGCGGCGGGGACGGCGGGCGCGGCCGGAACCGCCGTCTCGGTCGTCCGCCGCTTCGTCCGCTCGCGGTTGAACTCGAAGCCCGGGTAGTCGATCCGGTGGTGGTAGATCGTCGTGACCGTCCGCTCGAGAGTGTCCACGATCACCGCCAGGTCCCGCATCGTCAGGTCGCACTCGTCGAACTGCCCGTCGCGCAGGCAGTCGTCCACGATCGTCTGGATCATCGCCCGGATCTTCGCGGGCGTGGGCTCGATCAGCGTGCGCGACGCCGCCTCGACAGCGTCGCAGATCATCAGGATCCCGTTGATGCGGGTCGAGGGCTTGGGCCCGGTGTGGCGATACTCCAGCTCCTGCACCGCTCCCTGCTCCGGAGGGGCCTTGGTCAGCGCCTTCTGGTAGAAGTAGCGGATCAGCTTGGTGCCGTGGTGCTCGCGGATCGCGTCCACGATCGGGGCGGGCAGCCGCGCCTTCCTGGCCATCTCCGCGCCTTCCTTGACATGCATCGCGATGACCAGGGCGCTCATCGAGGGCTCCAGCCGGTCGTGCCGGTTGTATCCCTTGGGCTGGTTCTCGATGAAGTAGTCGGGCATCTTGGTCTTGCCGATGTCGTGGTAGTAGCCCCCGACGCGCGCCAGCAGGGAATCGGCCCCGATCGCTTCGGCCGCGGCCTCGGCGAGGTGGCCGAGCATCAGCGAGTGCTGGTAGGTCCCGGGCGCCTCGAGCGCGAGCGCGCGCAGGAGCGGCAGGTTCTGGTTGGAGAGCTCGAGAAGCCGGATGTCGGTCGTGACGTGGAAGATGTGCTCGAAGACCGGCAGCAGCAGGCCGATCAGCATCGCGACGAGCCAGCCGCCGGCCAGGCCCCCGAGCAGGTCGCCGAAGAAGTCCCAGCCGCCGCGCTCGCCGGCGAGGAGTCCCAGCGACGTGATCGTGACGAGGTTCGCGCCCGCCACGAGGGCGCCCATCCTCAGCAGCACGCTGCGCGACCCGAGCTGGCGCAGCCCGAAGAGTCCCGCGAGCGACCCGACCAGGGCGAAGAGCGCGAAATTGAAGTTCATCCCCATGAGGATGCCGGCGCCGAAGGCATGAACCGCGGAGAAGAGCAGGGCCGGCCCCATCCCCGCGACGAGGCTCGTCATGATCGCCCCGGCGGCGAACGGAATCGCGTAATACGTGTGCGCCGCCCAGGCCGATCCCTCGAAGCTCGAGGAGAGGCTCTCGGCGAGCCCGAAGGCGCCGCGGGTCACGAGCGCGAAGACGATCCCGGTCGCCAGCACCGACGCGTACACGGCCGTGGGCGTGCGCTCGCGGCGCCGGCGCCTCTTGCGCCGCGCGTCCACCCAGAAGACCGCCGCGGCCAGGACCTGCAGGATCGCGACCCCGGACAGCTTGACCCAGGAAGACGGATCCAAGGCCGACGCCCGGGCCGCCTGGATCCATTCGGCCGCGCGCGGGGAGATCTCGTCCCCCTTGCGGACGATGACCTTGCCGCGGGGGATCTTGGTGAGCACGGTCTCGACCGAGCGGGCCGCCTGCTCCCGGCGGCGCGCGGTCTCCTGTCCGTTGTAGGTCAGGTTGGGGCGCAGGACCGTCGCGAGGAACCCGCCGAGCTCGCTCGCCTCCTTCCCGGTCAGCGGAGCTCCCGCGAGCTTGCCGGCCAGCGCGGTCCGGGCCTGCGATCCGTACTCGACGACCTCGGTCAGCTCGCGGCGGCGGACCTCGCGAGAAAAGGCCGTGTCCCGCAGCAGGACGCCCTTGCCGCCGTTCTCGATCAGGAGGTCGCGGTTGTCCACGACGCCGCCGCGGTATTGCTCGACGGCCGCCGACACCAGCCGGTCCTCGATCGCGCGGGAGAAGCCGAGCCGGGCCAGGGCGGCGATCGCCTCGTCGCGGATCGGCAGCTCGAAGGCGTCGCGCGCCGCCTGCGGCACCGCGCCCGAGCCGGGATGCCGCCGCGAGACCGCCCAGCCTTCGCGCGCGGTCTGGAAGGACTGGCGGAGCTTCCTCTCCGCCCTCGCCCCGGCGCCGCTGTCCCAGTCGTACACCGGGAGCATCTCCGACACCGCCTCGGCGCGCCGGCGCTCGGTCGCGACCGAGTCCGGAACGATCAGGTCCCGCGGCGCGACGACGTCTCGCTGGGCGATCGTCCCGACGGCCGCGGGCGGGCTGCTGCGGAACGAGAACGACGGCGAGTAGGAGAAGGTCGTCGCGAGAACGTAGGCGACGGCCCAGAAGAACGGGCTGACCGCCCGGATCGGCGCCGCGCCTTCCTCGCGCGGGGCGCGCCGCTTCTTCCAAAAAGAGGTCGTCGGGCGCCGCGGGGGCGCTTCCGCCGGCATCGGGAATTACCGCCCTTCGGAAACGCGCGCGGCGCGGGCGGACTCGCGGTCCCGCTCGCGCTCGCGGTCGAGGGCGTCGTAGGCGGAGATGATCGACTGGACGAGGGGGTGCCGCACGACGTCGCGCTCGTCGAAGAGCACGAACCGGATTCCCTCGATGTTGTTGAGAAGCTGCTGCGCCTCGCGCAGGCCCGAGGTCTTTCCCTGAGGCAGGTCCACCTGCGTGATGTCGCCGGTCACGACCGCGCGCGAGCCGAACCCGATGCGGGTCAGGAACATCTTCATCTGCTCGGAGGTCGTGTTCTGCGCCTCGTCCAGGATGATGAAGGCGTCGTTCAAGGTGCGGCCGCGCATGAAGGCGATCGGCGCGATCTCGATGACGCCGCGCTCGAGCAGCTTGGCGGTCTTCTCGTAGCCGAGGATGTCGTAGAGAGCGTCGTAGAGCGGGCGCAGGTAGGGGTTGACCTTCTCGACCATGTCGCCCGGGAGAAAGCCCAGCCTCTCCCCCGCCTCGACGGCCGGCCGCGCCAGCACGATCCGCTTGACCTTCTTCTCCAGCAGCGCGGCGGCCGCCATCGCGACGGCGAGGTAGGTCTTGCCGGTGCCGGCGGGGCCGATCGCGAAGACCAGGTCGTGGCGGTCGATCGTCTGGACGTAGAGGCGCTGCTTGATGTTCCGCGCCGTCACCGTGGACTTCAGGGTCGGACCGAAGGGGCTCTCGACGAAAAATTCGACCAGCGAGGCTCCCGGGTCTTCCTTGAGCACCCGGATGCCGGTGGAGACGTCGCTCGCCTTGAGCGGATAACCCATCACCAGCAGCTCGGAAAAATCCGCCAGCAGTTTCCGGGCGGTCTCCTCCCCTTCGCCCTCGCCCTTGACGGAGACCTCGTTGCCTCGGGCGGCCAGGCGGACGCCGAAGGCCTCTTCGATGGCGCGGAGGTTTTCGTCGGCGATTCCGAAAAGCGCGGTCAGCCCCGAATCCGGAAGGGTGACGGCGAATGTAGGCTCAGGAATCTTGGTCGCTCCTTGGGGGGTCCTCACGGGCCCCCGACTCAAGCCGAAAACGGTACCACGCCCCGAAAACAGCAAAAAGCGGGCCCCCCTTCCGGGAAGCCCGCCTTTGTCCTAACTGAAACGGTGTCAACGGGATGCCTGCCCGGCGGTTCCCTTACTTTCCGGCCGCCAGCGACTTGGCCACGTCCTCCAGGCCGTTCTCGACCGCGTCCCGGATCGTCGAGCCCTTGGACTTGTGCCGGATCTCGGCGAGAACCGTCCCCTTGGGATCTTTCGCGACGATCTCCATGCCGACCCCCGGGTTGGCCGCCCAGCCGCCCCAGTAGCGGGCGGCGCCGTGAGGCTCCCAGGCGTTGAAGACGTTGCCCTCGATGGTCACCTCGGCGCCGGAGGGGACGATCTTGTAGCCCTGCTTCTCCAGCCACTTCTCCATGTAGTCCTTGCCGTCCCTGGCGGCGTCCTTGGACTCGCGGCCCCGGCCGTTGCCTTCGAATTCCTTGACGGTGACCGAGGCGCCCTTCTTCAATCCGGCGCCCTCCGGGAAATAGACCCAGTCGGCGTCCTTCCCCTTCATCAGCTTGTCGTAGTCCTTCAGGTACTTCTGCGGCTCGTCCTTCTCCTTGGCGTCTTCGGACTCCAGGAAGGCCTTGGATTTGGCCGCCTCGGCCGGACCGGCCGAGAGCAGAGCGAACGATGCGAGAGCGACCGCGAACAAACGTGCCGTATGGCGAACCATAGGTTTTTGATCTCCTCCTTGGTCCCTATTTTACCCGCTTCAGGGCCTCGACGACCGCGTTCCCGGCCTGCGAGGTCGTCAGCGCCCCGCCGATGTCTTTCGTACACTTCTTCTCCCGGACGCACTCCGCCACGGCCGCCTCGACGGCCGCGGCCTCCTGGCGGCGTCCGACGTGGTCGAGAAGGAGCGCCATCGTCAGGATCGCCCCGAAGGGATTGGCCCGGCCGGTGCCGGCGTACTTGGGCGCGGAGCCGTGGACGGGCTCGAACATCGAGACGCGGCCCGGATGGACGTTGGCCGACGCGGCCATGCCGAGGCCTCCCTGGAGGGCCGCGGCGAGGTCCGTGACGATGTCCCCGAACATGTTGTTGGTCACGATGACCTCGAACTGGCTCGGGTCCTTGATGACCTGCATGCAGAGCGCGTCGATGTACAGGGTCGAGGACTCGATGGCCGGGTACTCCCGCGAGACCTCGGCGAAGGTGCGCTGCCAGAGGTCCCCGACGAACCGCATCGCGTTGGACTTGTCGGCCATGACGACGCGGCGCCGCCCGCGCGAGCCCGCGAAATCGAAGGCGTGGCGGATGATCCGCTCGACCCCTTTGCGCGTCGAGATGTCTTCCTGGAGCGCGATCTCGTCGGGCGTTCCCTTCTTGAAGTTGCCGCCGCAGCCGACGTAGGAGCCTTCCGTGTTCTCGCGGAAGACCGCGAAATCGATCTCCTTTGCCCCGAAACCCTTGAGCGGCGAGAGCCGGTCGTCCAGGCACCGGACCGGCCGGTAGTTGACGTAGAGGTCGAGCCGGAAGCGCGTGCCGAGGAGGATGTCGGCGCCGTGCTTCATGTCGGGAATCCGCGGGTCGCCGAAGGCCCCCATGAAGATCGCGTCGTAGTTGGCCGAGAGGTCCTCGTAGGCGCCCGGCGGCATCGTCTCGCCGGTCGAGAGGTAGTGGTCGGCGCTCCAGGGGAAATGATTCATCTCGAGCGGGATCGAGGAGCGGCTCGCCGCCGCCTCGAGGACTTTGACCGCCTCGGCCGTGACGTCCACGCCGATCCCGTCTCCGGGCACCACCGCAATTCGCATAGGCGGCGGAATCTAGCACCCCGGGACGGGAACGAGAAACGGTGGCTCGCACCTCGCTTCCTGGGACTAAGATCCGTTCGTGGACGTGGCTCGAAACCGGCCGGTTTCGGCGCGGTTCCTCCCGGCGATCATCCTGGCCCTCGCGGTCCTGCCCTGCTCGTGCGCGACCAATCCGGTGACAGGCAAGTCGCAGTTCATGTTCGTCTCGGAACAGGAAGAGGTCGCCCAGGGGCAGCAGCTCTATCCATCCGCGACACAGATGTCCGAGGGAGCGACACCGCACAAGGAGATCCAGGACCTCGTCACCGCGGTCGGCAACAAGATGGCGCGCAGCTCCGAGCGCCCGAACCTTCCGTGGGAATTCAACGTGGTGGACGCCAACGAGCCCAACGCCTACGCTTTGCCCGGAGGAAAGATCTCCTTCACGCGGGGGCTGCTGGCGAGGCTCGACTCCGAAGACGAGGTGGCGGCGGTGCTCGGCCACGAGATCGGCCACGTGACCGCGCGGCACTCGGCCGCGGCGCAGAGCCGCGAGACGCTGATGGGCGCGGCGCTCGGCGTCGGCGGCGCGGTCCTCGGGGCCACCGGGACGACGGGAGCTGGCGCGATCACGGCGGCCGGGCAGCTCGGCGCGTCGCTCCTGACGACGAGGTACTCCCGCGACCAGGAGCGGCAGGCGGACGAGCTTGGGATGCGCTACATGACCGCCGCGGGCTACAACCCGCGCGGCTTCGTGCAGGTCATGGAGGTGCTGCTTGCGGCTTCGCAGAAGGAGCCGTCGAAGTGGGAGGCGCTCTTCGCTTCACACCCGATGACCTCCGAGCGGGTCGCGACCGCGAAGGAGCGCCTGGCTTCCACCTACGCGAAGTACCAGGACCGGCCCATGACGACGGCGGCGTTCGCCCGCGCCGTCGCACCCATCAAGGCCGAGGTGCCCGCGTTCGCCCTCGCCGACGAGGGCAAGAAGCTCGTGGCCGCCAAGCAGCTCGCTCCGGCGTCGGAGAAGTTCGAGCGCGCGGTGAAGATGGCCCCGGATTCCCCGATCTTGAACGCGCTCTGGGCCGACACGCTCTTCGACCTCGGCAACTACCCCCGCGCGGAAGAGGCTTCCTCCCGCGCCCCCGGCCTCTACATCGGACGCGCCGTCAACGGCGCCTCGAACTGGCGCCTGCGCCGCTATCCTCAGGCGATCGCGTCGCTCGACGAGGCCGACAAGCTCGTGCCGGGCACGCTTCTCGTCTCGTACGTGCGCGGGCGCGCGTACGAGGACAGCGGCGACCGGCGCGCCGCGGCCGGCGAGTACGCGAAGGTCGCGCAGGGCACGAAGGGGCAGGGTGAGGCCGGCGGCTACGCCGTGCAGAAGCTCCGGGAATGGGGCTACGCCCAGTGAGGTCCGCCGCGCGATCCGCTAGAATCGCGCCATGACATTCGCGGAAGCCGTCCGGGAGATCCTTGCCGACGCGGCGAAGACGCCGGAGCGTCCCACCCCGGGGAGTCTTTGCGAGCGGATCTCGCGGGAGGCCGAGCGATACCTCGACCGCGTCCGGTTCGATCCGGCGCAGTACGTCCGCCACCCGGTCCTTCTCTGGGACGACTGGGAGGTCATGATCATCGGCTGGGAGTCGGGGCAGCTCACCCCGGTCCACGACCACCGAGGGGTCATGGGCGGCATGGCGATGCTCTCGGGCTCTCTGCTCGAGGAGCGGTTCACGACTCCGAACCTCGTCCCGTCGCTCGCCGATTCGCGCGTACGGCCGGAGGGCGACCTCTGCGACATCGGCCCGACGACGCTCCACCGCCTGATCCCGAAGACGCCGCGAGCGGTCTCGCTTCACCTGTACCGGCCGCCCCTTCGCCAGATGGGGATCTGGAACGAGACCGGGATGATCGAGATCCGCCCCTCGACCTTCGACGTCGGCGAGGAGGTCCTCGCCCGGGCAGCCGCCGAGCCCCTCGCTTCTCGCTGCTGACCGGACTCCCCCCGGTCAGAACCGGACAAGGCCCGCGGAGCTCGCTTGGGTAATCCAGAAGTGGCTGCCGTCGCTGCAGGCTCCGTACGGCCCGGTCCCCCCGGTGTCGAAGGTTCCGATCGCGGAGAAATTCGCCGCGTTCCAGAGCGAGACCGTCGTACTTCCCGCGTTGGTCACGAGGATCCGCTCCCCGTCGAACGCGGCGGAAACCGGGATGTTAAGCCCGCTGGCCGTCAACGTCGCCAGGACCGCGCCGGTCGAGGCGCGGACGACTGAAACGGAGTTGGAGCTGGCGTTGGGAACCCAGATGTTCGTCCCGTCGAAGACCGGAAAGAACGGCAAGCTCCCAACGGTGACGGTCTGGAGAATCGCCGCGCTCGGATCGAGCTTCTTGAGCGCGAAATCCGTCACCCAGATGTTCGCCCCGTCGAAGAGCACTCCATTGGGCGAGCTGAAGCCGGTCGTGACCGTCGTCACGGGAACCGGGAAGACCGAGGCGATCAGCGCGATCGACACAGAGCCGGGAGGCCCGTTGTTGGCCGTGAAGAGCCGCGCCCCGTCGTAGGCGATGCCGAATGGATTCACTCCGAGATTGGTCGCGACCGTCGTTACCGCCCCGGGCGGATTGGTCACGTTGAGCGCGTAGAGGTTTCCCGGGTTGGTGTGCCCGGTCGCGAATACCAACTGGTCGACAATGACGATGCCGGAGGCGGAGCCGGCCCCGGCCCAGGTGTCGATGAGGCCGTTCCTGTTCAATCGCTTGACCACGCCGTCGCCGCGGACGGCGACCCAGATGTCCTCGCCGTCGGCCTGCACGAGCTGCGGATTGATCCCGATGCCGCGGGAGGGCAGAAAATCGGAGAGCTGCTGGTTCCAGAAGCGGTTCTCGACGGTCCGGAGGCTTTGCCGCTTCGTGACGCCGTCCACGGTCCTGGAGAGGAAAGCCGCCATCTGCAGGCGGGAGACGGCGCTCGCCGGATCGTAGGTCGTCGGCGTCGTGCCCGTCGTGATCCCGAGGTAGAAGACCTCCAGGACAAATGGGCAGAAGGCGTCCGCGACGACGTCGGTGAACGGGCCGCAGAGGCCCAGGAGCCCTCCGGCCGCCCCGCAGAGCAGGGCAAGAGACAGGGAAATCGCCACGAGCCGACGGTTGGGTGAAGATCGCATGGTTCCTCCCTCAGCGGAACTGCCTAGAACTGCGCCAGGTAGCCATTGGTCGGCGTGATCCAGAAACTGATGCCGTCGCTGCAGCCCCCGTAGGGGTTCCCTCCCTGGAAGGAGTAGGGAACGGTTCCGATCGGAGTCAGCCCGGCGGCCTTCCAGAGAAAGACGGTCCCCATCGAGGGATCCGTCACGAGAATGCGTTCCCCGTCGAAGAGGGCGGCGGTCGGAAGGTTGAGAGGAGGTAGCCGTCGGAAGCCCGGATCCGCCGCACGACGCCGGAGTCCCGCGACGCGACCCATACGTCCGTTCCGTCCGACTGCGCGAAAAAGGAGTTCGGTCCAAGGCTGAGCGGGTTGAAGAAGTTCAGCTGCGTCCAGGCCTGGTTCAGGATGATCCGGCGGCTCACGCGATGGACGACGCCGTCCACCGTCCTGGAGAGAAAAGCCGCCATCTGCAGGCGCGAGACCGCGCTCGCCGGGTCGTAGGTCGTCGGACTCGTCCCGGTCGTGATCCCCATGTAGAAGACCTCCAGGACGAACGGGCAGAAGGCGTCGGGCATCACGTCGGCGAAGGCGCCGCAGAGGCCCAGAAGGCTTCCCGCCGCGCCCGCGAGAAACGCTGCCACCAGGAGAATCGCGAGGAATGGCCGACTGTGTGGAATCCCCATGGTCTCCTCCTCGAGAAAGAGCGATGCGGTTCGCTAGAAGCGACCGAGGCTGTTCGAGTCCTTCATCGTCACCCAGAAGCTCAAGCCGTCGCTGCACGCTCCGTAGGGCCCGCTGTTGGCCGGCAGCTGGACGACTCCGAATGCCGCCAGGTCCGACGCCCTCCAGAGAGAGGCGCTGTCTCCGGCGGGGTTGGTCACGAGGATGCGCTCACCGTCGAAGGCGGCGGAGGTCGGACCGTTCAGGCCGTTTCCGCTCAGGGTCGCGAGAACGACGCCTGTCGAAGCGCGCACGACGGAGACGGAGTTCGAGCCGGCGTTCGGGACCCAGATGTTCGAGCCGTCGAAGACCGGGAATTGCGGCCCGGAGCCGACCGTGACGGTCTGCGTGATGCCGCCGACCGGGTCCAGTCTCAGGAGGCTCTGATCCGTCGCCCAGATGCTTGCGCCGTCGTAGAGGAGCCCGAGCGGCGCGGAGAAGCCCGCGGACACGGTCGTCGCGGTCCAGGGAAACTGCCCGTACACCCGCGTCACGGAGCCGACGTTGGCCGTCCAGAACTGGGCGCCGTCGAACGCGATGCCGGCCGGGTAGTCTCCCAGGTTGGTTGTGAGCGTCGTGACCGCGCCGGCCGACATGCTCGGAAGGATTCCGTAAAGGACTCCGGGAGCGAGCGAGCCCGTGATGAAGATGCCGCCCCCTTCGACCAGGACTCCAACGGCGGCGGTCGCTCCCGTCCAGGTCTCGAGGTACTTGAAGTCGCTCGCCCGCATGCGAATCACGCTGCCGTCGCCAAAAATGGCGATCCAGAGATCGGCCCCATCCGACTTGATGAGCCGCGGCGCGCTGCTGCCGAGAATCCCGATGCGGGGGACGGGGAACCAGAGACGCTCGAGCACGAGCCGGCGGCTCGAGCGCCGCGCGGCCGCGTCCACCGTCCTCGAGAGAAAGGCGGCCATCTGGAGGCGGGTCACGTTCCCGGAGGGGTCGTACGTCGTCGGCGTGGTGCCGGTCGTGATCCCGAGATAGAAGATCTCGCGGACGAACGGGCAGAAGGCGTCCGCCGCCACGTCGGTGAAGGGGCCGCAGACGGACAGGAGCGCGTTTGCGCCGGTCCCCAGCACAATTGCCGACACTGAGACCGCCAGGAACCGCCGATTGCGCAGAATCCAGCGCATAGGACCTCCCCGAGAACGGGCCCGAGGCCGGGCCCCGCGATCAGGAACCAATGCTACTTCCGGAAGGCCCCGGAGCGTTCCCGGTTCTACCCTCTCGGAGCCGGGGTTCGCGATCCAGGCACGGCCGGCCGGCCGGCGACGACCGCCTCGACTTTTCCTCCCGGGTCCACGACCCGTTCGACGACACGCTCGCCGGGCAGGAGCGCCGAGGACGGATGGACGATCCGGAAGCCTCTCCGCTCCGGTCCGGGCGCCGCCGGCACCGCGGCCGGCGCATCGGGGTCCAGCCGGAACCTGCGGACCGCTTCGATGGTCGTCGGCTCCACGCCGAGTCCGTTCGCCATCGCGACGCTCCCGTAGCGCTCCCACCGGATCGCCGCGCGGGCGAGAGCGGTGTCCACGCCGTGGAAGCTGCGCCAAGTCTGCGGCCGCGCCGGCCAGTCGAGGATCGAGTCGCGCGCCCCGAGGCATCCGTTGATCGCCAGCAGGCCGACGCAGGCGAGCGCGGCGGCCCTTCGCCGCGAGGGCTCCACGGCCGAGACGAGAATGAGGATTCCCCCAGCCGCCGCGACCCCTGCGGCCGTCGAGAGGTATCCGAACCGCACGGAGTTCGGGTTTCCCCCTTCACCACCCGCGATCGCGGCCGCCAGGGCGGAGCCGGATAGCACGAAGAGATAGGCCGAGAACTCGCGGCGTGGAAAGCGCAAGGCGGACGCCAGAGCCACCGCGGCGGGAATCCCGAGGATCCATCCGAGCCGGGATTTCCCGGCCAGATCGTGCCGGGGCTCCGGGTCGCCGACGAGCCAGGCCGAGCTCAGGGCGTCGGCCGCCGCCCGGACCGGGGGTCCGAGGGATCGGGTGTACCGGATCTCCGCAAGCACGTTGTGATGGGCCGTCCGGACGAAGTACGAGAAGGTCCTCCCGGCGCGAAAGAGGAAAAGAGGACTCGCCGCGGCCAAAAAGGCGCCGAGAACGATCGCGGCGATTTTGAGCCGGGCCGCCGCCGGGACTTCCTTCCGGCCGGGCCAGACGGAGAGAGCCAGCACTCCGACCAGACCGACCCAGGCGGAGAGGTAGACATGGGCGCCGATCCCGACCAGCAGCCCGGCTGCGATCCAGGAACCGGTCCCGCCTCTTCGCCTCGCGCGAAGGACGAAGAGAACCGCCAGGTCGAGCAGCGGCGCGATCACGATCATGTTCCAGCCCCACCGGGACAGGATCAGATGCCACCGCATGCCCGCCAGGGCGAGGAGGGCGAGGGTCGCTCCTCCGGCCGGAAGGAGCTCGCGAGCGACGAGCGCGGCGGTCAGAAGGCAAGCGCAGCCGGCGAGGGCCGAGAGAAAACGCAAGCCGAACACCGTCGGGCCGAAGAGAAGGAGGGAAGCCCGGTACAGCTCCAGGTAGAGAACGCCGACGGAGCCGAACGGTTTCGCGACGCCGTAAGGAACGGCTCGGATCGAGTCGCGGAAATCGCCCAGGGCCCCTTCGAGCTCCAGCGCCGGGGCCATGAGCGTGACGTCGTCCTGGAACAGCACGGAGGGAACCCGGTCGAGCCAGACCATTCGCAGAAGGACGCCCGCCAGAAGGCCTGCCGCGGCGAGAACGGCCAGTGTCCGCCGCGAGAGCGGGATGGGGCCCGGCTCGACGGTCCCGATTTTCGAGCGGTTCCACAGGGACAGGATCGCCGCGGCTCCCCCTCCGGCGCAGACGGCCGCGACGAGGACGCTCAGTCCGAGGAGAAGCCGGGCCAGCGCCCAGGCCGGCTCCGGATCGATCAACAGCTCGAGCCGGAACCGGCGGG
>DATFWF010000071.1:0-4599 GCA_035259605.1 Thermoanaerobaculia bacterium
CGGGACCTCCCTCGAGACCCGCCGGTCCCTGGAGGAGTTCCTCTCGGCCCGCGGCTACCGGATCGCTCCGGTAACCTTCGACAACTCCGAGTGGATCTTCGCCCGCGCCTACTCGAACGCCCTTGAGAAGGGCGGGACGGCGCTCGCCCGCAAGGTCGCGGGCGCCTACGTCCCCTACATGGAGGCGAAGATCGACTATTTCGAAAGGCAGTCCGTCGCGCTCTTCGGCCGCGAGATCCGCCAGATCCTCCTGATTCACGCCAACCAGTTGAACGCCGACGAATTCGGAAACCTCGCCCGGCGCCTGCGCTCCCGCGGCTACTCCTTCATCACGCTGGAGCGCGCCCTCGAAGACCCGGCCTACCGGACTCCCGACAGCTTCACCGGCCGGGGCGGAATCTCCTGGCTTCACCGGTGGGCCTTGAGCGGCAAGGGCCCCGTCCTCCCCGACGAGCCCACCTGCCCCCGTCTCGTCCTCGACGCCGCCGGCGTGAAAGACGAATAGGGCGGATAGGGCAGGGAACTCGACCGTCATCCCGAGGAGCGCGAAGCGCGACCGAGGGACCTGCTCGACCGAGCCGCGTTATCCGTAAGATTGCCCGCGATTTCCAGGAGGAATCCATGCGAAAGCTCTCCGCGGCTCTCACTCTCGGATTGCTCATCGCGGGCATGGCGGCGGCGCAGGACTCCGTCACCGGCCCCTTCGACCCGCTGAAATTCTCGCAGCTGAAGGACTTCGTCGCGAAGCGCTCCTCCTCCAACAACCCGGACCCCGCCTCCAACGACGACAGCAAGCGCCCCATCCCCGGCGAGACGATTACGCTCGCGGACCTCGAGGGCCCCGGCATCGTGACCCACATCTGGCTCACGATCGCCGCCAACGAATACGGCTGGCCGAGGCTGCTGCGCCTGCGCGTCTACTACGACGGCAGCCCCGAGCCCTCCGTGGACGCGCCGGTCGGGGACTTCTTCGGCGTCGGGCACGGCTTCGAGCGCTCCGTGAAGTCGCTCATGGTCCGCGACAGCTCCGAGGGGCGCGCGCGCAACAGCTACTGGCCGATGCCGTTCCGCAAATCCTGCCGGATCACGATCACCAACGAGGGCCAGCGGCGCGTCTCCAACGTCTACTACCACGTGGACTGGGAGCAGTTGAAGGAGCTGCCGGCGAACACCGCCTATTTCCACGCCCGCTACCGCCAGGCGCTTCCCGCGCCGGCCGACGGCAAGCCCTACGTCTTCCTCGACGTGAAGGGCCGCGGCTTCTACGCCGGCACCGTCCTCTCGGTCGTCCAGGCCGAGGCCGGCTGGTTCGGCGAAGGCGACGAGCACTTCTTCGTGGACGGCGAGAAGACCGCCTCGATCGAGGGCACGGGCTCGGAGGACTACTTCAACGACGCGTGGGGGCTCCACGTCAAGGACGGTCCCTACACCGGCGTTCCGGTCGCGGAAGGAACGGGCCTCGGCTCGCGAATGACGGCCTACCGCTGGCACCTGACCGACCCGGTCCCTTTCACGAAGTCGCTGTACTTCGAGATCGAGCACAAGGGCTGGACCTTCAACCAGGACGGGACGGTCAAGTCCACCTTCGGCGAGCGCGTGGACCTGATGTCGAGCGTCTCGTTCTGGTACCAGCAGGGCCCCGCGCAGGGCCTGCCCCCGGTGCCCTACGGTTCGGCGCGGCTCCCCCAGGGAAACGCGACGCAGATCGAGGTCGAGAACTCCCTTCCGCAGGTCAAGGCCGATAAGGGCAAGGCCTCGATCTCCCGCGATCTCTTCTGGTCCAAGGACGTCGTCCTCTTCGAGGGAGAGGGGCCGGGCTCGAAGCTCGAGATCCCCTTCGACGTGGCCGACGCCGGCGACTACGAGCTCTACACGCAGCTCGCGCAGGCGTCCGATTACGGGATCTACACCGTCCTCCTCGACGGAAAGCCGCCGGCCGCGCCGGTCCTCGAGCACGAGCCGGGCGCGGATGTCCGGCCGCAGACGCAGTTCGACGGCTACGCGCCGGAGACCTACGTCGGCATGGACTACCAGGTCGGCTGGCCGCGCCTCTCGAAGGGGCGGCACACGCTGACCTTCGTCTGCGTCGGGAAGAACGCGGCTTCCTCCGGCTACAACCTCGGAGTGGACAACATCGTGCTCGCGCGGACCGGGCCGGCCGGCTGGGCCCTCGCCTCGACGGTCAAGCCCCCGAGCGTCCCGACGGGATCGGTCCCGGCGCTCGCGAAGGCGCTCGACGACCCCGACCCCGTCACGCGCGGCCTCGCCGCCCTGGAGCTGCGCAACGAGAAGTCGGAAGCACGGCCGGCCCTGGACGCTCTCATCGCGAGGCTGAAAGATCCGGATGTCATCGTCCGGATGATGTCGGCCAACGCGATCGGGGCGATCGGGCCGGCGGCCGCGCCGGCGGTTCCCGCGCTGGCCGGCGCCTGCCGCGTCGAATCGGAGGTCACGCACGTCCTGCGGGCCTGCGCCGCCGCGCTGGGAGAGATCGGGAAGCCGGCCGCGCCGGCGTTACCGGTTCTGCGCGACCTGGTTCGGACCAGGCCGCTCGTCCGACGGTCGGCCGAGCGGGCGATCGAGCAGATCGAGTCCGCCTCGAAGTGACCCGCGCCGCGCGAAACAATCCGATCCTCGCCCCGTAGAGGTCCCTATGGCGCGGTTTCGGCTGCTAGCCTTGCTCTTGCCTGCCGGGGTCTTCGCCGCATCCGCCCTTCCCTGCGCCGCGCAGTCTCCTTCGCCCTATGACGTCACGGCGTACAGCGTCGTCTGGACCGTTCCCGCGGAGAAGAACGTCCGGGTCGTCCGCGGCACCCGGTATGCCGGTGAAGGCGGCGGAGCGCTCACGCTGGACATCACCTATCCCTCCGGCGGCGGATCCTCAACGAAGTGGCCGGCGGTCGTCTTCGTCAACGGCGTCGGCGGAAAGCTGAACGAGTGGGAGATCTACAGGAGCTGGGCGCGCCTCGCGGCGGCGCACGGGATCGCGGCCATCACGGCGGAATCCGATCCCGGCAAGCCCGCCGAGAGCGTCCGCGCTCTCTTCGCCTGGCTCGCGAAGAACGGCGCCTCCCTGGACATCGACTCCTCGCGCGTCGCCGCATGGGCTTGCTCGGCCAACGTGCGGGCCGCCATGCCGTTCCTGATGGATTCCGCTCCGCCCGGCGTGCGAGCCGCGGTGATCCTCTACGGCACCGGCGACTTCACGGCCCTCCGAAAGGACCTGCCGGTCTTCTGGGTCCTCGCGGGCCGGGACGCCCCGGCTCTCGTCGAGGGACAGCGCGCCATCTTCGCCCGCGCCGCCGCGCAGGCAGTTCCCTGGACGATGATCAACGCGCCCGACCTCCCCCACGCCTTCGACGCGGTCGAGGACACTCCGCATTCGCGGCAGCTCGTCCGCGAGATCGTCGAGTTTCTCGTCGCGGAGCTGTCGTCCCCGCAGCCGCGGCCGCCCGCTCCGGCGGCGCGCCGCGCGTCCGCGTACATGTACGCCAGCGAGCCCGACAAGGCCGCCGCGGTTTACCGCGAGATCCTCGCCGCCAACCCGAAGGACCACGAAGCGCGGCGGCTGCTGGGAACCGCCCTGGCGAGGCAGGGAAAGGCGGCAGAGGCGGTGGAAGAGCTGCGTAAGGCGGTCGAGGCCGGGGAAGACAGCCCCGCGACCCGGCGCAGCCTGGGCGAGGCGCTTCTGTCGTCCGGCAAGCCGGCGGAGGCAGCCGTCGAGCTCGAGAAATCGCTGAAGATGGGGATGAAGGCGCCTCCGGCGATCTACAACCTCGCCTGCGCCTACGCTCTCTCGGGCCGCAAGGACGACGCCTTTGCCCGCCTCTCCGAGGTCGCGTCCACGGGCTGGCTGACCAGCGCCCAGCTCGAAAGCGACGACGACCTGGCGAGCCTCAAATCCGATCCCCGGTACGCGGACCTGGTCGCGAAGCTCGCGAAACCGCCGGCCCGCTGAGAGGTCGCAAGGGGGAGGCCCGGGGGCCTCGGTCCGGAAACGCCGGGTGTATGAGCGCCGCGGGGAAAGACTGTGTTGAAGCACAGCGCGGCGACACGGAGGAGTACGCGGATCCGGAAGGAGACCCCCGGCCTCATGGCGTCAGGGTCCGTTGCCGTCGCGCGGGCCGCCCGGGTGCGCGGCGATCGCCGAGCAGCCGGGGTTCGCGGCGAGGAAGGCCGTGTACTTCGTCTTCTGGTCCGCGGTCAGGCCCGCGACGAACGCCGCCTCGGCGGCGGAGACGGCCGCCGCGATCTGCGAGTGAAGCTTGGAAGCCGAGATCACGAGGTCGCCGATCGCGCAGCGGTCCGGCGCCGCCGCGGCCAGCGCGGCGTCGATCTGATCGTGGATCGTCTTCTCCTGGGTGACGATCGCGCCGATCGCGTCGGCGGTCTGCTGCCGGAGGGTCTCCAGCGCCGCCTGCTGGTCCGGCGTCAGCGACAATGCGCTCACCAGCGCGTCGGTGCAGTTGACCCGGGGGCCGCGATCGCCGGGACCGCCCGGCCTTCCCATGGCCGTGGAGGCCGCGATCACCGCGAGGATGACACCGAGGATCCAGTTCCGTTTCATTCGTACGCTCCTTTCTCGCGGCCCGATTGCCG
>DATFWF010000072.1:0-15467 GCA_035259605.1 Thermoanaerobaculia bacterium
CGAGCGCCGACTGCCGGGCCTGCTCGATGACGCGGTTCTGTTCCTGGATCTGCTCGTTCTGCGCCGCCAGCTCCGACTTCGCCTTGTAGACGCGGGAAGTCTGCAGGTACGAGTGGATCCCGAAGAGGCAGGTCATCAGCAGGATCCCGCCGATCGAGAGGAACGTCGTGACCATGTCGGCGGCGAAGACCGGGTGGAAGCCGAGAAGCGCCCCGACGACGAGAACGCCGGCCCCGATCGTGCCGAGCGCCCTGGCCGTGAACCGGAAGCCGCCGACCGCGAGGCTGCCGTTCAAGATCGTCGAGAGCATGGCAACGGTCGGCCAGAGCGAGAACGACATCGCCGCGGTCCAGCAGCCCACGATGAAGGAATCCAGGAGAAGGTTTCGCAGCTCCGCCTGCTTGGTGTCCTTCGCCCGCCGGGCGAGGAAGTAGGCCAGGTGCGGCCAGACCAGGCCGGTCAGGACCAGCGCAACGATCAGGACCGGGCCGCGAGCCTTCCCGGAAAAATGAGACGCCGCGAGCAGCGCCGCGAACAGCATCCCGGGCACCCGGACGCGGTAATCCAGCCCGACGATGGGATGAACCTGGTGCCGGGGCGTGAGGCTGCTCCTCGTCCGGACTTCGGTTGTGGTGCCCAAAGCGCGCTCCACTCTATCAGCCGCCGCGCTCTGCCGGAGGAGCCGGCTAGGGAGACGTGGCGCTTCGTTCGGCCTGGACGAAGAGGAGGATCAGGTCGGCTCGGCGCTGGACGCCGTACTTGGCGAGCAGGTTGGAGACGTGGAACTTGGCGGTGCGCTCGGACATGTGGAGCTTCGAGCCGATCTCCTTGTTGGAGAGGTTCTGCATCAGGAGCTCCACCACCTCCGTCTCCCGCCGGCTCATCCGCACCCCCGGCGGGGCGGGGCGGGGTCGCCGCGCCGTCTCGAGCGTCGAGTCCACGAACGCGGACAGCAGCGACCGCGGCACCCAGAATCCCCCGTCCGCGACCTCCCGCAGTGTCCTCGGAAGATACGTCGAGACCTCGGAGTAGCGCAGCAGTCCCTTGACCCCCTGTCGCAGCAGGGGGAATGCGACGGCCTCGGACAGCGCCTCGGCGACCGCCACGAGGCGCGCCCGCGGAACATGCTCCAGGATCGTCGCAACCCACGCCTCGGTGACCGGCCGGTGGCTGTGCGCCTCGATCACGTAGACGTTGGCGCGAGGCACGCTCACGGCGGCGTCGGGCGGCTGGTTCTGCTCGACGCGCCGATCGACCACCTTCGCTTCGTCGTCTCCCGAGAGCAGCCGCTCGAACTCGGACAGCAGCAGAGGGTGAAACGAGAAGAGACAGACCGTCGGCCGATGGTTTGCTCCCGGCTTTTTCAACGCCTGTCGAGAGTACTACCTCCGACCCTCAATTTCCAGATTCCCTCCTGACCGAAGGGCCGGGTCCGCCCTGGACCCTGTCCCTGCCGACACCCGAGACGTCTGCTCCTGACCGCTGGAACAGGTCCGTATACACCGTTCGACGCTGGCCGTTTTTTGAACTCCCGGCCAGTAGTTTCAAGGCCTTTACACCCCTACCTTTTAGTCACTCGAATCCGCAAAAGACACAGCGCCAGTTCCGAGGATTCGCAAATCGAGCAACACCACAAGGAGAGGGTGACCCATGATGAAGAGACTCGCCGTATTCCTGTTTCTCGCCAGCGCCACGTTCGCGATGGGAACGACGCGCGCCGAGCTTCGCGCCATTTCCCTGGAAGATTTGACTGCCCGTCTCGAGCAGGGCCACGGCGGAGACAGCCTCGCCACGGTGGCGCGTGAGCGCGCCTCTCGCATGGCGCGGCTGGCGGAATCCGACCCGGCCCAGGCCCTGCGCCTGGCGATGCCCGACGGCGCCCGCGCCCTTCTCGCCCCCCGCGTCCGCGACTTCGTCGAGGAGCGGGTCGAGGTCGAGGGCTCGCTCGAGGTCCTCGTCGAGGACCGCAACGACGGAAGCCGCCGCCTGACCTTCCTCCATGCGGACTCGGGCGACCGCTTCGAGCTGTCCTTCGCGTCCCAGCCGACCGCGTACCTGACGGGGACCCGCGTGCGGGTTTCCGGCGTTCGGTTCGACTCGGTTATCGCCGTCGCCTCGGGCAAGCAGGACCTGCAAAAGGTCAGCAACGGCCTCTCGACGCAGGCCGCCAACATCGTCAGCGGGACCTTCGGAGTCCAGAAGACCGCCGTCATCCTGGTCAAGTTCTCCGACACCGTCTCCGAGCCCTACACCATCGCCAGCGCCCAGAACGTCATGGCGACGACGTCGAACTTCGACCTGGAGACCTCCTACGGCCAGACCTGGCTCGCGCCCGACGTCTTCGGCTGGTTCCCGATCGCGCAGTCTTCGTCGGTCTGCGACTACTCCACCACCGCCACCCTCGCCCGCAACGCCGCGACGGCCGCCGGGGTCAACCTCTCTCTCTACACTCACTACGTCTACGCGTTCCCGAACAACGCGTGCGGCTGGTGGGGACTGGGGACCGTCGGAAGCTTGCCTTACTCACAGGCCTGGATCAACGGCAGCTTTCAGCTGATGGTCGTCGGGCACGAAATGGGCCATAACTTCGGCCTCGACCACTCCCACTCCCTGGACTGCGGCTCCACCGTCCTGACCTCGCCCTGCACGACGAGCGAGTACGGCGACACGATGGACATCATGGGCTCCTCCTCGCCGTACCACTTCAACTCCTTCCAGAAGGAGCGGCTGGGGTGGCTGGGCTACGGGAGCTCCCCGGCCCTGACGAGCGTCACGGCCAACGGCAGCTACACGATCAACGCGATGGAGACCAACAGCGCGGGCCCGAAAGCCTTGAAGATCGCCCGCGGCACGACCGGCAACTATTTCTACGTCGAGGCGCGGCGGGGCCTGGGTTTCGACGCGGGCCTGACGAGCAACGCCAACGTGACCAACGGCGTCATCGTCCACATGGCGATGCCGGTGGATTCCAACAGCAGCGACCTGCTCGACATGACGGCGGGGACGACCTCCTGGTCCGACCCGGCGCTCGTGGCGGGACAGAGCTTCTTTGATTCGACCTCGGGCATCACAATCTCGGTCACCTCGGCCTCCTCGAGCGGCGCGGTGGTCGCTGTCTCCTTCGGCGGCCCGGCCCCGACGCCGACTCCGTCGCCCACCCCGACGCCGACCCCGGCCCCGAGCTGCTCGCACGTCGCGCCTCTCGTCTCGATGTCGCCCGGGCAGTCCGCGGCGGTCAAGTCGGGAACGCAGGTGACGTTCACCGTGTCCGTGACCAACAAGGACGTCAGCCCGTGCACGACCTCCTCCTTCGCGATGACGGATTCCGTCCTCCCCGGCTGGACCGGCACGCTCTCGGCCTCGTCCCTGTCGCTGGCGCCGGGCGCGGCCGGGTCCGTTACCATCAAGGTCACCTCGCCGGCGTCGGCGGTCAACGGCAGCTACAACGTCTCCTCGACCGCGAAGAACTCCTCCGCGACGACCGTGACGTCCTCCGGATCGGCGACCTACCTCGTCAGCAACCCGGTCAGCACCGCCGGCGGCACGCTGTCGGATGACTTCACCCGCCCCGACGCGAGCTCGCTCGGAAGCAGCTGGGCCGCGACCTCGGGCAGCCTCGTCGTCGCCTCCAACATGGCCAAGACGGGGCTCGGCACGGCCGGCCTTTCGTCGGCGGTGGTCTCCTCCCTGGCGGGGACCACTCAGACTGTGGACATCGACTTCACGTCGATGGACAACAACCTCGGGCCGACGTTCGGAATCATGCTGCGCTACCAGGACGCGAACAACTACTACCTGATCCAGCGCGTCACGGGAGGCTCCAGCCGGCTCTACATCTCCAAGGTCGTCAACGGCGTCACGACGGCGCTCGCCAACGTGGGCATCACCAACCCGCAGAAGGGCGTGTCGTTCCACATGACCGGCCGCGCCAACGGCAACACGATCTCCCTCGATTTCGGGGGCGTCAACAAGCTGAACGTGACGGATTCGACTTTCGCCACCGGCAAGGTTGGCTTCCAGATCTACAACAAGAACGCCAACGTCCAGCAGCAGGCCGACAACTTCAAAGCCGTCGTCCAGTAGCTCTCTCGACCCTCTCCCTCCGCCGGCCGGTCCCGCAAGGGACCGGCCCTTTGTTTTCGAGGAGCGCGGAGCGCGGACTTCTGCTCCCTCTCCCGACGCGAGGCGCTCGGGGGATTGAGGGGGCTCCCAGGGCGTAGAGTTCTCGGCATCCATGCCCGAGCCGAGACACGTCTTCGTCACCGGAGGGACCGGCTACATGGGGAGCCGGGTCATTCCGGAGCTGCTGCGGCGCGGACACCGCGTGAGCGCACTGGTGCGCGAGGGGTCCTCGTCGAAGCTTCCGGACGGCTGCGGGCGGGTCGTCGGGAACGCTCTCGACGAGAGGACCTTCACCGACCTGGTCGCGCCGGCGGACACGCTGCTCCACTTAGTCGGTGTCGCCCACCCCTCCCCCGCCAAGGCCGCGGAATTTCGATCGGTCGACCTCGCGTCGGCCAGGGCCTCGGCGAAAGCCGCCGCGGCGGCCCGCGTCTCCCATTTCGTCTACGTGAGCGTCGCGCAGCCCGCCCCGGTCATGAAGGCCTACGTCGAGGCCCGTGCCGAGGGTGAGGTGGCCATCCGGGCGACCGGAATCCCCGCCACGTTCCTTCGGCCGTGGTACGTCCTCGGACCCGGCCACCGCTGGCCGTCCCTGTTCCTTCCCGTCTATCGGCTGCTGCAGCTTCTCCCGCCCACCCGCGACACGGCGACGCGGCTCTACCCGGTCACCCTGCAACAGATGATCGCGGCGCTCGTCGGCGCCGTCGAGAATCCCGCGTCCGGGGTCCGAGTCGTTGAAGCGGCCCAGATCCGCGGAGCGAGGCTCGAGGCCTGACGATGGAGTGGAAGCGGGACGGCTTCACGATCTCCACGGATAAGGAGAAGCTCGACCGCGGCTCGATCCACGACTTCCTGCTCGGCTCCTACTGGGCGAAGGGCATCCCGCGGGAGATCGTGGACCGTTCGATCGAGAACTCCCTCTGCTTCGGTCTCTACGACGGGTCGCGCCAGGTCGGCTTCGCCCGCGTCATCTCGGATCTCGCCACCTTCGGCTACCTCGCCGACGTCTTCGTGATCGAATCCCACCGCGGCCGGGGGCTGGCGACCTGGTTCATGGAGACCGTGATGTCTCATCCGGATCTCCAGGGCATCCGCCGCTGGATGCTCGTCACCAGGGACGCCCACGGGCTTTACCGGAAGGTCGGGTTCACCGACCTGTCTCACCCGGAACGGATCCTGGAGAAGCTGCTCGCCAATCCTTACGCGAAGTTTTCCTGACCTTCCTTCCGACTTTCGTTCAAAGAGACAACGTTGCCGGCGGCGTTGGGATAAGCTCCCGGCTTACAAATTCCAACCTGCGGGTCCAAACCCGCAGAAATGAGGGAGTCCATGAAGCGAGTCCTGCCGCTTCGCGCCGGTCTTGTCCTTTTTTCGCTCCTCCTCGTCCTGATCCTCGCGCCGCCGGCGGCTCAGGCGATCTCGGGTACGGTCGTGATCAGCGAATTTCGCGTGCGCGGCCCCAACGGGGGCAGCGACGAATTCGTCGAGATCTACAACCTCTCCGCGGCGTCCGTCGACATCAGCGGCTGGAAGATGAAGGGCTCCAACAGCGCCGGCACGACGAGCACCCGCGCGACCGTGCCCGCGAGCACTTCCCTGGGGCCCGGTTGTCACTTCCTCTTCACGAACAGCTCCACCTCGGGCGGACCCTATAGCGGTTCCGTCGCGGGCAACGTGACATACGGGACCGGCATCACCGACGACGGCGGGATCGCCATCACGACCGCGGCGGACGTGATCGTGGACCAGGCCGGGATGAGCACGGGCTCGGCCTTCAAGGAAGGGACGGTCCTGGCGAACCTCGGGACCACCAATCTGAATCGCGGCTACGAGAGGAAGCCGGGCGGGTCCGCCGGAAGCTCGACGGACACGGACAACAACTCGTCGGACTTTCAGCTGATCACGCCGAGTGACCCGCAGAATCTCTCCTCTCCCTGCATTGTCATCGGAAATCCCTCGGGCACGGGCGCGGCCAACCCGAGCGCGGTTCCGCAGGGCGGCACGACGATCCTGACGGTGACGGTCACGCCGGGAAGCAACCCGACGAGCACCGGTCTCCAGGTCAAGGGAGATCTGACATCCATCGGCGGCTCGGCGACTCAGCAGTTCTCTGACGACGGATTGACCGGCGGCGACGTGACCGCCGGAGACAACATCTTCACGTACACGGCCACGGTGCCCGGGGCGACCACGACAGGCAACAAGAGCCTCCCGATCTCGATCTCGGACGCCCAGCTTCGGAGCGGCACGACCTCGATCGCCCTGTCGGTCGTGATCCCGCTCGCGATCCACGACATCCAGGGATCGGGCGACACCTCGCCTTACGCCGGGAGCCCGGTCCAGACGAGAGGCATCGTGACCGGCCGCAAGACCAACGGGTTCTTCCTCCAGGAACGGCCCGGATTCGAGGACGCCGACGTGACCACCTCCGAGGGGATTTTCGTCTTCACCTCCTCGGCGCCGCCCGCCGGGGCCGCAGTCGGCAACGACGTGACGGTCACCGGGAAGGTCCAGGAGTTCATCCCGCCGCAGGACCCGAACAGCCCGCCGGCGACCGAGATCATCTCGCCCTCGGTCTCGGTGAACTCGACCGGCAATTCCCTTCCCCCGCCGGTCATTCTCAGCGCCTCCGACACGGACCCCTCGGGCGCCATAGACCAGCTGGAGAAGTACGAGGGTATGAGGGTCCAGGTCAATTCGTTGACCGTCGTCGCTCCGACGCAGGGCACGATCAGCGAGGCCAACGCGACCTCGACCTCCAACGGCGTCTTCTACGGCGTCATCACCGGAATCGCGCGTCCCTTCCGGGAGCGCGGCATCGAGGTGCCGGATCCGACGCCGGCGGGAGTGCCTTCCTTCGACGCGAACCCCGAGCGGATTCGGGTGGACAGCGACGGCATCGGCGCGCCGATCCTGGACGTCTCGACCGGAGCGGTCATCACGAACCTCGTGGGCCCGCTCGACTACGCCTTCCGCGCCTACACGATCGATCTGGATCCGGCCGTCACGACGGGAGTGACGCCCGGGATTTCTGCGGCGATTCCCGTTCCGGCTCCGGCGGCCGACCAGTTCACCGTCGCGGCCTTCAACCTGGAGCGGTTCTTCGATACGACCGACGACCCCGGCATCTCCGACGTCGCTCTGACGGCGACCGCCTTCGCCAACCGGCTGAACAAGGCTTCTCTCGCCATCCGCAACGTCCTTCGGATGCCGGACATCCTGGCCGTCGAGGAGATGGAGAACATCACGACTCTCCAGGCCCTCGCCACGAAGATCAACAACGACGCGGTCGCGAATTTCCAGCCCAACCCGGGATACGCGGCATACCTCCAGGAAGGCAACGACATCGGCGGCATCGACGTCGGGTTCCTGGTGAAGTCCTCGCGGGTCAAATTCGTCGACGTCACCCAGTTCGGATTGACGACGACGTACACCAATCCCAACAACAATCAGCAGGAGACTCTGAACGACCGGCCGCCGCTCGTCCTCCGCGCGACCGTCAACGCCCCGTCGGGCGCCCCGTTCCCGATCACGGTCATCGTCAACCACCTGCGCTCCTTCTCCGGCGTGGACGATCCGGTGGACGGCCCCCGCGTCCGCGCCAAGCGCGCCGCGCAGGCCGAGTACCTCGCCAACCTGATCCAGGCGCGGCAGGCCGCCGATCCCAACGAGCACATCGTCTCGGTCGGCGACTACAACGCCTACGAGTTCTCCGACGGTTATGTAGACACGATCGGCACGATCATCGGGGACCCGGACCCGTGCAGCGAGGTCGTGCTCTGCTCGCCGGACCTCGTCAACCCGAACCTGATCGAGCTCGCCCCGGCAGATCCGGCGCAGCGATACTCCTACTCCTTCGACGGCAACGCCCAGATCCTCGACCACGAGATCATCACGCAGAACCTCGCCTCGCGCTTCGAGGGGCTGACCTACGCCCGCAACGACGCCGACTTCCCCGAGGTCTTCCGCAACGATCCGAACCGGCCGGAGCGGATCTCCGATCACGATCCGGCGATCGCGTACTTCCGCCTCCCGCTTCTCTCCGCGCTCTCTCAGGCCAAAATATGGGTGGGCCTGAAGAACAGCGACGACGTCGGCATCAAGTTCGACCTGCGCGCCGAGATCTACTACAACGGGACGACGCTCGTCGGCTCGGGAGAGCTCGCGAGCGTCGCCGCCGGCTCGAGCGGGTTCAACAACGCGAAGCTCGATTCCATCCCGCTGACCCTCCCCATGTCCGTCGGCATCGCGCCGGGAGACACCCTCTCGATCAAGCTCCTCGTCCGCAACGCCTGCTCCGGGAGCGGCAAGAACTCCGGCACGGCGCGGCTCTGGTTCAACGACTCCCAGGCCAACAGCAAATTCCACGCGACCGTGGACGACGCCGAGTCGGATCTCTACCTGCTCGACGGATCCGCTCTGGGAACCTCGGCGGGGCCGGGCCCGAAGAAGTCGATCGACGTCGCGGCGGGCGCCAAGTGCAGCGCCTGGAAACCCTTCGGCACCTGGACGATCACCGAGTAACAACCCGATTCGACGAATTCCGGGGCGGCCCCGGCGGCCGCCCCTTTTCTTTGCCTGCTAAACTGCTCCCGCTGCCTATGACTGTCGTCCGCTAGTCGAGGTCATTCCCGCCCTTCGATCCCGAAGGCCGGGACTCCTTTCAACGACTGTCGACTGTCGACTGTTGACTGTCGACTTCTCCACAGGAGCCCTCCGTGAACGCGGACAACAACTGGTTCGAGAACTTTTTTAGCGGCCTGATCGTGGACTTCTGGCGCGCCGCGATGCCCCCCGAGGTTACGCGGACCGAAGCCGACTTCTTCGAGAAGGCGCTGTCGGCATCACCCGGCTCTCGCATTCTCGACGTGCCGTGCGGCGACGGCCGCCTGGCGATCGATCTCGCACGCCGTGGTTACCGGCTGACCGGCGTCGATATCTCGAGAGAGTTTCTGGAAGCGGCGCGGGAGACCGCCTCGCGGGAGGGGCTCGCCGTCGAGTGGCGCCGGTCCGACATGCGCGACCTTCCGTGGCGCGGCGAATTCGATGGCGCCTTCTGCGGCGGATCGAGCTTCGGTTTCCTGGGCGACGAAGGCGACCAGGAGTTCCTCGGCGCGGTGGCGCGGACGTTGAAGCCGGGCGCGCGGTTCGTCCTCGACGGAATCAAGGCCGTGGAAGTGCTGCTGCCGCAGTTCCGCGAGCGCCACGACATGACGGTCGGGGATCTCCGCTTCGAGGCCGAAAACGTCTACGACCATCGGACCGGGACGACGGAGAACCTCTATACGCTCACGCGCGGGAGCCAGAAAGAGGTCAAGACCGCCCGGCACCGCATCTACACCTACCGCGAGTTGGCGTCGATGCTGGAGAGGGCCGGCTTCGAGGATCTCGAAGGGTTTGGCTCGCTGGCCGGGGACGCCTTCCGGCTGGGCGGGACCCGCCTCGCGATCGCCGCGAGTCGCGGCCGCCGCCCATGAAGACACGTGAACCGTGGGCCGGTTCCTGCTACCTTCTTCTCCTCGAGCGGAAGGTGCCCATTCCATGGCCGTTCTGAACCCGGTTCCAGCGGGCGGACCTCCCTGCCCATGAGGCGCGGTCTCGCCGGGTTCTTCCTGCTTTTTCTGGCGGCGGCGGCAGTGTCCACGGGGCTGGAGGCACGGCCAGGATCCTCCGTCGCGGGAAAGCTCCGCCTCAATCCCCTTTCCACCCCGGCCGCGGCGGATGTCGCGCAGGGGCGCCCCGCCGCGGCCGTGGATTCGCAGTCCGATCTCGCCGAGAGATTGGGAGCCGCCCTGGCCGCGGCGCGCTCCGGTAGGAATCCGGGAGCACGGGCCGCGTCGGCGCCGGCCGCGAAGATCCGCGCCGCTCTCTCCGCCAGGATCGGGATCGACGTTGCCGTCTCCTTCCGCCCGCGCACGGGCACCGCCGTTCAGATCCGCGGGGAGAAGCTTGCCGCCAGGATCCAGGCCGCGGAAGACTCCGACCTCGCCACCGCGAGGGCGTTCCTCTCGGACAACGCGGACCTCCTGAAGCTCCGAGAACCGATGGAGGAAACCTGGCTCGCGAGCCGCGACCGGGACCGTCTCGGGTACCGGCACCTGAAGTTCTCCCAGCGCTACCGCGGGCTTCTCGTGTGGCCGGCCGAGATGATCGTGCACCTGGACCGGCAGGGCAACGTCTCCCTTTTCGACGGGGCCTACGTCGCGACTCCGGATCTCCCGACGGCGCCGGTCGTGACCGCGGACGCCGCGGTCCGCCAGGCCCGCGGCCTCGTGCCGCGAGGCGGCGCCGCTTCGGCCGACTCGAAGGAGCTGATCGTCTATGCGAGCGGCGAGCGCCGGCCCCGGCTGGCCTGGAAAGTCGAGCTTTCGCGAGGGCCTCTGGAGCGGTGGCTCGCCGTCGTGGACGCGGTCAACGGGTCGCGCCTGGCGGTCATCGACGAGGTCGAGACGGAAAAGGCGACGGGGTCCGGACGAGACCTGTCGGGCGTCGTCCGGCAGCTCAACGTCTGGAAGGACGGCAACAACTACTACCTGACGGACACCTCGAAGACCATGTTCGACTCGGCCTCGCAGCCTCCCAAGCTCGACTCCACGCGCGGCGCGATCACGGTCCTCGATGACGCCAACACCCCTCCCGATTCGCAGGGCAGGTTTCCCGGCGGCTTCTTCTACGTCGTCTCCCAGGACGCGAACTCCTGGGCGCCGCCCGACGCCGTCTCCGCCGCCTTCTTCATCTCGCAGACATACGACTACTACCTCGAGCGGCACAACCGCAACTCGATCGACGGCATGGGCGGCTCGATCCTCGGAATCGTTCGCGTGGACAGGAACTACAAGAACGCCTACTGGAACGGCAGCGCGATGTACTTCGGCGACGGGCAGCCCTACGCGGGCGCCCTCGACGTCGTCGGCCACGAGCTGACGCACGGCGTCACCGGCTCGACCGCCAACCTCGTCTACCAGAACCAGGCCGGCGCGCTCAACGAAGCGTTCTCCGACATCCTCGGCCAGGCGGTCGAGGCGCGGTTCGAGGGCTCGATCGACTGGCTCCAGGGCGATTCGCTCGGAGCGCCGGACCGCAACCTGAAGGACCCCGGCTCGATCCGGGTCCTCGGAAGACCCTATCCCTCGAAGATGAGCGAGTTCGTCGTCGAGAACGATCCGTTCCTCGACAACTTCCGCAACCGCGACAACGGCGGTGTCCACATCAACAGCTCGATCGTCAACCGCGCCTTCTACCTGCTGACGGAAGGACTCCCGGGCGCCGTCGGGATCCGGGACGCGGAAAGGATCTTCTACCGGGCTCTGACGATCCACCTGACCCAGAACTCGCAGTTCCTGGACGGCCGGCTCGCCTGCGTCCAGTCGGCGGTCGAGATCTTCGGCGCCGGCTCGAACCAGGCCAGGAAGACCTCCGAGGCCTTCGACGGCGTCGAGATCTACGACACGACCGCTCCGCCCCCTCCGCCTCCGCCCGTGCCTCCGGTCGCCGGAGATGACTCCGTCGTCTTCACCCGCTACGACGCGGACGCCGCCGACTACTTCCTCGGCCGCCGCGAGACGGCTCTCGGAGACCCGGTGCAGGGAGCGCCCCTCGGCAGCTCACCGATGTATCCCTCCCGCCCGTCGGTCACCGGCGACGGCAAGCTCGCCTTCTTCGTCAACTCGGCGCGGGACGCCTGCTTCGTGGACACCGATGCCGTCCCGAAGACCGCTGCCTCCTGCCTCGGCATCCCGGGCCAGGTCTTCTCCGTCGCGATGTCTCCCAACGGCAGCCTCTACGGCTTCGTGCTGCGCGACGAGAACGGCGATCCCGAGAACCGAATCGCCGTCGTGGACCTCGCGAGCAAGAAGACGGCGACCTATCCGCTCTTCAACCCGGCCGCCGACGGCGCCTCCACGTCGGTCCTCTACGCGGACGCGATGACGTTCACGGCCAACGGCCGCTACCTCGTTTACGACGCCCTGACGGTCCTTCCCTTGAACGACGGAACCGAGATCGGACTGTGGGCGATCTACGGGATCGACTTTTCCGCTTCGCAGCTCGTCGCGCTGCTTCCCCCGATTCCCGGCGTGGACGTCGGCAATCCCGCCTTCGGCCACACGAGCGACACGCGGCTGACCTTCGAGGCCTTCGAGCAGGATTCGGGAACGACCTCGATCGTCGCGGCGGACCTCGACACCGGCGATCTCGCGCTGGTCTATTTCGGCGCCGCGACCCCGGCCGGGCCGTCCTACGACGGCGCGGACGGCGGGATCGTCTTCATGGTGCCGGCGGCGGTCCCGACGGGCGTCTCGCTCGTCCGGCAGGGTCTCGCCGCGGACCACCTGACGCCCACCGGCGCGGCGGCGGATTACCTCCCGGACGCCGGGTTCGGCGTGATCTACCGGCGCGGCGCATTCAAAGGCCCGCAGCCCAACTGCGCGGGCTCGGACACCACCCTCTGCCTGAACGGCGGCCGCTTCCAGGTCACGGCGACGTGGACGACGCCCCAGGGGCAGAACGGGCCCGGCCACGCGGTCAAGCTGACATCCGACACGGGCTACTTCTGGTTCTTCTCGAGCGCCAACGTCGAGGTGGTCGTCAAGGCGCTCAACGCATGCGGCTTCTCGCAGCGGTTCTGGTTCTTCGGCGGAGGGCTGACGAATACCGCTGTGGTGCTGACCGTGACCGACACGGTGACGGGAGTCACGCGGACCTACGCGAGTCCTCAGAGCACCGCCTTCGCGCCGATCCAGGACACCAACGCGTTTCCGACCTGCTTCGGCCCTGCGATCCAGGCGGACCCGGCCCGCGCAGCGGAGGCGGAGCGAGCCGCCCGCGAGGAGGTGGACGATCTCGTCGGCGGATTTGCCCTGGCGGGAACGGCGCCCGGACCGGCGGCCGCGGCGGCGCCCGCTTCGCCGTCGGCCTGCACTCCGTCGGCGACCGTCCTCTGCGCGAGCGCCGGCCGCTTCCAGGTCGAAGCGGCGTACCGGACCGCGCAGGGGCAGACCGGCGCCGGGCAGGCGGTCGCGCTGACTCCGGACACGGGCTACTTCTGGTTCTTCACGGCCAACAACGTGGAGATGATCGTCAAGGTGCTGAACGCCTGCTCCTTCACCGGCGCCCCCCGTTTCTGGGTTTTCGGCGGAGGCCTGACGAACGTCGAGGTGACCCTCAAGGTGACCGACACGCAGACCGGAACCGTCCGCCAGTACGTCAACCCGCTCAACACCCCGTTCGCCCCGATCCAGGACACCAACGCGTTCGCGACCTGTCCCTAGGGGAGAGTCGACAGTCGACAGTCAACAGTCGACAGCCCGGTAGGGCCAGTGAATCTAGAATGCCGGGACAGCACTATTTGTTGACCAGGGCGCTGCGCAAGAAGGGGTAACGAAACGATGGCGCGGATGGGTCTTCTGGGCGGAGGGGTTTCCTCGCGAGTGCCTCGCGGAGAGGGGCGGCGCGGCGGAAAAGCCCAGGAGGACGAAAAGAAGAAGAAGAAGGCTCCTCCGTTCAGAGCGATCCTGCACGACGCGGCGGAGCTGATCGCAGCGCGGCGCGGGCGGCTCGGGCTGGGCCTGGGGGTCCTCTTCATCAATCGCCTCGCCGGCTTCGTCATCCCGTTCATGCCGCGCTATCTCCTCGATGAGGTCCTCGCCAAAGGAAGGCGGGAGCTTCTTCCCACGCTGGTCGCAGCCGCCGCCGGCGCTACGGTCATCCAGGCGATCACGTCGTACTCGCTTTCGCAGATCCTCGGAAAGGCCGCGCAGCGCTCGATCACCGAGATGCGCCGGGCGGTCCAGAGGCACGTCGGCCGGCTGTCCGTTTCCTACTTCGACCAGACGAAGGTCGGGGCGCTCCTCTCGCGCGTGATGACCGACGCGGAGGGGATCCGCAACCTCGTCGGCACCGGTCTGGTCGAGGTCGTCGGCGGCCTCCTGACCGCGGTCATCGCGCTCGTCATCCTGCTCGCCCTGAACCTGAAGCTCACGGCGATCGCCCTGGCGGTCCTCTCCCTTTTCGGCTTCATCCTGCTCTACGCCTTCAAGACGCTGCGCCCGCTCTTCCGCGAACGCTCGAAGATCAACGCGGAGGTCTCCGGGCGGCTGACCGAGTCCTTCTCCGGAATCCGCGTCGTGAAGGCCTACCGCGCGGAGAAGCGCGAGGCGCTGGTCTTCTCCAAGGGAGTTCACCGGCTCTTCCGAAACGTCGCGCAGACGATGACCGGTTTCTCCGCCGTGACCGCGTTCTCGACGATCCTCTTCGGCACGATCTCGGTCTCGATCCTCTGGGTCGGCTCCAACGACGTGCTGGCCGGTCGGATGACGATGGGCGCCCTGTTCCAGTTCACGGCGCTCCTGGCGATGCTCGTCGGCCCGGTCGTCCAGATCGTCTCGATCGGCAGCCAGATCACGGAGGCGTTCGCGGGCCTGGAAAGGATCCGCGAGATCCGAAACGAGATGGCCGAGGACTCGGGCGACGAGGCGCGCTCAGACCTTCCGCCGATCCGCGGCGAGGTCGAGTTCCGAGACGTGACCTTCGAGTACAAGCCGGGCGTTCCCGTCCTCCACGGAATCTCGTTCATCGCGCGGCCCGGGACCTCGACGGCGCTCGTCGGCCCGTCGGGCTCGGGCAAGAGCACGCTGATCGGCCTCGTCGCGGCCTTCTACCGCCCGGCCTCCGGCGAGATCCTCGTGGACGGACAGGACCTTTCGAAGGTCAAGCTCGCGGACTACCGGTCGCAGCTTGGTGTCGTGCTGCAGGACAATTTCCTCTTCGACGGGACGGTCTTCGAGAACATCGCCTACGCGCGCCCCGATGCAACCGACGAGGAGGTCCTCCGCGCCGCGAAGATCTCCCGCTGCGACGACTTCGTCCAGCGCTTGCCCGAAAAATACGAGACCGTCGTCGGCGAGCGCGGCGTCAAGCTCTCCGGCGGCGAGCGCCAGCGCGTCGCGATCGCCCGGGCGATCCTCGCCGATCCGCGCATCCTGATTCTCGACGAGGCGACTTCGTCCCTGGACAGCGAGAACGAGGCCGCGATCCAGCAGGGCCTGGCCGAGCTCATGAAGGGCCGCACGACCTTCGTCATCGCCCACCGCCTCTCGACGATCCGCAAGGCCGACGCGATCCTCGTCCTGGAAGACGGCCGCATCGTCGAGCGCGGCCGGCACGAAGACCTGCTGGCCCGCGGCGGCCGCTACGCCGACCTCTACACGCGCCAGTACGGCATCGAAGCCAACATCTTCCGAAACCCCGGCGAATCCGAAAAGGAAGAGGAAGCCGAAACGCCCCGGGCCACCGCCGACTCCACCATCGGCCGCCTCCCCCTCGTGGGCTCCGGCCGCTCAGAGTAG
>DATFWF010000073.1:0-18021 GCA_035259605.1 Thermoanaerobaculia bacterium
GCAGCGACGGCGTGAGCTTCTGGATCACTTTTAGGGCAGTGGGCCAGATCGCCCGCTTCTGAGCGATCCCCAAAGGCACCGCCTCCGAGACCGCAGTCAGGACGCGTAGAAGAAGCGCGTGAGGTGGAAGAAGATCGGCGCGGCGAAACAGAGCGAGTCGATCCGGTCGAGCATTCCGCCGTGGCCCGCGATCAGCGTGCCGTAATCCTTCACGCCGCGGTCCCGCTTGATCGCGGAGAGGACCAGCCCGCCGGCGAACCCGGCCATCGTGATCACGAGCGACATCCCTGCCGCCGCGGCCGGTGAGAAGGGCGTCGCCCACCAGAGCGCCGTCCCGATCGCCGTCGCCACAAGGATCCCGCCCGCGAATCCTTCCCACGTCTTGTTGGGCGAAACCTCCGGGGCGATCCTCCGCTTCCCGAAGAGCTTCCCGAAGACGTACTGGAGCACGTCGGAGAGCTCGACGACCAGCACCACGAAGATCAGGAGCTTGGTGTTCACCTTCCCGTACCCGGGGATCTCGAGCAGCAGGAGCGCCGGCGCGTAGCTGACGCAATAGACGCAGACCATCAGGCCGAAATGGATCTCGGCGGTCCGCTCGAGGAACCGCTCGGTCTTTCCCGACAGCACGTTGGACACCGCGATGAAGAGGAACGCGTACACCGGAATCATGATCGCGAAGAGGCCGTACCACTCCAGCCCGATCAGGAGGTACTGGAGCGGCGTGATCAGGAAGAAGCTCCAGAAGAGCGTCCGGTGGTCCTCGGGACGCGTCGGCATGAGCGTGACGAACTCGCGAAGGGCCAGCAGGGACATCAGCGCGAAGAGAACGATCGAGCTGACGCGGCCGATCGCGACCGCCGCGGTGAGGACGGCCGCCATGATCCACCACGCGCGGATCCGCGCGTTCAGGTTCTCGACGGTCTCGCGGGAGGCCGGCGACCTCGCGCGCCGGGCGAGAACGAACCCGATGACCGACGCCGCGACGAGGAGTGCCACCACCCCGCCGACGAGCCGCACGAGATCCCGGTCCTCGAAACCGCTCACAACCGCTCCAGCCCGATCACGGCCGCCCGCGCCCGATCGAGGAACTCCGTCTTTCCTTCGCCGGGCCCGATCCTCATCGCTCGCCCGAAGATCGCCCGCGACAGCATCGGCACCGGCACCGATTCTCCCTTGGGAAGGATCCGGTTCATGTTGTCGAGATAGACCGGCATCGCTTCCAGGTCAGGCCGCGTGCTCAAGAGGTAGTAGAGGCCGCTCTTGAAAGGCCCGGGGATCCTGCCGGAACCGCGCGTCCCTTCGGGAAACACGATCAGGGAATCGCGATCCCCGATCTCCGACAGGATCGTGTCGATGGTTCGCTTCGCCGCGGCGACTCGCTCGGCCTCCTCGCCTGCCGCAACGCCGAGCCGATCCACGAGTACCGCGTGGAAGACCTTCGTCGCGAGGTAGTGCTTCAAGGCGCCCTTTTCCCAGTAGTCGCGCGCGGCGACGGGGCGGGTGCGGGCGCGCACGTTCGGCGGCAGCGCGGACCAGAGCACAGTGAAGTCCAGGTGGCTGGTGTGATTGGCGAAATAGACGCGCTGACGCTCGTCCGGCTCGCCGCCGGTCCAGAAGACGGAGGTCCCCGCGAGAAACCGCGCCAGCCAGGCGAGAGTCTCCGCGATCATCGCGGCCGCCCGGAAAGTTCCCGCGCGATCCGCGCCGTTCGCCGGACGACCGTGACAGCGCAGCCGAGGATGACGAGGGAGACCGCGATGAAGAGAAGGCGCGGAGGCCTGTGGAACGCGGCCTCGACCGCTCCCGCGAGGCATCCGGCGGTCGTCACCGCCATCCGGTGCTGCTTGGCCATCGGACCCGAGAAGTCCTGCGGGAGTCCGACCGCGCCTCCGAGGACCCGAACGTACGCGGTCAGAACGGCGGCGATCGCGGCGGCCCACCCGACCGTCATGCCGGCCGGAAGCGCGCGCAGGGAGAGCCCCGCCCCGACGAAGATGAGCGCGTCGGCGAACCGGTCGGGCAGGTCGTTGTAGATCTCCCCGGCGGGACTTCCCAGTCCGCCCTCGACGGCGATCAGCCCGTCGAGGAGGTTGCAGAGGAGGCGGAGCTGGATGAACGCCGCCGCGGCGACGAGGAAGACTCCACGGGTCTCGCCGTGGTCGCCGAGCGACAGCCAGAGCGACGCGCCCGCGAGGGCCGCGAAGGCCACGCTCGCGAGCGAGACGGCGTTGGGCCGCGCGCCGCGGGCCGCCAGCCACTTCGCCATGGCCGGAGCCCAGCGGCTCTGGCGGCTCTTGAGCGGCCGCCGGCTTCCGGGTGTCGCGGACATTTTCCGGAGATTCTAGGCAACCGGCTCATCCGATCGGCCCGCGCCGGTGTATTCCCCTCTGAACCGGCACCTGACCCGGTTCGGGAGGACGACCGATGGACCCTGTGGATCGGCGCCGGTTTCTCGAGATCGCGGGCGTTTCCCTCGGATTCGGGGCGCTTTACCGCGCGGCCCCCCTTCTCGGGGTCGAGCCCGAGGCTCGCGAAGTCTCCCGCCTGCTGGGAAAGAAGAACGGCGAGGCGCCCTCGGCCTTCTCGTTCGTGCAGCTTTCCGACACGCATGTGGGCTTTTCGGGCCCTCCCAACCCGCTCGGCACGCAGGCCTTCGAGAAGGCCGTCGAGATCATCAACGGGCTGCCTGACAGGCCGGAGCTCGTCCTGGTCACCGGCGACCTGACCCACGACAGCGAGGATCTCTCCGAGCACGCCGACCGGATGCGCCTCTTCGGAAAGATCGCGGGACGGCTGCGGGTCCCGATGGTCCGGTTCGTCCCCGGCGAGCACGACGCGGGGCTCGACGGAGGGCGCCTCTTCCGCGACGCTTTCGGCGACACCTCGTACTCCTTCGATCACCGTGGGGTCCACTTCATCGCGCTCGACAACGTTTCGAAGGCGAAGCCGATCCTCGGCAAGGAGCAGATCGGCTGGCTGAAGGCGGACCTCGCGCGCTTCCCGGCGACTGCTCCGATCGTGGTCTTCACCCACCGGCCACTCTTCGACCTGCGCCCGGACTGGGAGTGGTTCACCACCGACGGCGACGAGGCGATCAACGCCCTGGCTCCCTACGAGAACGTCACGGTCCTCTACGGGCACATCCACCGCGAGAACGTTCACCGCGACGGCCGCGCCACGCACTACGCCGCGCGTTCGCTGGCCTGGGCGTTTCCCGACCCGTCCGACGCCGGCCCCAAAAAGCCGCTTCCCTTCGACAAGGACCAGCCGTTCAAGAACCTGGGACTCCGCGTCGTCGGAGAGAACGGGAAGCGCGGTTCCGCGCCCGCGGTCCGGGAGGTCGAGCTGACCCTGCGCGAGTTCTCGGGAACCGTGGGCATCCAGCAGCTCCTGAAAGGAGGAGTCCTGTCATGAAGCGATTCCTTGTTCTGGCCTTCGTCATCGCCTCCGCGCTCGCCGCCGCCGGCGCCCGACCGCAGACCGAGGAGCCGGACGCCCCCCGCACGATCGCCATCACGGCGAAGCGCTTCGAGTTCGTTCCCCCCGAGATCACGGTCAAGCGCGGCGAGACCGTGCGCCTGCTCGTCACGAGCCAGGACGTCACGCACGGTTTCTTCCAGCGCGCGTTGAAGATCGACAGCGACCTGGAGCCCGGCAAGACCGCGGAGGTCGTGATCACCCCTCCCGAGGCTGGAACCTTCACCGTCATCTGCCACAACTTCTGCGGCTCCGGGCACGGCTCGATGAAGCTGAAGGTCCTCGTCGAGTAGGAATGCGGGCTTACTCTCTTGCCGTGGCCGAGGGAGACCCGGGCCGGGAAGTCCCGGACGAGGAGCTGGTCCGCGCGCTCGCCGACGGCCGCGAGGACGCGATCGGACCGCTCTATTCGCGCTACGGGCCGATCGTCTTCGGCATGGCGGCGCGCGCGCTCGACCGGGCCACGGCCGAGGAGATCGCGCAGGACGTCCTGCTCGCTGTCTGGAGAAACGCGGCGAGCTTCGACCCGTCGCGAGGCCCCGTCCGGCCGTGGCTCCTCCAGATCGCGCATTACGCGATCGCCAACGAGCTGCGGCGCCGCGGCCGCCGCCCCGACGCGAAGCCGGGCTCGGAAGAGCAACTGGCGGTCCTGCGCGACGACAGCCCCGACCCGGGCGAGAGAGCCTGGATGGAGGAGCGGCGCGCGGCGCTACGGATGGCGCTCGACCGACTCCCCCCGCCGCAGCGGCAGGCGCTTCGCCTCGCGCTGCTGGAAGATCTTTCCCACGCGGAGGTCGCGCGAAGGCTCTCCCTGCCCCTGGGAACGACCAAGTCGCGCATCCGAATGGGCCTCGCCGCTCTGCGGGTCGCGCTCGCGCCGATCCTCGCCGGCCTGCTCGCCGTCGTGATCGCCGCCGGCCTGATCGTCCGCCTCGCGCGCGACCGCGCCGCGCTCACGCTCCGGGAGCGCGCGCTCGCCATGGTGACCTCGAGCGACACGCTGACGATCCGCCTGTCGGCCGCGCCGGGCGTCCCGCAGGCCACCCACGGCAACTACCGGACCCGCCCGGGAGCGGCGATCGCCGTCATCACCTTCTCCAACTTCGCCGCGGCCCCCGCCGGAAGCGAATATCGCGCGTGGGCCCGCTACGGATCCGCCTGGACGCTCCTGGGCTCCGCGGCTCCGGACGTCTCGGGTCACGCCCTGCTCATCGCCGAGTCTCCCGCCCTCGGCGCGGGCCGCCCCGACGAGGTCCGCGTAACGCTGGAGCCCGGGCGCCTCGGAAAGGAGCCGGGCGGGCGGATCCTCGTTTCTTCATCCCCGTAGGCTCCGCTCGGACGTCGTTTGTCCGGCCCCTTCCCCGATCCTTTCGGTGGGAAAGGTTATGGGAGACGTTCAGGACATCGCGGTTTGGCGGGCGCGCAAGGCGGCGAGCGAGGACGTGTCGATGGGATCGCCGCCGTTCGTGCTCGAGGAGCCGTGCCCGGGATGCGGCGCGAAGCGGATCTCCAACCTGGTCTGGAGAAAGAACGGTTCGACCGGCGGCCGGGTTCCCTTCCCGCGGGTCGAGCCGCACTTTCAGTGCCGCGACGGAAGGGTCCTCTTCCAGGAGATCACGGAGGCTCCGATCCCGATGTCGGCCTGGTCGGGAATTCTCGGCCACTTCGAGGAAGACGGCCTCGAGACGAGCGTTTAGACCCCTCCCGGGCTGGCCCGAATCTTGCGACTTTCCGGGTGGAGGTGAACTATGCGTAAAGCTATCGGCATTGCCGCCGTGGCGCTCGCCGCGCTCCTGGTGTCCTCGGCAGCGTACGCGGACAAACGGCCTCATGAAGGCAAGATCATCCGGATCGAGACGGTCGAGAAATCGGCCGACGTCGGTGATCAGAAAGTCCAGAACGTCGAGCGGAAGATGATCGTGAAGGGCGAGAACGGTGACGAGTGGACGCTCTTCTGGGACGACACCACCAAGTTCAAGAACAACCTGGCCGCCTCAGAGCTTCGTCAGGGCGACAGCATCCACTTCGACTACGTCGAAAAGAACGGAAAGATGTGGGTGACCGAGCTTCGCCGGACACACAAGGCCGACCGCGACTAGGGATAGCGGGGGACCTTTCGCTCCCCGAGCCCCCGGCGGCCGCCGACCTCGAGGATCGAATCCGGGGCGCGTCGAGCGCCCCTTTTTTTCATCGTCGGCGGCGCTCCGCTCCTTCGAGAAGCCGGTCGTGTTGCACGATCGCTCTCCGGTGCGTCCCCCGCCCGACTTCGCCGGCGTCGTCGCTGGCCGAGACCTCGAACTCGTAGAACTTTCCGGCCATCCCGAGGAAGCGGGCGGCGGCGGTGACCTTGCCGCCGACCGGGGTCGCGGCGGTGTGCGTGACGTCGACGAGGACCCCGGCTGTCAACTCTCCCTCTTCGAGGATTCGCTTCATCGCCCGCGCCGCGGCCATCTCCATCAACGCGACCATCCGGGCGGTGGCGAAGACCCTTGGAAAAGAGTCCAGGTGCGCCGGCGACAGCGCGCAGGCCAGGTCGGATTCCTGGACGATCAGCGAAGCTTCCCCTCTCGCTCCGACCGGTAAGTCCCGTGTCGTCATGTCTCGCTCCTCGTCTCATTATTGGCGAACCTTCCACCGAGGCTCCCGGAGAGACCGGACGCCGTTCTTCGACAGTCTCAAGACGGAAATGTGGCGTCCAGTGTCTCAGTCATAGACAAATATTGCTCTTTCCGATTTTCCGGCCAGGCGCGATGTCGATGAGGAGCAAGGGTTTGCGCTCTTGGCCCCAACCTTGCCTTGCATCCGGCCAAGAGGTTTTCAATGGCATTCAGCGATGGCAAGAAATTGCAAGTTTCTGTGGCGGATCTGGCCGGGCCCGTCCCGTACGACGTGGCGATTCCCGAATCCGGTCTGGGATGGGAGAAGGTCGGCCCGCTGTTCGAACGCTACTCCGTCACGCTCGTCGGACGAATCGACGAGCACTGGTGCGAGGCCTACCAGCGCGTGGCCGAGGCCGAGCCGAGCCTGTCCCGCTTCCGGCTGGACGCCTTCTCGGGAACGGTCTCGTTCACCTGCCGCTCGAGCGACGGTCCGGTCCAGGTCATGGGCGTCCTGAAGATCCTCGGCCAGATGATCGAGAGGGTCAATCGCGAGGCGTCCTTCGCCGCGGCGAGCGGAAACGGGAGCGGCAACGCGCCCGGCGGCCGTCCTCCGGCGGGCCAGCGTCCGCTTCGCGCGATCTCCACGAAGTAACCTCGCGCTTTCACGGGATCCGGAATCGGCCGCCTCGCCGGCGTTGTAGGATTCGCAGTCCGAATCCACGAGCACAACGCACGGGAGGAGCCGAAACATGAATCTCTCACGCCTTCTTTCCCGGATCCGCCGGCACGCCGGGATCTCGCTGACCGTCGCCGCGGCGCTGGCGGCGTCGCTGACCGCCGCGCTCGCCCAGACCGCCAATTCGACCGCCGCGAAGTCGGCCGCGGCCGTCATCCACGGCCCCGACCCCGCGGACATGGACACCTCCGCCAACGCCTGCCAGACGTTCTACCAGTTCGCCAACGGCGGCTGGCTCAAGAAGAACCCGATCCCGCCGGAGTACCCGTCGTGGGGGACTTTCACGGAGCTCGCCGAGCGCAACCGGACGGCCATGCGGGAGATCCTCGAGAAGCTGGCGAAGGAGAAAGCGGCCCCGGGTTCCGACGAGCAGAAGCTCGGCGATTACTACTCCAGCTGCATGGACGAGGCCGCCGTCGAGGCGCAGGGCGCCAAACCGCTCGCCGCGGAGCTCGATCGGATCGACAAGATGAAGGACCTCGCGGATCTTCGCTCCGAGATCGTCCGACTCCAGACCCGGGGGATCGGAGTGCTCTTCGGGTTCGGGTCGCAGCAAGACCGTAAGAACTCCAACGAGGTCATCGCGGGCGCCTCGCAGGGCGGTATCGCGCTGCCGGACCGCGACTACTACACCAAGACCGACGCGAAGTCGGCCGACCTGCGGGTCAAGTACTCCGACCACGTCGCGAAGATGTTCACGCTCCTCGGCGACGACTCCGCGAAGGCGGCGGCCCAGGCGAAGACGGTCCTCGAGATCGAGACGAAGCTCGCCGAGGCCTCGATGACCCGCGTCGAGCGCCGCGACCCGGACGCGACGTACCACCGAATGAGCACGGACGAGCTGAAGAGCCTGACCCCGAACTTCTCGTGGACGGCGTACTTCAAGGAGCTCGATGCCCCGCCGATCACCGCGGTCAACATCGGGCAGCCGAAGTTCTTCGAGTCCCTCGACAAGCAGTTGAAGGCGGTCCCCCTCGCGGACTGGAAGACGTACCTGCGGTGGCACCTCGTCCACTCGGCGGCACCGAGCCTCTCCTCGAAGTTTGTCGAGGAGAACTTCAACTTCTACGGAAAGACGCTGGAGGGCACCAAGGAGATCCAGCCGCGCTGGAGGCGCTGCACGCAATCGACCGACCGGCAGCTCGGGTTCGCCCTCGGAAAGCTCTACGTGGCCGAGCATTTCCCGCCGGAGGCCAAGGCCCGCGCCGACCAGATGGTCAAGAACCTGATCGCGGCGCTGCGCGACGACCTCACGACGCTCCCCTGGATGGGAGCCGAGACCCGCAAGGCCGCGCTGGCCAAGCTCGACGCCTTCACGCCCAAGATCGGATACCCCGACAAGTGGCGCGACTACACGGCCTACAAGGTCGAGCGGGGCAGCTACGTCGTCAACGTCATGAACGGCGCCCTCTACGAGCACCACCGCGACATGAACAAGATCGGCAAACCCGTGGACCGGACCGAGTGGGGCATGACGCCGCCGACGGTCAACGCCTACTACGCCGCGCCTCGCAACGAGATCGTGTTCCCGGCGGGCATCCTCGAGCCGCCGTTCTTCGACGCGAAGGCGGACGACGCCGTCAACTACGGCGGTATCGGCGCCGTCATCGGCCACGAGATGACGCACGGGTTCGACGACCAGGGCCGCAAGTTCGACGCGCAGGGGAACCTGAAGAACTGGTGGACCGACCAGGACCTGAAGAACTACCTGGAGCGCGCCAACTGCGTCGAGAAGCAGTTCGACGGCTACGTCGTCGAGGGGGACCTGCACCAGAACGGCAAGCTCGTGCTCGGCGAGTCGATCGCGGACCTGGGCGGACTGTCGATCGCGTACAAGGCGTTCCAGAAGAGCCTCGAGGGCAAACCGCGGCCCGCGCCGATCGACGGCTACACCGCGGAGCAGCGGCTCTTCTTGAACTGGGCGCGCGTGTGGGCGACCAACGGACGGCCCGAGTTCGAGAGGCTCCAGACGAACACCAACCCGCATCCGCTCGGCCGCTTCCGCGCGATCGGCGCGCCGTCGAACATCCCGGAGTTCGCCGCGGCCTTCGGCTGCAAGCCGGGCGACGCAATGGTGCGCGAGCAGCGCTGCCTGATCTGGTGAAGTCGACAGTCAACAGTCGACGGTCAACAGGCTGAGAGCCAATTCCCCTCTCCCCGCGGGAGAGGGCAGGGTGAGGGGCGGCCCGGCCCCCCGTCCGATGGCACATGGCCTGCGGCTTTCCGGGGCGTGACCCGGAAAGCCGGACGAGAAGCGCACGTCGGCGGCCAGCTTGGCCTTGACCGACGTCTTGATGCCCGCGTCGTCGGTTTGGCGTTCGACCGTCTGGTTGGGGCGGCAGGCCGCGCTCATCACAGCAGGACGGCGCCGGCAACGGCCGCGGGGATGAAACGATTCTTCATACACAATTCCTTTCTAACGGAAACAGCAATCGACGTGCCACGGGTGCTAGGATTCGGCCAGAAAAATGCAGCGGAAGCTTCTCGGGCGATCCGCCGCGCTGGCGTGCGGAATCGTCCTGGGATTGGGCCGCCGGGACGCCCGCGGCGCGACCTTCTGCGTGGACTCCGCCTCGGCGCTGAGGACGGCCCTCCTCACCGGAACGACCAACGGACAGGAAAACACGATCCAGATCGTCCAGGGAACGTACCTGACGGCCGGAACACCGTTCACCTACGGCAACTCCGGATCGGGCTCGCTGGCCCTCCTGGGCGGCTATGCCGCAGGCTGCGGGAGCCGCGTCGTCAATCCCACCAACACGATCCTCGACGCGCAGTTCGTCAACGTCGTGCTCTTCATCAGCGGCGCGACCACGGCCAACTTCCAGGTCCAGGGCTTCACGATCCGCAACGGGCGCGCAACCGGAACAACACAGGGAGGCGGGCTGCACTTCAACAACATCTTCGCCGGTGCGACCGGCAATCTCACCGTGGACCACAACATCTTCTTCAGCAACGGCGCCGAGTCCTTCGGCGGCGGGATGAACGGCGGGACGCAATGGGGGGTCACGGTTGTTCGGGACAACTTGTTCATAGGCAACTGGGCCGGACACGCTTACGCCAGTGCGATCCTGACCAGCAACGGTACCGCCCACGTCCTGAATAACACCTTCACCGGCAATACGGCTCCGAACACCGGAGGCCTGAGGCTCTACGCCAGCCCGGCGGGGACCATCACCAACAACATCCTGTACGGCAACGCCAACGGCGACCTGGCGCTCTCCTCCACCGACATCGTGGTCCGCAACAACATCATCGGGAGCATCGTGAGGAACCTGGCGCCGGGTCCCGGCAGCGGATCCAACCTCGCGTCGGATCCCGTCTTCGTCGGCGGAGGCAATTACCGCCTGCGCGTGAACTCGCCCGCGATCAACATGGGATTGAATTCCGCGCCGGGCGGTTTGAGCGCGACCGATCTCGACGGGAATCCGCGCGCTTCCGGAAGCACGGTGGACATCGGCGCCTACGAGTACGGCTTTGGAGGTCCGTGCGTCACGGATTCCACCTCGCTGTGCCTGAACGACGGGCGCTTCCGGGTCAATGCGTTCTGGAAGACGGCGAACGCCTCGGGAACCGCGATTCCCGTTCCGGTCGCCAACGATACCGGGGCCTTCTGGTTCTTCTCCCCGCAGAACCTCGAGATCATGGTGAAGGTGGTCAACGGCTGCGACTTCAACAACACCTACTGGGTGTTCGGAACCGGCCTGACCAACGTCGAGGTGACGGTTGTGGTCATCGACACGAAAACGGGCACGCTGAAGACCTACGTCAACCCGCTCAACACTCCCTACGCTCCCCTCCAGGACACCTCCGCCTTCCCCAGCTGCCCGTAAAGAAGTCCCGCGGCGCCGGACTAGAATCGCCGCAGCGATGCCCCTCTCCGCCGGCACACGGCTGGGTTCCTATGAGATCTCCGCGCTCCTTGGGGCGGGTGGGATGGGCGAGGTCTATCGCGCCCGCGACACGAAGCTCGGCCGCGACGTCGCGCTGAAAGTCCTGCTCGGGGAAGTCTCGGCCGACCCGGACCGGCGCCGCAGGTTCGAAGCCGAGGCGCGGTCCGCCTCGGCCTTGAACCATCCCAACATCGTCACGGTCTACGACATCGACGTCGCCGACTCGACGATCTACATCGCCATGGAGCTCGTCGAGGGAAGGATGCTTCGCGAGCTGATCCTGGACGGCGCGCTCCCGGTCCGAAAGACCCTCGACATCGCCGTCCAGGCCGCCGAGGGCCTCGCCAAGGCGCACGCCGCCGGGATCGTCCACCGCGACCTGAAGCCCGAGAACCTGATGGTTTCCCGCGACGGTTACGTAAAGATCCTCGACTTCGGCCTGGCGAAGTTGGTCGAGCCCGTCCGTGAGCCCGAAGGGCTCTCCGCTCTCCAGACGATGGCCGCTCCCGCTCCCGCCACGCAGCCCGGGACGGTTCTCGGGACCGCCGGCTATATGTCGCCGGAGCAGGCTAGCGGAGGAAGCGTCGATTTCCGGTCGGACCAGTTCGCTCTGGGCGCGATCCTCTACGAGATGTCCACGAATCGCCGCGCCTTTCAGCGCAAGACCGGAGCCGAGACGCTCGTCGCGATCATCCGCGAGGAGCCGGAGCCGATCGCGGGATTGAACCCCGCCGTTCCGGCGCCGCTGCGCTGGATCGTCGAGCGCTGCCTGGCCAAGGACCCCGAGGACCGGTACGCCTCCACGAAAGACCTGGCACGCGACCTCAAGAGCGTGCGGGACCATCTCTCCGAGGCTTCCGGCGCCGCAGCGGCGGCTCCGGCGGCTCCGCGACGCCGGCCCGGATGGCTCTTTCCCGTCGCCGCCGCTCTCCTCGCCGGAGCGGTCGCAGGAGTCTTCGTCGGCCGCGCGGCCGCGAACTCGAAGATCGAAACCTCGATTTCTTTTCAGCGGCTGACCTATCAGCGCGGCGCGATCCAGTCGGCGCGTTTCGCCCCCGACGGCCAGACCATCGTGTACGGAGCTTCGTGGGAGGGCCGCCCGGTGGAGATCTTCACGACCCGCCCCGAGAGCTTCGAAGCCAGACCTCTCGGCCTTGCCGGAGACATCCTCTCGATCTCACCGGCCGGCGAGATGGCGATCTCCCTCGGCAGGCACTGGGTCATCGGTTTCGAATCGTTCGGGACCCTTGCCCGCGTCGGACTGGCCGGAGGCACGCCGCGCGAGGTTCTCGAAACCGTCCAGGATGCGGACTGGGCCCCGGACGGCTCCGCATTGGCGGTCGCGCGCTGGGCCGGCGACATTCGCCGCCTCGAGTTCCCGGTAGGAAAGGTGATTCAACAGCCGTCGGGCTGGATCAGTCATGTCCGGTTCGCCCCCGATGGAAGACGGATTGCGTTTCTCGACCATCCCCAGCGGGGCGACGACACCGCCCTGGTCAAGGTGGTCGATCGCGAAGGCAAGGTCCTTCTGACCGGTCCCAACGCCTCGACGGGCCTGGCGTGGTCGGCGAAGGGAGACGAAGTCTGGTCCACGGCAGTCCGGCTCCTTGCGACCTCCCTTTCCGGAAAGACACGCGCCCTTTGGGCCTTTCCCGGTGACGGGGGGATCCAGGACGTGGCGCGCGACGGGCGCGCCCTCTTCCTGCGCGAGAGCAGGCGGCGCGAGCTGGTGGGCCTGGCCCCCGGAGACGCGGAGGAGCGCAATCTGACCTGGCTCGACTGGTCCAATCCCCGCGACCTCTCCGCCGACGGCACGACGGTTCTCTTCGACGAAGAGTCCAGCTCCCCGACCGGCCGGTTCCTCGTTTATCTCCGAAAGACCAGCGCGTCGCCGGCGGTGATGATCGGCCGCGGGCGCTCCTTCGCGCTTTCGCCTGACGGGCAGTGGGCGATCGCGGCCGAGGAGCTCGCCTCAACACAGCTCGTGCTGCTGCCGACCGGCCGGGGCGAGCCCAGGCTTCTCCCGCAAGCAAACGTCCACTGCCAGTGGGCGGACTTTTTCCCGGACGGCCGGCGGCTTCTCATCGCCGGAAACGAGGCCGGCCACCGCCCGCGCCTCTACGTTCGGGATCTCCCCGGCGGACAGCCGCGCGCGATCACCCCGGAGGGAGTCTTCACGGTCCGGCACTCCATCTCGCCCGACGGGAAATGGATCGCCGCCGCGGGCCCGGATGGGAAACTGGCACTCTATCCGTCCGAACCGGGACCGGCCCGCCCCATCTCCGGGATCGAGCCGGAAGAGTTGGCCGTCCGCTGGGCGTCCGATGGCCGCCATCTCTACGTCATGCGGCAGGGGAACATGTCCGCGCGTGTTTCTCTGATTGACACCGCGACCGGAGAGAGACAACTCTGGAAGGAGCTTCGCCCCGCCGATCTCGCGGGAGTCGGACAGGTCGGCCCGATCGTCATCACGCCGGACGGGAAGTCTTACGTCTACGGGTATCGCAGGAGCCTTCAGGACCTCTACGTCGTCACGGGCCTTCGCTAGTCCCGAGGCCGGACCGGTTCGCCGAGAAAGGAAACGCATGCCGCAGACGCAGCACGTCGAGAAACACTTCACCGCCTCGGAGAGGATCCGGGACATCGTCATCGGGATGTCCGACGGGCTGACGGTTCCCTTCGCGCTGGCCGCGGGGCTGTCGGGAGCGGTCGAGTCCACGCGGGTGGTCATCACCGCGGGGCTGGCCGAGATCGCGGCCGGATCCATCGCGATGGGGCTCGGCGGGTACCTCGCGGCGCGGACCGACGCGGAGCATTACGTCTCCGAGAGAGCGCGAGAGACCCGCGAGACGCACGAGATCCCCGAGGAGGAGCGCCGCGAAGTCGCGGAGGTCTTCCAGCATTACGGCATCTCGCGCGACCTGGCGAAGGAGGCCGCCCGCGAGATGAGCCACGACCGCAAACGGTGGATCGATTTCATGATGCGTTTCGAGCTGGGCCTCGAGGAGCCGGATCCCCTGCGCGCGCGGACGAGCGCCCTCACCATCGGGCTCTCCTACATCGCGGGAGGGATGGTGCCCCTCCTGCCCTACTTTCTGCTGCCGACGATGCGGTCCGCCCTCCTCGGCTCCGTGGGTCTGACGCTTCTCGCGCTCCTCGTCTTCGGCTACATCAAGGGAAGGTTCACGGTGAAGAAGCCGTTGAAAAGCGCATGGCAGACGGCGGTCGTCGGCGGCCTCGCGGCGGCGGCCGCATTCGCCATCGCGAAGTTCATCGCATAGAGTCCACGGCGTGCACCGGATCGAACCCGCCCGGCTCAAGCCGGGAGTGACGGTCGAGAGACTGCCGGCCGCCGTTTCCGAATCCGGAAGCGGGCCGGAGAAGGGCGTCCTGCGCGGGACCGCGCTGATCCTGTGGGACCCGAAGGTTCCCGGCAAGAAGCGCGACGCGATCGACACGGACCAGATCACGCCCGCGGCCGATTGCGTCTCGGAGAGCCTGGAGACGCTGGACGAGCGCTGGAAGGCGGGATCGTTCCGCCACCTGATGCCGGATTTCCGGGAGCGCGTCCACCGCGGCGAAACGTTTCTCATCGCGGGCGACCGGTTCGCGATCGGGTCCTCGCGGGAGATGAGCCCGGCGGGGCTGAAGGGCGTCGCCGAGGAGGCGGGCCTGGAGCTCGTCGTCGTCGCCGGCAACGGGATGGGAGACATCTTTCGCAGGAACGCGCTGAACCTGGGCCTGCACGTCGTCCAGAGCCCGGAGGCGGTGGCCGACGCGCGCGACGGCGACGCCTTCTCCTTCGACGTCCGGTCGCGCCGGCTGACCAACGAGACACGCGGAAAGACCTACGAGCCCGCGCCGCTCTCCGCCAAGGAGGAAGAGATCCGTCAAAGCGGGGGCATCTTCGCCGTGGGGCGCCGGGAGTTTCGCCGCTCCGTCGAGCGAAAGCCGGAGATCATCTGGCCGGACGCCGATCAGGCTCGCCGCCTGACGACGACCGAGCAGATCGTCTGGGCGCACCGAGTGGACAAGGACGCCGCGGTCGTTCCGGGATCGACGCTGCGGGTCTTCGCGGATCTCCTTCCGGCCTCCGACGGCACGGCGCCCTTCGCGATCCACACCTTCAACCAGATCACCGGCGGCTCGGCGATCTTCCCGAGGCAGGCCGCGATCGCCAACGACCACTTCGTCTTCACCGGCAAGGACGCCGACGAGAAGCAGACGTCGATCGGGCGCGAGTTCGCGCTGCGCCACGGGATCGGGAAGCCGTACTACGCGACGCCCGGCGACGGCATCTTCCACTTCTACTTTCCCGAGCAGGGGCTCGTCCTGCCGGGCCAGTTCATCCCGGGCGCGGACTCGCACAGCCGGGCCTACGGCGCGTACGGCGCGGTCGGCTACGGCGTTGGCTCGACGACGCTCGGGTTCGGGTGGGCAACCGGCTACGTCTACTTCACCCCCGCGAAGGCGAGGCGCGTCGTCTTCCGCGGCAAGCTCCAGCCGTGGGTGTCCGGCAAGGACATCGTGCTCGAGCTCCTGCGGCGGTGGGGCGCGAAACAGTCGCAGGGAATGTCCATCGAGTTCGTGGACTCGGACCGCCAGCTCCCGATGCCCTACCGCAACACGATCGCCAACATGATGGCCGAGGCCGAGGCTCAGAACGGGATCTTCGCCCAGGACGACATCACGGAAGGCTGGTACCGGGACAAGGGCCTCGCCGATCTTCCCTACCCGCGCCTCTCGCCGGGCCGCGACGCGGTCTACGAGATCGACGAGGAGTTCGCCCTCGCCGACGTCGCGCCGATGATCGCCAAGCCCTACTCGCCGGGCAACGCGTTCCCCGCCGGCGAAGTCGCGCGCGAGCGGCTGACCTTCGACAAGGCGCTGATCGGCTCGTGCACCAACGGCGGTTACGACGACCTTCTCCAGGCAGCCCTCGTCCTGGACGCCGCGCGCGGGAAGGGTTTTTCGAAAGTCGCGAAGGATTTCGCGATCTTCCCGGGCTCTGGCGGAGTCGGCCGTCAGATCGAGAATCCCGATCCGCGACTCCACGGGGAATCCATCGCCGGAGTTTTCCGGGCCGTCGGCGGCCAGATCCGCCAGTCGTGGTGCGGCCCCTGCTTCGGCCAGGGTCCCGACGCGCTCGCTCCCGGTCAGCGGGCGATCACCTCGTTCAACCGGAACTGGCAGAACCGCATGGGCGTGGGAGGAGAGGGCTATCTCGCCTCCCCCGCCGTCGTCGCCTCCTCCGCCCTGGTCGGCTACATGGCCCCTCCCTCCGAGCTGGGCCTGGAGTGGAGCCCCGAAAAATTCGGCGTTTAGGGAAACCTCGAAGGGTGTGAACCGTCTCCGGGGAGTCCGGTGTCTCCGAGAAAGGAGCTCCTCATGACCGGCCTGTCCGCCTTTCTCCTCGCCCTCGCGATCCTGGCTCCGGGGGAGACGGCCCCGGCCCCGCCGCGCGTCGCGGCGTTCCTGGAGGCGATCCGCGCCGGCGACCCGGACGTGACCGTCCAGTTCGTCCGCAGGGAATTCGACGCGAAGGACCTGGAGCGGATGCCTGCGGAGCCGCGCGCGAAAGGGCTCGCCGGGATCGGCAGGGAGCATCCCGGCCTCGCCTTCGTTCGAGTCCTCCACGACTCCCCGCGGCAGCTTCGCTGGCTCGCGCGCGACGAGAAGAATCGCTACGTCGAGATCTCTTTCGAGCTGTCTCCCGACTCGCACGGGATCCTGGGCGTGGACATCGAGCCCGCCGACGAAACGACCGGCCAGCCCGTCGAGGCGAAGGCCACCGACGACGAGGCGGCGGCCGCCGCGAGGGCCTGGTTGGACGAGCTCGCGGCCAAAGACCTCTTCTCCGGCTCGGTCCTGATGGCGCGCGGCGGAAAGCCGTTCTTCGACGGCGCGTGGGGCATGGCCGACCGCGAAAGAAAGATCGCGAACCGCCCCGACACCTCCTACAACCTCGCCTCGATAGGCAAGATCTTCACGCAGGTCGCGATCGCACAGCTCGCGGCGAAGAGGAAGCTCGCGCTGACTGACACGATCGCGAAGCACCTTCCGGACCTTCCCGTTCCCTCCTCCGACAGGATCACGATCCAGCAGCTCCTCACTCACGCCTCGGGGATGGGAGACATCTTCGGAAAGAAGTACCTCGAGACGCCGCCGGCGAGCCTGAAGCGCCTCTCCGACTATGTCCAGTTCTTCGCCAACGTCCCGCTGCAGTTCGCTCCCGGGCAGGGCAACGCTTACTCCAACGCCGGCTACGTCGTCCTGGGATTGATCGTCGAGAAGATTTCGGGCAAGGAATTTCACGAATACGTCCGCGAGAACATCTTCGTTCCCGCCGGGATGAAGGACTCCGGGCCGTACGAGCCGCAGTCCGCGGTCGCCAACAGGGCGATCGGATACACGCGACGCGGGCCCGGCGGAACTCCCGAGCCGGTCACCGCGAACCTCCCCGCGTGCAACAGCTCGGCCGGCGGCTCTCGCTCGACGGCGCCCGACATGCTCCGCTTCGACCAGGCGCTGCGTCACGACCGCCTCCTGCCGAAGGAGTGGACCGACTGGATCTACTCCAACAAGCCCGGCGCTCCGCCGAAGACTTCCGACGCCTCCGGCCGCGGCGGCGCCCTCGCGATCGCCGGAGGCTCCCCCGGCGTCTCGACCGCGATAGACATGAACCTCGACACCGGCAGCACGATCATCGTCTTCACCAACATGGATCCGCAGACGGCCGAGCGGGCCTTGAAGCGCCTCCGCGAGTGGCTTCCGAGGGGAAAGCAGTAGTCTGTCATCCCGAGCGAAACGAGGGACCTGCTCCGTGTCGCCGGAAAGTAGATCCTTCGCTCGCTCCGCTCGTTCAGGATGACAAGGCGGCGTCGGTTCGACTTACCTCTGCATGGATGGGCAGTACGGGCCGAGCGGCTCGCGTCGCCACCAGGCGCCGGTCTGGCGGCGGGTGGTGGAGTCGGTGAAGCGGTAGGCGTACATCGTCGTGCGGAGGTAGCGGGGCGGGGCGTTGGGAAAAGGGTTGTGCTCCAGCAAGGCGAGGACCGGAGGAGAGCCTTCGACGAGGCGGCGCTCGAAGGAGACGAACCAGGGATTGTCTTCGCAACGGCCGAGCGCCGCGAACCACATCTGCCAGTCCAGCCGCGGCTGGTGCGGAGCGACGAAGGCGGGCCGGCGCTTGACGTCGCCCGGCTTCCAGCGGAACTCGTACGGCTTCCACGTCACGCCGTCGTCGCTTCCTTCCACGATGATCTCGTCGCGCGTCGTCGTCATCACCATGAAGAGGCCGTAAGAGCCGACC
>DATFWF010000074.1:0-38034 GCA_035259605.1 Thermoanaerobaculia bacterium
ATCCGATCGCCCGCGTCCGCGGAGAGACCCGACGGGAGGTCCGCCGCCACGACCGGGCGCTTTGCCGAGTTGATCGCACCGACCGCTTTCGCCGCGGCGCCGGTCAGGGCCCTCGTCAGGCCGGTGCCGAAGAGGGCGTCCACGACGGCGTCGGAGTCCCGCATCGCGCGCGAGAATCCCCTTCTCCCGCGGGGGGTTTCGAGAGCGACGAGCTCGATGCCGCTCTCCCGGGCGCGCCGGGCGTTCTCCGCCGCGTCGCCCCGGTAGGCGTCCGGATCCCGGAGGGTGAAGACCGTGACCGAGAGCCCCCGCGCCGCGAGAAGGCGGGCGGCCGCCAGCCCGTCGCCGCCGTTGTTGCCGGGACCGCAGGCGACCACGATCCTCGAAGCCGAGGGATGAGCCGAGACGAGCTCGGCGGCCAGACTGCGCGCGGCGTTCTCCATCAATGTCAGCGAAGGCACTCCGGCCCGAATCGCCGCCGCGTCGGCCGCCCGCATCCGCCGAGCGTCCAGGACCGGGATCATCGGGCCGCCGCCAGGATCCCGAGCGCCCGGGCGGTCGCCTCGGGATAGTCGGGCCCGGCCGGATCGCGCCGCGCCAGGTCCGCGCGGAGCAGCTCGAGGTCTTCCGGCCGGTCCACGTCGTAGGCCTCCTCGAGGAAGACGGCGGGCAGCGAGAGCGACGCGAAGCGTTCGCGCGTCGCCGGGAGGACGGCGGCCGAGGACCACGGGATCCCCGAAAAGATCCGGCGCGGAGAAACCCCCGAGGCGAGGGCGATCGCGCAGTAGCCGCCGTCCCTGGCCGGGATCACCGCGGCGCCGGCCCCGGCCTCGACCGCGTCGAAGGCCTCCTCGAGGAGCCGCCTCTCCAGCGACGGATGATCGGAGCCGACGGCGAGCGCCGCCGGAGCGCCCGAGGCGAACTCCCGCTCGAAGGCGGCCGAGAGCCGCTCTCCCAGGTCGCCTTCCGCCTGGCGCCGACGCGACCACGGCCCGCGGAATCGGGCCGCCAGCGCCGGATCGTCCGGATCCGGCTCCGCTTCGAGGACCGCCCGCCACCGCTCCGGCTGCCGGTAGACCCTCGAGGCGTCCTCCAGGAACGCGAGGTACAGGGCGAGGACCTCGGATTCGGAAAGGGGCGGCGCGAGCCGGGTCTTCACCTTCCCCGCCGCCGGGGTCCGGGCGAAGAGGAGGAGGCTCGGGAGGCGCGACGGCATCCCGCTGAGTCTACGGGATCGAAGGATGAAGGACGGAGATCGTTCTTCTCAGCCCTTCTTGGTCTCCGCCGGCAGAAGCGAGATGAACAGGTTCTTCTGGTAGTAGGAGATCAGGTTCGAGACTCCGTCGCGCACCGCGAAGGCGATCCTCTGGGCGCCGGGGCCGACCGTCATCGTGAAGTCGTAGTACCAGTCCCGGTGCTGCGCCTTGTCGAGGTCCTGGGTCGGGACGGTCACGACCTGCCTCTGGACCGCGAGGTCCGACTGCTTCTCGGCCGTGTCCCGGGCGACGACGTAGACGTAGAAGGTCGCTTCGTAGTGGTCCCCCACCGGGATCAACCCGAGCTTCCCGATGGGGACAGAGATGCGCACCGGCACGGCGAAGGTCTCCCGGTCGTGGGGCTTCTGCGTGCCGACGGAAACGCTGATGCCGAGCGGGTTTTCGTCGCGGGGATACTGGAGGCTCGCCACGACTCCCTCGGCCGCCCTCGTCTCGATGGTCTTCTCGAGGAAACCCTTCCGGGCGCGGACCGTCAGGCCCTTGCGCTTGACCTTGACCTCGATGGAGTGGGGCCGGTCCACGGCCGCCTTCGTCGTCCGGTAGCCGAGCGAGTAGAAGTTGGAGAAGTCCGCCGCCAGCTCGTCGAGGCTCTTCTTCCAGTCGTTGGTGTTGACCGCCGCCATTCCCCCGGTCTGCTCGGCCATGAGCTGGAGCGGCGCCTGGTAGTTCTGCCGGAGCATGAAGTCGTTGGGGCGGGTGTCGAAGCTGCGGTTTTCGGCGGAGACCAGCGAGTCCGTCGTCAGGCCCGACGCGTCGAGCGCCCAGATCGTCACGCCCTGGGCGTTGGCGGACTGGATGATCCCGGCATACCGCGCGTTCATGTCGAACTCGAACTGCTCCAGCGTGGCGGTGCCGGCCTGGTTCGAGTACTTGCGCTGGATCTGGTCGAAGAGCTCCAGGCCCGCGCTCGAGGGGATCCCCTCGGAGACGTAGACGAGCACCTTGCGCCCCTCGATCCCGGCCAGGCTGTTCATCGTGTTCTTCAAGGCGTCGACCAAGAACTCCAGGTCGTTGCGCTGCGAGCGTGCGAAGGTCCGCGCGATCTGGGAAGCCTCGGCGGCGCTCTGGGACTCGTCGATCTGGTGGAGCGCGTCGCGGCGCTCGGAGGCCATCGTCGTCCCGCCGCCGGTCTCCTTCTTGATCTCCTCGAGCATCGCGATGACCTCGCTCGGCTCGGAGGTGAACTTGCGCCGGACCTTCAGCGACCGGTTGTAGGTCACGACCATGGCCTCGGCGCGGGTGCCGATCGTCTGTCGGACGAAATCCTGGAGGCGCTCGAACATCCGGTTGCGGTTCTGCGGCTGGATGTTCAGGTTGTCCACGAAGAGGATGTAGCGGGCCTTCAACTCGACGGGCAGCTCGGCCGCCGCGGCCGGCGAGTCCAGAGCGACGACTTTTCCGTCTTCGAGCACGACCTTGCCGCCCGAGACCGCGTAGAAGTTCGTGATCTTCTGGAGAGTGCCGTCCTGGTAGACCTCGAAGTCGTCGCGGGTCAAGTCGGGAACCCGGCGCCCCTTCGAATCCGTCACGACGACCTCGACGTTGGTGACGGAGACCTCGACGCTCTCCGAGACGGGCGGCAGCGGGCGCTCCTGCGACGGAGGCTTCTGGGCGGGCGGGGGCGCGGGCGCCGGCGCTTTCTGCGCCGCGAGCGGGGCGACGGCCAGAAAGACGGCGAAAATCGAAAGGAATCCGCGTTTGTTCAAGCTTCCTCCTGCCGGAACGCAAGGGCCTGCCGGCCCGAATTATTCCCCCGGCTCCGGAATGAAAACGTTTCAAAAACACTGTTGCTTTGTCCGGGAGAATTCAACAGAATTCCGCACTCCGGGACGGGCCTCCCGGCGGCAACACGAGCAGAAGGAGCATCCGAAGAATGCGGAGTCCACGTCTGGCCGGGGCGGCCATTCTCGTTCTCGCGGTGGCGGTCCTGCCGGGGTGCAACAAGATCCGCGCGCGGCAGGAGATCAAGAAAGGCAACGAGTTTTTCAAGGCGACACAGTACCAGGCGGCGCTCGCCAACTATCAGGAAGCCCTGCGCCTCGATCCCGGAGAGGCCAAGCTCCACAAGTTCATCGGCGAGACCTACATGGCCCTTTACCAGCCGGGCAGCAAGCACCCCAAGGACCTGGAGTTCGCCGGCAAGGCGATCAGCGAGCTGCAGACCTACCTGAAGGAGTATCCCAACGACAGGAAGGTCCGCGAGTTCCTCGTCTCGATGTACCTCGCGGTGGACCGCTACGACGACGCCATCACCTTCTACCAGGATCTGCTAAAGACCACCCCGAGCGACGCCAAGGCGATGACCTCGCTCGCCGCGATGTACTTCAAGAAGGGAGACTTCCAGCAGGGCCTGGAGTGGGAGAAGAAGCGAGCGGCGCTCGAGCCCGGCAATCCCGAGCCGTACGTGATGGTCGGCGTCCAGGCGTGGGACCGTTCGTACCACTACCCCGACATCGACCCGGCGATTCGGACCAAGATCGTCAACGACGGGATGGAGGCGCTCCAGAAGGCCCTCCAGATCAAGGCCGACAACTTCGACGCGCTGACGTACATGAACCTCCTCTACCGGGAGAAGGCGAAGCTGGAGACCGACGACGCGAAGAAGCAGGAAGCCATCGCGGCGGCGGACAAGTACCGGGAGCAGGCACTTGAATTGCGTAAAAAGGCTCTCGCCACGACCCCGACGCCGGAACCGGCAAAGTAGGATCGGTGTCCTGAAGGGTCTGGAGGACTCGTCATGTTCGAAGATGCACTGATCGAATCGGCACCCCACAAGGGGGACTCCAAGAAGGCGATGACGCTCCCGGTGTCCATCCTTATCCACGGCCTCGTCATCGGCATCGCGCTCGGCGCTTCGATCTGGTTCGTCGAGGACATCCCGGAGCCGCCGATCCCCGTGACCTTCTACGCGTCGGCTCCGCCTCCCCCGCCTCCTCCGCCCGCGGCGCCCCCCAAGGCGCCCCAGCCCAAGGCCCCGGAGGTCCAGAAACAGGTTCCGGTCCGGCCCGTGGAGATGGTCGCGCCCACGATCATCCCCGAGAACATTCCCAAGCCGCTGGCGGCACCGGAGCCCGAGGCGCCGTCCGGCGGCGTGGAGGGCGGGGTCCCGGGCGGAGTCGAGGGTGGCGTGCCGGGCGGCGTGGTGGGCGGCGTGCCAGGGGGAACCGGGCCGGGTACGGGCGAAGGCGAGCCGCTCCGCGTCGGGGGCGAGGTCAAGGCCCCCGTCCTGACCAACCGGGTGGAGCCCCAGTACCCCGAGGCCGCCCGCAAGGCGCGGATGGAGGGGGTCGTCATCCTGGAAGCCATCATCACGGCCAACGGCAACGTCGAGGACGTCAAGGTCTTGAAGTCCGTCAACCCGCTCCTCGACGCTTCCGCCGTCCGCGCCGTGCAGCAGTGGAGGTACAAGCCCGCCACGCTGAACGGTCGGGCCGTCCGCGTTTACCTGACCGTGACCGTGACTTTCAACTTGCACTAGACTTGGCGTTTTCGGAGGGGATATCAGACCTCGACGGAAAAGAATGAGAGAACGAGAAGGAGCGCTTCATGAGCTTTAACCCTGTCGACCTCTGGAATTCGATGACGCCCCTGGCGAAGGGCGTCGCCATCCTGCTCGTCTTGATGTCCGTCTATTCGCTGACGGTGGCCGTCGAGAGGTTCATCTACTACGGGAAGGCCAAGAAGCAGTCGCTCCAGTTCGCGACGCTCGTGACCGGCTACCTCAAGCAGGACAAGCTTCAAGAGGCGATCGACTCCTCCAAGAAGTTCAAGAACAGCCACCTGGCCCGGGTCGTCTCGGCGGGGCTGTACGAGTTCCAACACGACATCGTCACCGGTACGGCCGACGTCGTCGGCCACGACCCGATCGAGGCGGCGGAGCGGGCGATCGAGCGCGAGGCCCTGATCACGACGGCCGACATGAAGAAGGGGCTCTCGGGCCTGGCCACGATCGGAACGACCGCTCCCTTCATCGGCCTCTTCGGAACGGTCATCGGCATCATCAACGCGTTCCGAGGGATGGCCCTGACCGGATCGGGCGGCATCGCGGCGGTCTCGACGGGCATCGCGGAGGCCCTCATCACGACGGCGCTCGGGCTCTTCGTCGCGATCCCGGCGGTGTGGCTCTTCAACATCTTCATGAACAAGATCGAGCGCTTCCAGGTCGAGATGTCCAACTCGGCCTCGACCCTTCTCGACTACTTCATCAAGCGCCGCGGCGCCGGCGCCAAGCTCGGCGTCCGGGCGTCCTAGGAACCCGGGGAGAAGCTCGCCATGGCGATGGGAACGGGAGGCCGCGACAAGCTCCAGAGCGACATCAACGTCACGCCCCTGGTGGACGTCTGCCTCGTCCTCCTGATCATCTTCATGGTCGTCACGCCGCTGCTGCAGAAGGGCATCGCGGTGCAGCTGCCGACCACGGACAACCCCGACAAGAAGCCGGAGAACGCCAGCCAGAAGCTGCTGACGGTGGGCTGGGCCACGCCGCCGGCCTATTACTTCGAGGCGGACAAGCTCTCCAAGGACGACATCCAGAAGCGCCTCGATGAGCTCTACCAGCGGTCTCCGTCGGCGGACATCATCATCAAGGCGGACCAGAGGCTCAAGTACGGCGACGTCAAGGAAGTCATGAAGATGGCCAAGGAGGCCGGCTTCCAGAACGTCGGCCTGATCGCCGACAAGAAGCAGAAAGGCGCGGGGAAGAGCTAGTCATGTCGATGGCGGCCGGCGGAACCACCGACTACAAGAGCGACATCAACATCACGCCGCTCGTGGACATCGTCCTCGTGCTGCTGATCATCTTCATGGTCATCACCCCGCTGCTCCAGATGGGGTACGACGTCAAGGTCCCCCCCAAGGCGACCGTGGACCAGCCGCAGTCCCTGGTGGACCAGGTCATCGTCTCCCTGACCCCGTCGAACCAGATCTTCCTGAACAAGCAGCAGGTCAACCCCCAACAGCTCGCGAGCCAGGTCGAGGACATCCTGAAGAACCGGCGCGACAAGACCGTCTTTTTCTCCGGCGACGACGGGTCCAACTACGGCGAGGTCATCAAGGTCATGGACATCTGCCGCAACGCCGGCGCCAAGAACATCGGGATCGTGCTCGAAACCGTTCCGATCCAGTAAGAAAACCGATTTGTGATTTGTGATCTGCGAGCAGGCGAAAAACTGCCCTCTCGTCTTAATCTGAATTCACCAGTTCCGGTCCGGTCGGTCTGATATTCTCCGCGCCCTGAATCCTTAAGAAACCTAGAGGAGACTCGTATGTCCTACGACGCCGCCTTACCCCTGATCCTGGTCTTTTCGGTCGGTTCGCTGTTCGTCGCCTGGTGGCTGGCCCGGTGGGTCTTGAAGCGGGATACCGGCACCGCCGCGATGCAGTCGATCTCCAACGCCATCAAGGAGGGGGCCGAGGCGTTCCTGCGCCGCCAGAACACGACGATCGCCCTGCTGGCGCTGCTGCTGGCGGTCCTGATCTTCCTGCTCTACGGGTTCGTCCGGTCCCACCAGGACTTCGACCCCGTCAAGACCGCCCTGACGCTGGCCTTCTGGACGACCCTGTCCTTCGTGCTCGGGGCCGGGTGCTCGGTCTTCGCCGGCTACGTGGGGATGTGGATCTCGATCCGCACCAACATCCGGACCGCGTCGGCCGCCCGGACCTCCTTGAACGACGCCCTCCGCATCGCTCTGCGCGGCGGCGCCGTGTCGGGCCTGCTGGTCGTCTCGATGTCCCTCTTCGGGGTCGGCGGGCTCTACTGGCTGGTGCGCCACTTCACCGACGTCGAGCCCGACCGGATCCCGCTCCTGATCGTCGGCTACGGCTTCGGCGCTTCCTTCGTGGCCCTCTTCGCGCAGCTGGGCGGCGGCATCTATACCAAGGCGGCGGACGTCGGCGCGGACCTCGTCGGAGACAACGTCGGCGACTGCGCCGGCCGCGGAGCCGATCTCTTCGAGTCCACGGCCGCCGAGAACATCGGGGCGATGATCCTCGGGGCGACCCTGGCGGCGTCGCTCGGGCAGAAGGGAATGGCGTTCTCCGCCGGTGTGGTCGGCGTGATGCTCTTCCCCTTAGTCGCCCGAGCTTTCGGCCTCCTCGCCTCGATCGTCGGGATCCTGCTGGTCAAGACCCGGGAGGACCAGGACCCGATGCAGGCCTTGAACCGGGGCTACTACGTCGCGGCGATCCTCGCGATCGGAGGCTTCTTCGTCGCGACCAAATGGCTGCTGGCCAACCCGACGCACCCGGACGCGTGGTGGAAGTACTTCCTCTGCGGGCTGATCGGGGTCCTGACCTCGGTCGCGTTCGTGTACATCACGCAGTACTACACGGAGTACAAGTACCGCCCGGTCCGGGAAATCGCCGAGGCGTCGCAGACGGGGCCCGCGACCAACGTCATCGCGGGCATCGCGGTGGGATTCGAGTGCACGCTGATGCCGGTCGTCTCGATCTCGATCGCCATCCTGGCCTCCTACAAGCTCGGCGCGTCGGCGCTGCCCGACGGGGGCCTCTTCGGCACCGCCGTCGCGACCATGGGGATGCTCGGCACGGCCGCGTACATCCTCGCGATGGACACGTTCGGGCCGATCACCGACAATGCGGGCGGCATCGTCGAGATGTCGCGGCAGCCAGAGGAGATCCGCAAGAAGACCGACCGGCTCGACGCCGTCGGCAACACGACCAAGGCCCTGACCAAGGGATACGCGATCGGCTCGGCGGCCCTGGCCGCCTTCCTCCTCTTCTCCGCCTACCTCGACGAGCTGAAGAACTACAACGCCGGGCTCTCCGCCGTGAACCTGGCCAAGCCCGAGGTCTTCCTCGGGGCCCTGCTCGGCGCGATGCTCGTCTTCTTCTTCTCGGGCCTCGCGATCAAGGCCGTCGGCAAGGCGGCCTACGTCGTCATCCAGGACGTCCGGGCCCAGTTCCAGGAGCGGCCCGGCATCATGCAGGGGACCGAGAAGCCCGACTACGGCCGGACGGTGGACATCGTGACCCGCGGAGCGCTCCGCCAGATGATCGCGCCGGGACTCGTGGCCGTCGGGACTCCGATCGCGGTCGGCCTGATCTTCCGGTTCTTCGGCGTCGGCGCCGAAGCCGTCGCCGCCCTGCTCATGGTCGGCACCATCGGCGGCATCGTCGTCGCGACCTTCCTGAACAACGGCGGAGGCGCCTGGGACAACGCCAAGAAGTTCATCGAGACGGGCGCCTTCGGCGGAAAGGGCTCCCCCACCCACAAGGCGGCAGTCGTCGGCGACACCGTCGGCGACCCCTTCAAGGACACCGCGGGACCGTCGCTCCACGTCCTCATCAAGCTGTTGGCGACGATCACGCTCGTGTTGGCGCCACTGTTCATCTAGTCGGGACTCAAGGCAAAGGCCCGGCGCGAGCCGGGCCTCTTGTTGACTGTCGACTGTTGACTGTCGACTGTTGACTGTTGACTAATTCTTCGGCGCCATCCCCTTCATCATCTCCGACATGTCCTGGAACTTCACGTTCTCCGGCGGAGTCACCTGCGCATCGGTGACGTGCGCCGCGAGGTCGATGTCGTAGTTGGTCGTCGTGATCTTCATCGTGCCCATGTCGGAGATCGTCTTGACCGGGAAGTTCTTCAGGTCCTTCGCGAGCCAGTAGGTGCCCTTGGTAGGACCGCGGGCGCCCGCGCCCTCCGGCGCCGGCTCCGAGTACTCGTAGATGTCGCAGTCGTGCCCGTCCACCTTCTCGCTGCCGATCTTCTTGCCCTTGGACCGGATGTCGTCCATCTTCTCGAGGTAGTCCGTCGAGGCGCCGGCCCGCCGCCGCATGTTGGCCGCGATCTTCATGCCTGTGGTCTGGCCGTCCTGCCACTGGTAGGCATAGTCGCCGGACTTGACGACGTTCATCTCCATGCCCATGACCCTGGTCTTGATCCGGACCTTCTTGTCCTTCATCCAGAGCTCCGACTCCGAGTCCATATCCCCCTGGGGACCTCCCTCCATGTGGCTCCTCGACTTCCAGTGGCCCGACGTGAAGGGCTGCGCTCCGAGCGCTCCCCCGACCATCAGCGCGGAGAGGGCCAGGACCGCCGCTTTCCAGGTTCTCGTTTTCAAGAATTACTCCTTTCGATCGAGATTGTTACGGCGCGTCAAACAAACCGGCAGAGGATTTCATTCGAGAGCAGGAACCCCCGCTCGGTGAACCGGATGCGCCCGCCCGCCTCCTCGAGGAGGCCGGCCTCGAGCCACGCCTCCGAATCGGCCCCCAGGGCCGCGTCCCCGAACTCACGGACCGCTTCTCCGAACCGCCCCGAGGCGACCCCCTCGGACAGGCGCAGGCCGAGCACGATCGCCTCGCGGCGTTCCTCGTCCGCGCCGAGTGCCTGGTCCCGGGCCACCGGCCGGCGGCCCGACTCGAGCTCCCCGATGTAGCGCTCGAGCCCCGAGACGTTGGCCCTCCTGCGGCCGGCCCAGAGCTCGTGCGCCGAGACCCCGAGGCCGAGAGTCGGCGTCCGCCGCCAGTACTTGACGTTGTGCCGCGCCTGCCTCCCCTCGCGGGCCCAGTTCGAGATCTCGTAATGCCGGAACCCGGCCGCCGACAGCGACTCGCCCATCTCGAGCCACGCGTCGGCCTGCTCGTCGTCGGAGAGGTACCGCTCGGGATGGAGGCGCCGGTCTTCCTCCATGGTCCGCGATTTCTCGGCTTCGAGAAGATAGACGGAGACGTGCTCGACGCCTGAGCCGCCCAGCCGCGCGACGCTGCGGCGGAAGCTCGCGGCGGTCTGTTCCGGCAGCCCGAGGATCGGGTCCCCCGAGAGGGAGAACCCGCGGCCCGCCAGGGTCTCCAGGGCCCCGGACGCTCCCGCCGAGTCATGGCGGCGTCCGACCGCGGAGAGCTCCCGGTCCTCGAAGGACTGGACTCCGACGGAAACCCGGTTGACGCCGGCGGACGCCCAGGCCTGTGCGGATACCGCCGTGACGTCCTCGGGATTCGCCTCGAGCGTCACCTCCGCGCCCGGCGAAACGGCGAAGCTTCGCCGGAGGCCGTCGAGCAGATGCCGGAGCTCCGCCTCCGGTGTCAGCGAGGGCGTTCCGCCGCCCAGGTAGAGCGAGTCGAAGTACGCTCCCGACGCCTCCGGACCGACGAGCTCCATCTCGCGATCGAGCGCGTTCCAGTAGGCGCCGGCCGTCGAGCGGTCCGTCGAGACCACGAACGCGCAGTACCCGCAGCGCGACCCGCAGTACGGAAGGTGAACGTAGATCCCGGACCCGGTCACCCGGTCCCCAGCAGCGCTTCTTCGACGTCGTGGGCGAGCTCCGGCCCGAAGGGAAAGACCTTCGGGAGATTGCCTTCGCGCGCCACCGGCGCGAGGTCCCGTCCCGACTCGTCGAGCCACCTCGCCGCGGCGTGCAGCAGCGCCGCCTGGTGCTCGTCCCCGGAGATCTCGAGCGCGCGTTCCTCCAGCCGGGCCGCCGCGGCGGCGTTGGCCGGAGACTCGCGCGTGCCGACAGGCCGCGGAGGCACGGCGGCGATCCCGTGGCGCCGGCAGGCCTCGACGAGGCTCTCGCGCGCCTCGCGCATCTGCCCCCCGGAGCCGCCGTGATGGATTCCCTCGAAGAGCGACTCGGCGGCGCCCGGATCCGACGCGCCCGCCGCCTCGAGGGCGATCCTCCGCGCGAGTCCGTCCTCCGCGAGGGGGACGCCCGCGAGGAAAGCCGCGCCGGCGCCGGCCGCGCGAGCGGCGGCTTGCGCGACGAAACCGGGATTGGCCGTCCAGCCCGGCACCAGCGGAAGGATCCATCCCGCCGGGATTCCTTTCTCCCTGGCTGCCTCGAGGATCCTCGCGTGACCCGAGAGGCCCGGAAACCAGCCGTGAAGGACCGTGAAGCACCGGCCCCGCGGCTCCGGGAGACCCGCGGGATCCGGGTCGAGGAGGTAGACCGCCCTTCCGGAGTCCGCCGCGCCCCGAGCCGCGGCCAGATACGACCCCCGCACCTCTTCGGCCGGCGACCCCGGGCCGACGAGGACCGGACCGGCAAGGCCCCGCAGGAACGCGCTCCTCCAGGCGCCGGGATCGTGCGGCCCGGCGAGCACCGTGCCCTCCCGCGCGCGGGCGAAGAACCGCCGCTCCACGGGATCGAAGCGGAACCGCGCCCCTCCCGCCTCGCCGGCGTAGGGAAACGCCCGCGCCGCGATCCGGCGCGACGCGACCTCGAGCTCGCCCGCGCGAACCGACGGGGAAGCGGTCCCCTCGTAGACGATCATCGTAGCCGCCGCGGACGCCCGACTCGACGCCGCCAGCCCGGAGCGCCGTAGCGCGCGAAGACGTCCACCTCGAAGTTGAACCGCCGTCCGGCGCGGGCCTCTCCGAGGGTCGTCAGCCGCCGGGTCTGCGGGATGACCGCGATCGAGAAATCGCGCGCCCGGCGCGACGCGACCGTCAGGCTGACTCCGTCGAGCGAGACCGACCCTTTCTCGACCACGAAGCGGGAGAGCCCCGGGGGAATCGAGAAGCGGTACGTCCAGGAGTTTCGCGCCGCCGCCACCGAGAGAAGGCCCGACACGCCGTCTACGTGCCCGAGGACGAAGTGGCCGGAAAGCCGGTCTCCCCATGCGAGCGCCCTCTCCAGGTTGACGGGATCGCCCTTGCGCAGATCCCCGAGCGTCGAGCGGTGGAGGGTCTCGCCTGAGAGGTCCGCGACGAAACGATTCCCCGTCTCGATCGCCGTCAGGCAGACCCCCGAGATGGCGATGGACTCTCCCTCGCGAAAGCGCCCGTGACGGGAGGGAGGCGCGACCGTCAGCCTCGCCCCGCCGCGCCGCGGCTCGAGGGCGACGACCCGACCCAGGCCCGTGACGATTCCGGTGAACACCAGGCGCAGTCTACAGAAGCGCCGTCAGCAGGAAGTCCTTCCCGACCGCCTCGATCTCCGGGTCTCTCAATCGCGGCGCCGCGGCCAGGGAGAACCCGGATCCGCCGACCGACCCCGGAGCGCCGGAGCCGCCGAGGAGCCGCGGCGAGAGAAAGACCGCGACCCGGTCCACGCGCCCGGCGCGCAGGAATTCCCACTGCGTCTGCCCTCCCCCTTCGACGAGGAGGCTTGTGACTCCCTCGCGGCCGAGCCGGCGCAGAAGACGCCGGATCGGCACCCGCCCCCCCTCCCCGCCGTCCATGCTCCAGACCGTGACTCCGCGCGCCGCCAGGCGCCGGACGGCGGGATGGTGCTCGGGGCGGGACGTGACGACGAGCGCTCCCTCGGGCGATCGGAAGATCCGCGCCGTCGGCGAGACCCGGAGCCGGCCGTCGAGAACGATCCGGCGGTGCTCTCCGCGGTTGCGGCCCAGCCGGCGGGTCAGCAGGGGATCGTCGGCGAGAACTGTTGACGCCCCGACGAGAACCGCGTCGTATTCCTCGCGCAGGAGCATCGCCCGCTCCCTCGCCTTCTCCGCCGTGATCCACCGTCCCGGTCCCCGGGCCGGCGCGATCTTCCCGTCGAGGCTCTGGGCCCACTTGGCCAGCACGAAGGGCCGTGCGTCCGCGATCCAGAGACGGAACTTCTCGTTCTGCCGTTCGGCGCGCGCCCGCCGCGCTCCGTCGCTTTCGAGGACCTCGACGCCGGAGCGGCGCAGGGCCGCGAGCCCCTTTCCGGAAACGAGCGGGTTGGGGTCCCGGCCCGCGAAGACGACCCGCCGCACGCCGGAGGCGAGGATCGCCTCGGTGCAGGGCGGCGTTGCCCCGAAGTGCGCGCAGGGCTCGAGCGACACGTAGAGATCGGAGCCGCGCGAGAGCCTTCCGGCCCGGTCGAGCGCGCGGACCTCGGCGTGAGGCCTGCCGGCGCGCTCGTGGAACCCTTCGCCGGCGACCCGGCCTCCCCGGACGACGACCGCGCCGACCATCGGGTTGGGCGAGACGCCGTACCGCCCCCGCTCGGCCAGCTCGAGCGCGCGGTCCATCCACCTCATGTCGACGAGGTCGTCTCGAGTGGTCATCGTTGGACTGTTCACGGTTCACCGAGGAGGGCGGTGGCGTAATCCCTCGAGTCGAAGGGAACGAGGTCATCCACGCTCTCCCCCACGCCCACGTAGAGGACCGGGAGCTTCAGCTCGCGGGTGATCGCCAGGACGATTCCCCCCTTGGCGCTGCCGTCGAGCTTCGTGAGCACGACCCCGGTCGCCCCCGCGGCCTCCACGAACCTGCGCGCCTGCGTGAGCCCGTTGACCCCGGTCGTGGCGTCGAGCACCAGGAGCGTCTCGTGAGGCGCGTCCGGGACTTCGCGGGCGGCGATGCGGCGCATCTTGGCGAGCTCCTCCATGAGGTTCTTCTTCGTGTGGAGGCGGCCGGCCGTGTCCACGAGCAGAACCTGGACGCCCCGCGCCTTCGCCGCCGCGATCGCGTCGAAGAGGACCGCCGAGGGGTCCGCCCCTTCCCGGTGCCGCACGATCGGCGCCCCGACCCGGTCGGCCCACACGGCGAGCTGCTCGATCGCCCCGGCGCGAAAGGTGTCCGCCGCCGCCAGCATGACCGACTGTCCTCCCTCGCGCCGCCGCGCGGCGAGCTTGGCGGTCGTCGTCGTCTTGCCCGAGCCGTTGACGCCGACCAGGAACACGACCTCGAGCGGGACCTTCGGGGGCGCCGCCGGCCGCGGCGCCTCGGCGATCAGCCGCTCGATCTCCTCGATCAACAGGGCGCGAAGCCCTTCCAGGTCGGTCCGCTCGGCGGCGGCGGTTCTCGCTCGCACCGCGTCGGCCAGGGCCGCGGCGGTGTCCGCGCCCACGTCCGCGGAAATCAGCGCCTCCTCGAGGGACTCGAGGACCGTCTCGTCGAACCCCAGCCCCTTCTTGACCGCGGTCCCGAGCTTCTCGAGGATCTCGGTGTGGGTCATGAACAACCCGCGCTTGACCTTCGCGAAGAACCCGGAGCGCGCGGCTTTGGGAGTCGTGTCGCTCATCGTCGGACTCGGGTCGTGAGTTTAGTGTGAGAGGCGAGCGCCGCGGCTCTAGGAGCTGGGCTTAGCTTCGAGGAGAAGGCGGGCCTTGGCGCCGGAATCCCCGTTGGGATCGAGCTCGACCGTCCGCTCGAGGTATCGCCGGCCGAGAGCCGTCTTCTTCATCGTCACGAGGGTCAGCCCGAGATGAAGGTTCGCCTCGGGGCTCTTGGGCTGGAGCTTGACGGCTTCGAGGTAGTCCTCGGCGGCGGCGCCATAGTCGCCCCGGCTCTCTCGGGCGCTTCCGCGGCCGAGCAGCGCCTCGATGGACTTGGGATCGCGGGCGTTCGCCATCGTGAACTGCCGCTCCGCCTCCGGGTAGTCGCCCATCCGCAGCCGCATCCGCCCGCGGTTCAACGCCAGGTCGAACTGGTCCTCGGGCGAGGGAGAGTTCTCGGCGACCTTGAAGTCCTCCTCGGCCTCCCCGTACCGCGAGAGCTGTGTGCGCACCATCCCGCGATGGATCCGGAAGAGGGGTTTTTCGGGCGAGAGCTTGACCGCCCGGTCGAAGGAGTCGAGGCTCTCCTTCGTCTTCCCCTGGGCGACGAGCGCGAGGCCCAGCCCGTCGTACAGGTCCGGCTTCTTGGGATCGGCGCGGAGAGATTCCCGGAAGGCGTCCTCGGCTTCGCGCGCACGCCCCTGGCTCAGGAGCACGACGCCCATCCGCTCATTCAAGAGCACCTCGGTCGAGGTCTCGGGCTTCTTGTGCGAGGAGGAACACCCCGCCGCCACCGCGGCCGACGCCGCGATGACCATGAGAAGCCGGCGGATCTTCACAGCGCCTCGGCGAGCTCGGGCAGCTCCGGCTCCTCGAGGGCGGGCCGGACCGGAATCGGAAGGAGGTTCCCTTTTTTCCAGGCGCGGACGAACGCCTCGACGACCTTCGGGTCGTACCGGATGCCGGCGAACTGCCGGATGCGCTCGACCACGTACTCGTTCTCCATCGCCTGCTGGTAGGGGCGCGTCGTCGTCATCGCGTCGAACGTGTCCGCGACGGTCACGATGCGGGCCTGCATCGGGATCTCCTCCCCCTTCATCCCCTCGGGGTAGCCGCCGCCGCTCCACTTCTCGTGGTGGTACTTCATCCCGGGGATGACGTCGGCCAGCTGCGGGATCGCCGACATGATCGCCGCGCCCTTGATCGGGTGCGTCTTCATCAGCTGGAACTCTTCCTCCGACAGCGCGGTGGGCTTGCGGATGATGCGGTCGTCCACGCCGATCTTCCCGACGTCGTGGAGCAGCGCGGAGAGCCGGATCCTCTCGACTTCCTGCGGCGGGAGGTCCATCTCCGAGGCGATCGTCGCGGCGTAGGCGGCGACGCGCTCGGAGTGGCCGCGGGTGTACGGGTCCTTGGCGTCGATCGCCTCGGCCAGCGCCCGGATCGACGCGAGGAACAGCTCGCGGTTCTCGCGGGCGGCTCGCTGGACCTGGTCGAAGGCGGTGCGGATCGAGGCGCTCATCCGGTTGAAGCTCGCCGACAGCTCGGCGATCTCGGCCGTGCCGGCGACCTCGACGGTCGCCCCGTAGTCGCCCTGGCTGATCGCGTGCGTGGAGTGGGCGAGCTTCGCGATCGGGTCGGAGAGGCGCCGGGCGAAGACGATGCCCAGGAGGAGCGCGCACGCCAGCGAGATCGCGCTCCAGATCACCGTGTCGCGGACCATCACGTCCACCGACGCGAACGCCAGGTCGCGATCGCGCTCGACGAGGACGCCCCAGTCGGGCTGGACGACGGGCGCGATCGACGCGAGCACGGCCCCGCGCGGCGTCGTCTCCGAACGGGTCAGGCGCGCGGGGAACCGCATGAAATCCGAGACCAGGAGCGACTCGCGCCGCCCCTGGGCGCGCGCGAAGAGGGGGAAGACGACGTTGCCTTCGCGGTCCACCAGTGTCACCCGCACCTCGCGGTGCGCTTCGTCGCGGAACTCCGTCGCGATCGGCTGCCAGGAGACGAGCGCCTCGACGACGCCGGTTCGGCTGTTCCGGTTCTGCTCGACGACCGGCAGCGCGAGGACCGCGACCGGGCCGAGCTCCGGCAGCCAGAAGGGCTTGCCCTGGTAGATCACGCCGTCGCGCGCTGTCTCGAAGCCCTTGCGGAACTCGTAGTCGAGCTCCGGCGACCGGACATCCGGGCCGACGAACCGGCCCGAGCCGGTGGCGTTGAAGCCTCGCAGGGCGACGAGAGGCGTGCGGCCCGAGAGGAAGTTGCCGAGAAGGCGCGGGCCGTCTTCTGAGGTGAAGGGGTCCCTGCCGGAGAGCTGCCCCGCGAGCCACAGGGAGGCCGCGGCGCTCTTCAACCTCTCGCGGGCCGAGGAGTAGAAAGCCGCGACGTGGTCCGCCAGCGCGGACGAGGATCGCGTCAGGTACTTCTCCTCCAGCGTCTCCAGGGTGCGCTGGTTGCGCTTGATCAGAACACCGTCGGACACCAGCAGCGGCACCAGAGAGGCCAGAATGAGCGCACCCGTCAGCAGGACGAAGAGGCGAATCCGACGCCTCGCGGAACGCCCAGACACGGTCCGGCGATTATACCGTGAGGGAGGCCCTCTCCGCGGCGCCGAGCCACTCCTCGAGGGGCACCGATTCGACGACTTTGCCCCGCCCGATCCGCTCCAGCAGGACTCCCGCCATCCCGCGGGAGGTGAATTTCTTGTCCCCCGCGAGGAAGGACGACAGGACGGCTCGGTCGCGGGAGGGCTCCGGAAAAGGGCCCAGCCGCGACAGCGCGGAGCGGATCCTCGCCGCTTCCCCGCCCGAAAGGCCGGCGCGCCGGAGCGAGATCTCCAGGGCCGCGGCGATTCCCCAGGCGACCGCCTCGCCGTGGCGCAAGTCCCGGTAGCCGCCGGCCGCCTCGAACGCGTGCCCCGCCGTGTGTCCGAAATTCAGGAGCCGCCGCCGGTCCCCTTCCTTCAGATCTTCCGAGACGATGGCCGCCTTGATCGCCGCCGCCCCCGCGACCGCCGCGAGAAGCGCGTCCTCGTCGCGGGCGAGGAGCCGCTCGAGGCTGTCCTCGATTCTGGAGGCCAGCTCCGCATCGGCGATCCACGCGGCCTTGAAAGCCTCGACGAGCCCGGCGCGGTAGTCGCGGTCCGGAAGCGTCGCCGCCGCGGCCGGGTCGATGAGGACCGCGGCCGGGGGATGGAACGCGCCGATCCGGTTCTTCCCGGTCGAATGATCGACACCGGTCTTTCCGCCGATCGCCGCGTCGGACATCGCGCCGGTCGTCGTCGGGACGGCGTTCCACGCGATGCCGCGCAGGAGGATCGCGGCGGCGAAACCCGCGACGTCGCAGACCACTCCCCCGCCGACGGCGACGACCGCGTCGTCCCGGCGGACTCCGGCGCCGAGCGCGGTGTCGGCGATCCGCGAGACCGTCGAGAGCGTCTTGGCCTCTTCCCGGTCGTCGATCTCGATCTCCGCGAGGATCGCCGCCCCGAGGGACCGTCGCACCTCGCCCGCCGGCGCGCGGGACCCCGCGGAGGAGACGAGGACGAACCGCCCGGAGCGGGAGGAGAGATGCTCCCGCGATCCGGCGAGGAGGCCGCCGCCGATCCAGAGGACGCTTTCCCAGCTCTCGCCCGGCGCGGCCGCCGCGATGCGGCGAGGCGGAACCGTCACGGCTTGCGGATCGTCTCGATGCCGAGGTCCCGGAGCTGGTCGGCGCCGACGTCGGAGGGCGCCTTCATCATCAGGTCGAGGCCCGAGGTCGTCTTGGGGAACGCGATGACGTCGCGGATGGAGGTGGCGCCGGCGGCGATCGCGCAGATCCGGTCGAGGCCCAGGGCGATCCCTCCGTGCGGGGGCGCTCCGAACTTCAGCGCGTCGAGGAGGAACCCGAATCGCTGCCGCCCTTCCTCGGGCGGGATCCCGAGCAGCCGGAAGACGCGCTCCTGGACGTCGGCGCGGTGGATCCGGATGGAGCCGGAGCCGAGCTCCCAGCCGTTGACGACGACGTCGTAGGCTCGGGCGCGGACGCCTCCGGGGTCGCTCTCCAGCCGCGGCAGATCCTCTTCGCTCGGCGCGGTGAACGGATGGTTCATCGGGAACCAGGTCTTCGAGTCGTCGTCCCATCCGAAGAGCGGGAAGTCGGTGACCCAGCAGAAGACGTAGCGGGATTCCTCCAACAGCCCGTTTTCGCGGGCCACGGCCGCGCGGAGGGCCGCCAGCGCCGCGAAGGCCGACTTCGATTTGTCCGCCACGATCACGAGGAGATCCCCGGCTTGGAGCTTCGCCGCCTCGGCCAGGCGGTCGAGCATCCCCTCGGGGAGGTGCTTCGCGGCGGGCGAGGCGAGGCCCGACGCCTCCTTCTTGACGGACACGATCCCGCCGGCGCCGTGTTCCTTCGCCAGCGCCGCCATCTCGTCCAGCTTCTTGCGCGAGGAAGAAGCGCCTCCGGGCACGCGCAGGCCACGGACCGTGCCGCCGGAGGAGAGCGCCTTCTCGAACGGGGCGAACCCGCTTCCGGCGCAGAGCGCGGTGAGGTCCGTCAGCGGCAGGTCGTATCGCAGGTCCGGCCGGTCGGTGCCGTACTTCTCCATCGCTTCGTGAAAGGTCAGGCGCCGAAACGGACGCCGCGCCTCGATGCCCGCCGCGGCGAATCCCTCGAAGAGGAACGCCTCGACGGCGTCGAAGACGTCCTCCTCGGTCGGGAAGGACATCTCCAGGTCGATCTGCGTGAACTCGAACTGCCGGTCGGCGCGCAGGTCCTCGTCGCGGAAGCAGCGCGCGATCTGGAAGTACTTCTCGAAGCCCGAGATCATCAGGAGCTGCTTGAAGAGCTGCGGCGACTGAGGCAGCGCGTAGAACTGCCCGCGGTGGACGCGCGAGGGGACCAGGAAGTCCCGGGCGCCCTCCGGCGTCGAGCGGGTCAGCATCGGCGTCTCGACCTCGAGGAACCCACGCTCGTGGAGAGTCCTGCGCACGCGAAACGCGATCTCGTCGCGCAGGATGATGTTCTTCTGCATCGCGGGGCGCCGCAGGTCGAGGTAGCGGTATTCCAGGCGCAGCTCCTCCGTGGCGTTGGTGCGGTCCTCGACGAGGAAGGGCGGGGTCTCCGAGCGCGAGAGGAACTCCAGCCGCGAGGCGATGATCTCGATCTCGCCGGTCGCCATGTCCTCGCGGCGCTGCGCCTGCGCCCGGAGCACGACCTCTCCCTCGACCTCGACGACGTCTTCGCCGCGGGCCGTGCCGGCCGCCTCGACCGCATCGGCCGGGCAGCGGGCGCGGTCGAACACGACCTGGACCATGCCGCTCCGATCCCGCAGCGTCAGGAAGACGAGCTCGCCCAGGTCGCGGCGCCGCCCGACCCATCCCTGGAGGCGGACGCGCTTGCCCTGGTCCGCGGCTCGAAGCGTCCCGGCGCCCTGGCGGGTCAGGCTCACGCCCGCCCCGCGAGCCACGCGGAAAGCTCTCCGCGAAGCGGCGCTTCCTGTTCGCCCGAAGCGAGCTTCTTGATCGTCACGGTTCCGGCCTCCCTCTCCCGCGGCCCCAGCAGAACGGCGAAGATCTTCTCGCGTTCGAGCCCTCGCGCGGCGGCCTCTTCCAGGAGCGCGTTGGCCCGGGCCATCCCCTTCTTGAACCCGCGGGCGAGAAGGTCCACCTCGACCGGCCACGAGACGGCCTTCCGGAGATCGTCCGCCAGCCGCAGGGCCTCGTCGAGGTCCTCGGGTCCCTGCGGCAGGACCAGCAGGAGACCACCCCCCGCCGGCTGCCGCGGCGCGACCTGGAGCAGGCGGTCCTCGCCGATCGCGAAGCCGATCGCCGGAAGCGCCGGACCCCCGAGCGATTCGACCAGGTTGTCATAGCGTCCGCCGCCGAGGATCGCGTCCTGCGCCCCGAGCTCCGAGGAGACGACCTCGAAAACGGTCCGCGTGTAGTAGTCGAGCCCCCGCACCAGGGACGGCTCGTCGCGGAACGGGATGCCGGCCTCGCCCAGCAAGCGCCGGACCTCCCCGTGGTGCTTCGTCGATTCCGCGTCCAGGAAGTCGATCGCCCGCGGCGATCCCTCGAGGGCCGCCCGCACCGCCGGGTCCTTCGAGTCGAAGAGCCGGAGCGGGTTCTCGGCGAGCTTCCGGCGGTCGTCCTCGCCGAAACCCTCCGAGCGGGTCGCGAGGTACGCCTGGAGGGCCTTGCCGAAATCCTCCCTCGATTTCGCGGTGCCGACGGAGTTCAAGGCCGCCGCGAGCCCGGTGAAGCCGAGCGCCCCGAGGAACGCGAAGAGCATCGTGAGGATCTCGACCTCTGCGGCGGGTCCCGGTACGCCGAGCAGCTCCGCGCCGATCTGCCGGAACTCCCGGTACCGGCCCGCCTGCGGGCGCTCGTACCGGAACTGCGGTCCGGCGTACCAGAGCCGCAGCGGCATCGGCCCGGAAGCAAGGCCGTTCTCGACGACCGCGCGCACGACACCCGCCGTGTTCTCGGGGCGCAGCGTCAGCGAGCGTCCTTTGCGGTCGAGGAACGTGTACATCTCCTTGTGGACGATGTCGGTGGTCTCGCCGACCGAGCGCGCGAAGAGCTCCGTGGATTCCAGGCACGGCGTGCGCACCTCGCCGTAGCCGCGCGCGCCGAAGACCCGGCGCGCGGCCGCCTCGGCCCACGCGAAGCGCTCGCTCTCCGGAGGCAGGAGGTCCCGGGTCCCTTTGACCGCGCGGTACTTCATCGAATGCGAAACCCGGCCGGGAACATACCCAAACGGGGGACCTTGCGGTCCCCCGTACCCCCTAGGCCCACTTCCCGTCGACGCGGAAGTATTCCTTCTTGTAGTCGAGGTAATGGAGATGAAAATGCTTCAGGTCCTCGACCTCGTCGGCCGACAGCTCGCGAACCTGTTTGGCCGGAGCGCCGAGCCAGAGCGTCCGTGGCGGAACGACCGTGCGCGGGGTCACGAGCGCGCCCGCGCCGATGAAGGCGGATTCGCCGACTTCCGCGCCGTCGAGGACCGTCGCCCGGATCCCGATCAGCGCGCCCCTGCGGATGACCGCGCCGTGGACGATGGCGCCGTGTCCGAGCGTCACTTCCTCCTCGAGCGTCGTCGAGTACTTCTCCTGCGTGACGTGGATCGCGCAGTTGTCCTGGATGTTGGAGCGCGCGCCGACGCGGATCGAGTGGCAGTCCCCGCGCAGGACCGAGTTGTACCAGACGGAAACGTCGTCGCCCAGGATGACGTCGCCGATGACCGCGGCGGTCTCCGCGAGGTACACGCGCTCGCCGATGCGCGGCTTGCGGCCGCCGTACTCCTTGATCAGTCCCATCTGCGGGCGCAATCTAGCACGGCGCCGCCGGGCCTCACGGCCACGGAAAGGCCCCCGGCCGCAGCACCGCGGGAGGATCCACGGTGGCGTCGATCAGCGTCGAAGGCTTCCCGCCGGAAGTCCTGCCGCCATCGATGACGAGGTCGATCTTCCCTTCGAAAGCGGCCGCCACTTCGTCCGGATCCGAAAGAGGCGGTCCGCCGGCGGGATTGGCGCTCGTGGCGGTGAGCGGACCGGTCTCCTCGAGGAGGCGCACGAGCTCCGGAGACGCCGGAATGCGCACACCGAGAGTCCGCCGGCCGAGGGAGGCCGGGATCGGATCCCGGATCGCCAGGACGACGGTCAGCGGCGCGGGCCAGAGAGAAAAGTAGCGGCGCAGGAGCGCGTCCGCGGCCTCGACGCCGAGATCCCTCAGCTGAGCGCGCGAGCAGAAGACGACCGGGAGCGGCTTGGACTCGTGACGGCCCTTCGCCTCGAAGATCCGGCGGATGCCCGCCGCGCTGCCGGGATCCGCCGCCAGGCCGTAGAAGGTTTCCGTCGGGATCGCGGCGACGCCGCCGTCGGAAAGGATCCTCCGGAGATTTCCGATCTCGGCGGCGGACGCGTGCAGGTCGCCGATCCGGATCCGGCGCAGGCGGCTCACCGCCCGACGTACTGCTCGTAGAGGGCGCGGGCGCGCCGCGGGTCGTCGGTGCCGCGCACGACGCAGCGCCCGTCGGCGAAGACGGTCAGACTGACGTCCTCGACGTCCGCCGCGAGCAGGTGCGGCGATCGGCGCACCCTTCCCACCCGGATCAGGCGGGACTCCAGCGCCGCGAAGTCCGGGCGCTCCCTGCCGGCCGGAGAGACCTGGACGGAATTGCGCCCGCAGAGCTTCACGACCTTCGACACGCTCTCCTCCTCGAGCGCCGGGAAGCGTTCCCCCCGGCAGACCGGGCACGCGGCCGAGGGACCCACGCTCTCGAAGAGGCGCCGCGAGTGAATGCCGCCTTCCCAGACGCGGATCGAGAGAACGCCGCGCGAGGGCTCGAGGCCCGCCGCGATCCGGAGGGACTCGGTCATCCCGGCGGCGGCGACGAAGAGCGGAAGAGTCGGGACGATCCCCGCCGTGTCGCAGGTGGGGCCTGATCCCGCGGGTGGAAGCTTCTCCAAGAAGCAGCGCAGGCACGGCGTCTTTCCGGCGACGTTGGCCGCGACGAGGCCTTCCTCGCCGACGCACGCCGCGTAGAGGGCCGAAATCCCGAGAAGGCGCGCCGCGTCGGAGACGAGCAGCCTCGTCTCGAAGTTGTCCGATCCGTCGAACACGAGATCGTGGCCCCGCAGGGTCTCCGCCGCGTTGGCCTGATCGAGGTCGGCCACGACCGGCCGGACATCGAGGCCGGGGGCGATCGCCCGGAGCCGCGATGCCGCCGCCTCGGCCTTGGGGGCGACCCTCGCGGCGTCTTCCGCGTCGAAGAGGAACTGCCGCGCCAGGTTGGATTCCTCGACGACGTCGCGGTCCACGATCGTCAGGCGACCCACGCCCGCCCGCGCCGCCGCCTCCGCCGCCGCCGCGCCGACGGCGCCGACGCCGACGAACGCGATCGAGAACGCCTCGATGCGCCTCTGCCCCTCCTGCCCGATCCCGGGGAAGAGCACGGACCGCGAGTAGCGTCCGCTCATCCCTGTCCCGCCTCGAGAAGCGTCCGAGCGTGCCTGACGGCGGTCTCGGGGATCGTTTCGCCGGCGAGCATTCGCGCGATCTCGGCGACTCGCTCCTTGCCTTCGACCTGGCGGACGGCGGCGATCGTTCGCCCGCGCGCCTCGCGCTTCTCGGCCAGGTAGTGGCGGTCGGCGACCGCGGCGATCTGCGGCACATGGGTGACGCAAAGGACCTGGCCGCGCGCGGCGAGGGTCTTCAGCTTCCGGCCGACGACCTCCGCGGTCCTCCCGCCGATGCCGGAATCCACCTCGTCGAAGACGAGCGTGCGGCGGGCGCCCTTCTTCCCGGCCGCCACGGACTGGATCGCCAGGTGAAGCCGGGACAACTCCCCTCCCGACGCGATCTTCTCGACCGGCTTGGCGGCCTCGCCGGGGTTGGGGGCGAAGAGAAACGCCGCGGTCTCGAGCCCGGACGAGCGGGGCGCGTCGTCGGAAACCCGATCGAGGCGGACCTCGAAGCGCGCCTTCTCCATCGCCAGCGCGTGGAGCTCCCGCTCCACCGCCGCGGAGAACCTCGGCGCCGATGAGGCGCGCTTGCCCGAGAGAGAGCGCGCGGCCTCGAGATACGCCGCTCGGGCGCTCCGCTCTTCCTTGCGGCGGCGCTCGAGCGAGTCCTCGATGTCGGAGAGCTCGTCGCGCTCCCGGGCGAGCTTCTCCGCCAGGGCCCGGACCTCGGCGAGCGTCCCGCCGTACTTGCGCTTGATGCGGGCGAGCTTCTCCAGCCGCGACTCGATGCCGGTTAAGCGGTCCGGGTCTCCCTCGACGGAGCCCGCGGCGTCCCGGGCCATCGCGGCCAGGTCCGCGACCCGGCGTTTCAAGTCCTCCACTTCATCCACCCGCGCTCTCTCGCGCGGGTCGATCGCGGCGAGCTGGGTGAACGCCCTGCCCGCCTCCCCCAGGCGGTCGGCGGCCGACCCTTCATCCTCGGAGAGCGCCGAAAGCGCCGCCTCCGCCGCTGACCGGATCCGGTCGGCGTGGAGCAGCCGGTCCCGCTCGACCGTCAGCTCCTCTTCCTCCTTCTCGTCGGGAGCCGCCTCGCGGATCTCGCGGACCTGGTAGTCGAGCATCTCGAGCCTCGCGTCCCGGTCCCTTCGGGACGCCTCCAGCTCCTCGAGCGCGCGGCGCGCGGAAGACCACTCCTGCGCGGCCGCCGCGGCCGCCCGCACTTCCTCGACGGCGCCCGCATGCTCGTCGAGCAGCTCCAGCGGAGTTTCCGGATCCGCGAGGTCCCGCTCGGAATTCTGCCCGTGGATCGCCACGAGCCGCTCTCCGATCTTCGCCAGCGTCCGCACGGAAGCGGCCTCGTCCTCGACGAAGACCCGTCCCTTCCCGTCCGGCGAGAACTCCCGCCGAAGCAGGAGCGAAGAACCGTCCGGCAGCCCCGCCTCCGAGAGGATTCGCCGGATCGGGGCGTCCGCGTCGAACTCCCCCGACACCGTCAGCCGCGCGGCTCCCTCGCGCACGAGGTCCACGGACCCGCGCCCTCCGGAGAGAAGCGACAACGCGTCCACGAGAATCGACTTGCCGGCGCCGGTCTCCCCGGTGATGACCGTCAGGCCCCCTTCGAACTCCATCTCGAGGTCCTCGACGATCGCCAGGTTCTTGACCGTGAGTCTCCGAAGCACCCCGCGATTATCTCAGCCGATCCGGTGGATACGATCGCGGAGCGCCGAGGCGGCGGTTACGGGTTGATCTGGAGGTTGAAGCCGTTGACGAGGAAGATCGACATCTCGGAGCGGTTGACCGGGTTGCCGGGAAGGTCGGTGTTGTTCGGGTAGCCGTCCTCGATGTTCCGCGCCCAGAGATAGTTGACGTGGCGGCAGTACATGTCGTTGACCGAGACGTCGGAGAAGTGGCTGTTCGGCGTCGCCGGGTCGCAGCTGTAGCTCTTGCCGGTGTCCCGGTCCGGACCGTAGGTCAGCGGGATCGCGGCGTCCGAGCCCATCACCGCGCGCGACACCAACATCGCCATCTGGCCCCTGGTGACCTCGTCGTTGGAGCAGAAGGTCTTCCCGACGACGCACCCGGTCGTCACGTTGGTCGAGTAGATGTAGTGGACGTGGCGGCAGAACGGATCGGCCGGGTCCACGTCTGTGAAGAGGGACGTCCCGCCGGCCACGCAGTTGTAGGAGCTGCCGGCCGCGATTCCGCTCCGCGGAACGCGGTTGTCGCCGCCCGCCTGGGCGCGCGCGAGGAAGACCGCCACCTGGAGGCGGTACACGTGCGCGTCCGGGCAGTAGGTCGTCGGCGTGCAGCCGGTCGTGACCGAGTTGTGGAGGAGCCTCTCGATCAGCGGATAGTACGGGCTCGTCGTGGGGACGTCGGTGAAGCTCGCGCCCACGTGGAGCGTCCACGTCCGGACCGCGATCGAGTTGATGGTCTCCTTGAACGTGACGTCCCAGTGCGTCGCCGGCCGCGTCGCCGGCTTCGAGAGCGTGAGGCGGTAGCAGTTGGCCGTCATGTCGTAGCAGTTCCCGTCGGCGCCCGCCGCGAGGGTCCCGTAGCTCGCCGACGCGTCCGAGAGGGTGTACGTCGCGCCGGCCGGCCCGGTGAAGAGAGAGGCCGTGCCGCCCAGGGCCGCGGGCCCCGAGCTGTCGTTGTGCCAGCCGGGCTCGACGAGGATCGACTCGCCCGGCTCGAGGAGCCCGTTCAAGTTCGAGTTGGTCCCCGACGCGCTGTGCGAGTCGATCTTCAGGTACAGGGGGAACGCCGAGAACGGGCAGGCGGCGGTCGCGAAGGTCTGGTCGGCGCTCGCGGAGGTCCCGTCGGAGCTCGTCCCGACGACGCGGAAGTGGTAGAGCGTGTTGCAGGACAGAGTGCCGGTCGCCGCGCCCACGGAGACCGCCGCCGTTCCCGAGCCGATGGCCTGGGAACCGGTCGTGTTTCCGTAGCCCGCGGTCGTCCCGTACTCGAAGTAAGCCGAGGTGGACTTCCCGTTGGGATTGACGCTCCCGTTCATGGTCGCGCCGGTCGCGCTGATGCCGCTCGCCTGGCCCGTGACCGCCGTCGGAGGCGTGGAGCCGCCGACGCCGCAGGAGTTGCCGCCGTCGCCATAGAGCCAGCGGACCGCGTCGGAGTCGTCCGTGCCGAGGGTCGTCCGGCTCTGCACCATCGAGCGCATCTGCGCGGCGTCCTCGTCGCCCCGGCAGACGTCGTGCGGAGACGCGGACTGGTCGGAGTGGGCGAGGCCGAGCGTGTGGCCGAGCTCGTGGGTCGCGACCGCCTGCCAGACGACCGACGGGTAGAGGTTGGGCGTGCAGAAGGAGCGGACCCAGACTTCGCCGCCTGTGATCGTCGCGTAGTTCTCGCCGCGCCAGGTGCTCGCCGCTCCCCCGCTCGGGCCGCCGCAGCCGATGACGCCGCCGCCGGCGAGGCAGGTAGTCCAGCCGCAGGGCGAGGTCAGGGCGTCGACGTGGATCGGATTGCTGCCGCCGGCCCCGACCGTGTAGTTGATCGTCGAGTTGGGCTCGCCGCTCCAGGCCGCGGTCGCGCCGGCGACCTCGCTCGATCCGCCGCCGGTGATGTTGGCGGTGCCGTCGATCTTCCAGACCGCTGTCGCCCCGTTGGTCCAGCGCCACAGGCCGCTGTAGTTGCCCCATTGCGGCGTCAGGGAACGGCCGGCATACTCGGCGTGGACGACGGACTTCAGGCTCCCGCGGGGAGCGGCCGCCGCGGCGGGCTCGCTCGTGGGCTGGCGCATCGATCTCAGGAACGCGTCGAGTTGCCGCGGCGCCGATGTTTCCTCTTCGGAATCGACACCCGGCTCGTCCTTGGCGCGGCGTCGGATCGTGACTCCCGCCGGCGCGTCCACGGCGAGGGCGGGGACCGCGAAAAGCTGTCCCTGTTCGTCCTTCTGGACCTCGAACTTGCCCAGCACCATCTCCGCGGTCTGGAAGTCCCCCTCCGGACGCGCGACGGCGAACACCATGACCTCGTGGCCCGGTTCGTACTCGGGCTTGCCCCAGAGCTGGAAGAAGCGGCCATCGGGGAGCCGGCCGCCGAGCTGGCGCAGCACGAGGTCGCCGTCGAGCTGTCCCTTCAGGACCTCGACGGGCCGGATGACGGAGACCGTTTCCGGCCGGCCGGCGGCGTCCTCGGCGACGTCGGTCGAGACCACGATCCCCCGGACCACGACGTCGGCACGCGAGCGCAGCTCTTTGTCCGAGATCGGAACAATCGTGGTCGCGGAGACCGTCGAGGCGAAGAGGAGCATGGCGCTCAGGAACGACGCCATCGAAACAAGCCAACCGACTTTGCCGGCGGGCTTTGTGGTCTTCAGTTCATCCATGGAAGCTCCGTGGTCCTGGAAAGCGCGATGACCGACGGGCTGGGGAACCTGCGTATTCAGTTCTGCCATTTTTGATGTCACGCTCCGCGAGCAAGGGTCCACTTGTGAGGGATTCTTCGGCTGGATCCACTGTAGGGGGTTGGCGGTCCCCGCCACAACTGGTCAGGAGTTCAAGAATGGGACAGGTTGGACTCTGGACCCTGTCCTATTCCTGATCCCCGGGACAGCGGCGGCGTCTCACACACCGCCTGTGGTTGGTTTCCGGCGCCGATTATACGAGACCCGGCACCTCGCCGCAACGAGCCGATTCCGACGCGCAGCCGGAGCGATGGTCAGCGGGTTTTTTTCTGGCCGATGGGCTTGGCCGGGATCCCGGCGGCGATGACTCCTTCGGGAATCGGCTTGGAGGCGACGCCCATCGAGCCGACCATGGCGTCGGCGCCGACCGTCACGCCGGAGAGGACGACGGCGTGGTAGGTGATGCGGGCCCGGTCGCCGATGACGGTCTTCCCGAGAGAGACGTCGTGGATGTCCTCGACGGCGTGGGAGTGAGAGTAGATGTTGGCGTAGTCGGAGATCGAGACGTCGTTGCCGACGATGACTTCGCCGCGGTCGTCGATCAGGACGTTGCGGTGGATCGTGACGCCGTCGCCGACGGTCAAGTTGTAGCCGAAGGAGAACTCGACACCGTGGAAGATCCGGACGTCCCGCCCGCAGCTGCGGAAGACGCGCCGGGCGAGCATCGCACGAAGCTGCGTGCCGAGCCGGACGTTGCGCCCGACCGGCGAGTGGTCGAACATCTGCCAGAACCAGAGGAGCGGCTTGACGAGGGCCCACTTCTCCAGGTCGATCTCGCGGTAATACTCCGCCTCCATCGTCGCGTTTCGCGGGTCGAAGCTCGCCACGAGGGCCTTCGTCTGGATCGGGAGCCGGCGGTCGGTCAGCGAAGCCTCGTCGAAGGGGCGGCCGAGGTAGAGCTGCGAGAGCGTGTCCCGTACGACGAGGTTCCGGTCGAGCCCGGGATCGTCGAACCGGTCGGCCAGCTCGGCGACGAAGCGGGGATAGACTTCCTCTCCAATCGGATCGATCTGAAACTGTCGGAGCGGCATGTGAAAAGGACCGTAGCAAAGCGATCCCCGGCAGTCAAACTCGGACTCGCGGCCTGTCTCTGCTCCGCGGCGCTTCTCGCCCGGCAGGACCCGGCCGAGCCGCCTCAGGGCAAACCCGCCGGCAAGCCGGCTCGCGAGCTCTCCGGCGCGATTGCCCGAAAGGCGGTGGACGAGGCGGCCCTGCGGGCGACGATCGAGGATCTGGTCGCGTGCGGCACGCGCCACTCCCTCTCCTCCTGGGAAGATCCGAAACGCGGGATCGGCTGCGGACGGGACAGGGTCGTAGCCCGCTTCCAGTCGATCGCGAAGGAGTCCGGCGGAAGGCTCGCCGTCTCGGTGGACCGCTTCGAGGCGACGGGACCGCGAACCCGCGAGAAGCCCGCCCGGATGGAGAACGTGCTGGCGTTCCTGCCGGGCAGCGACCCGCGCCTGGCGAAGACGGTCTTTCTCGTTTCCGGGCATTTCGACTCGATGCCCTCTTCCGTCATGGACCCCGAGGCGGACGCCCCGGGCGCCGACGACGACGCGTCGGGAACCGCCGTCTCCGTCGAATGCGCGCGGCTTCTCGCGAAGGGAACCTACCGCGCGACGCTCCTCTTCGCGGCGGTGTCGGGGGAGGAGCAGGGCCTGCTCGGGGGCAGGCGCCTGCTCGAACACCTGAAGGAGAAGGGCTACTTGATCGGCGGCCTGCTCAACAACGACATCGTCGGGGCGGATTTCGCGCCCGGCGGCCCGCACCGGGCGCGCGTCTTCTCGGGCGGCGGCCCGGACGGCGTGGATTCGCCCTCGCGCGACCTCGCGAGGACCGTCGAGGAGATCGCGGGGCGGGACGCCGTCCGCATGGTCTTCCGGCTCGACCGGCTGGGACGCGGCGGCGACCACCGCCCGTTCGTCGAAGCGGGCCTGCCCGCGGTTCGCTTCACCGAGCCCCTGGAGAACTACGACCACGAGCACCAGACGCCGCGGACGGAGAACGGCCGCGAGTACGGCGACCTCGTGAAGTTCCTGAACTTCGAGTTCCTCGGCAACGTCGCGCGCGCCAACGCCGAGACGCTCCGCAGGCTGGCGTTGGCTCCGGCGGCGCCGAAGGACGTCACGGTCGCGGGCGGGATCACTCCCGACGCGAAGCTCGCCTGGTCCGCCGAGGAAGACCCGGAGCGCGAGGGCTTCGAGATCCTGTGGCGAGAAACGACCGACCCGCGCTGGAGCGTCTACGATTTCGCGCCGGCCGCCGGAGAGAACGTTTTGAAGGGAGTCTCGACGGACAACCGCTTCTTCGCCGTCCGCTCGGTCGGGAGCAACGGCGCGCGCTCGATCCCGGTGGCGGCGGTCCTCAAGCCGCCACCGACGCCCAAACCCCAGTGACCTAGGGGAAGCGTCTCCTCAGGAACTCCATCGTCAGGGCGACCCCGAAGCCCGTCGCGCCGGCGTCGTAACCGGCGTGCTCCTTCTCGAAATGGGCGACGCCGGCGATGTCCAGGTGAGCCCAGGCAACGCCCTTCGGGACGAACTCCTGCAGGAACACGCCCGCGTTGACGGTGCCGGCCACGCGCCCGCCCGTGTTCTTCATGTCGGCCCACTCGGATTTGAGGTTGTCGCGGTAGTCCGGCCAGACCGGGAGGCGCCAGACGCGCTCGCTCGTCGCCTCGCCGGCCGCGGCGATCTCCCGCGCCAGGTCCTCGTCCGGCGTCATCAGCCCGGCGCACTCGTGGCCCAGAGCGATGAGCACCGCGCCCGTCAGCGTCGCGTAATCGAGCAGGACGTCCGGGCGGAACTTCTCGGCGTAGGAGAGCGCGTCGGCCAGGATCAGCCGCCCCTCGGCGTCGGTGTTGTCCACCTCGACGGTCTTTCCGTTTCGCATCCGCAGGATGTCGCCGGGCCGGCAGGCGGATCCGCTGGGGAGGTTCTCGGTGACCGGGGCAAGCGCCACGACGCGGACCGGCAGCTTCAGCTTCGCCGCGGCACGCAGGCAGGCGAACGCGGTCGCCGCGCCCATCATGTCGTACTTCATCTCGCCCATCGAGGCGGCCGGCTTGATGGAGATGCCGCCGGAGTCGAACGTAATCCCCTTGCCGACGAGGACCGCTGTCCCTCTGGCGCCGCGCGGCCGGTACTCCCCGATCAGGAAGACCGGGGGCCGAACGCTTCCCGCGTTGACGGCGAGGAGCCCGCCCATCCTCTCTCGCTCGATCTCCTTCTTGCCGAGGACGCGCAGCCGCAGGCCGTCGCGCCGCGCGGCGCTCCGGATCTCGCGCGCGAGGTCGGAGGGACCGAGGTCGTTGCCCGGCGTGTTGCCCAGGTCGCGCGCCCACCCCACGATCCCCGCCAGCGCCAGCGCCTCCGCGGCCGCGTCCTGGAGCTGGCGGGCCGGAATCGAGGGCGGTGGAATCACGATCGCGGAGGCGGGCGCCGGACTCTTCGCGGGGGGCGTCGAGGACTTGTAGCGCTGGAACCGGTAGTCGCCCTGCGCGATCTCCCGCAGCATCGCGCGCATCCGCGCGGGCGAGATCCCGTCGCCGAAGGCGAGGAGGAGTCCCCGGCCCGGCTGCCGCAGCGCGTCCTTGATCGCTCGCCGGAGCGCTCTCCGGACTTTCCCCGGGGGCGTGCCGGCGGGGCCCAGGCCCACCAGGACCCAGCCGCCGCGCTCCGTCAGGGCGCCCGCGACTTCCTTGTCGCGCCCTCCGAAGCCGGAAGCGCGGCAGGCCTGCCGGAGCTCCTCCCGCACGGCCGGCGGTGCCGACGCGGCGGGGTCTTTCCCTTCGTGGAGAAACGCAACAGAGAGGCGCCGTCCCGTCGGGGAGGGCGACTGGTCCTGAATTGTCAGACGCATGGGGGCGAACGATAGCAGAGAGGCCGCCGGTTCCGGATTGCGGAACTGCGATTCCGATTTCTGTTAATGTCGCGCGCGTTGATGCCGGCCATCGTCGACACGCACCTCTCCGGCGCACGCCTCTCGCGCCGCGGAAAAGTCCGAGAGCTCTACGACCTCGGCGACAGCCTGCTGCTCGTGGCGAGCGACCGGATCTCGGCCTTCGACTGCGTCCTCTCCCCCGGCGTCCCCGACAAGGGCAAGATCCTCACGCAGCTCTCCAACTTCTGGTTCCGCAGGTTCGAGGACGTGGAGAACCACTTGATCGAAACGGAGGTCGAGCAATTCCCCGAGCCGCTCCAGCCGGACCGGGCGACGCTGGCCGGCCGCTCGGTCATCGTCCGCAAGGCCGAGGTCATCCCCTTCGAGTGCGTGGCCCGCGGCTACATCGCCGGCTCCGGGTGGGCCGAGTACCGGAAGACGAAGGCAGTCTGCGGGGTGCGCCTGCCCGCCGGCCTCGTCGAGGCCGACCGGCTCTCCCAGCCGATCTTCACGCCCGCCACCAAGAGCGAGCGCGGGCACGACGAGAACGTTTCCTTCGACTTCATGGCCAACGCCATCGGCAAGGAAGAGGCGGAGAAGTTGAGAGACCTGACCCTCGACCTCTACTGCCGCGCCCGGGACTACGCCGCCGGCCGCGGCCTCATCCTGGCCGACACGAAACTCGAGTTCGGCCGGCTCGACGGCCGCATCGTCTGGATCGACGAGGCGTTCACGCCGGACTCCTCGCGCTACTGGGATTCCGCCGCCTACAAGCCCGGCCACAGCCCGCATTCGCTGGACAAGCAATTTGTCCGCGACTGGCTGGACTCGACGGGATGGGACCGGCGGCCTCCGGCGCCTCGCCTGCCCGAAGGCGTCGTCCGGACGACCCGGGAAAAGTATCTCGAGGCCTACCGGACCCTCACCGACTCCCTCCCCACCTACATCGAGTAAAAAACTCACCGCCCGGGTTTCCGGGAATCGGGGCGGCCTCCCGATTGTTCCCTCCTCGTCCGACGGACGCGCGGGCAACTCCCAAAGTGTAGTTGGCCCGCGCTTTGCTACTCCGGAGTGATCGGCGACGCTTGACGAGCGCCGACCCTTTCACAGGAAGGAGAGATTATGCGCAGGAGAATCTCGGGACTCATCGCCGTAATCGCCATCTTCGCCTTTGCCGGCGCTGCCCTGGCGCAGAACGCCGATCCCAATACCGGAGGTCCCACCAAGAACACGCTGAGGCTGAAGCTCGTAGAGCCCGCGGAGGGCGCCACGATCTCCGGAAGCTCGGTGCGGGTCGCGGTGGACTACAACCACAACCTCTTCGGAGTCGGCCAGGGGACGAAGTTCGGCGACGCCAACTTCCCGCAGCCGCGCTTCGAGATCTTCCTCGACAACACCCGAGTCGCCACGCTGAAGGGGACCGAGAGCAACACCACGGTGCTCGAGAACGTCCCGATGGGGACTCACAGGATCGCCATCGTCGCGCTCAACGTCAGCGGTGAGGTCATCGATCGCAAGGAAGTGGGCTTCCGCACGACGGCGACCACGACCATCGCCGAGAACACCACCAGCTCGACGACATCCACGATGGCGACCGCTCCGGCGCCGGCCCCGGCCCCCGCCGCTCCGCCTCCGGAACCCGCCCCCGCTCCGGCCTACGTTCCGCCTCCGGCGCCCGCTCCGGCCGCCCCGGCCGAGCCGGCGCTTCCGAAGACGGCTTCGTCCTCGCCGCGCCTCGCGCTCTTCGGTCTTGCCCTGGTGGCGGCCGGCCTTTTCGTCGGCCGGAAGACCCGGTAGATCCGAACTGGACTCCTGCGCCCGGTTCTCGCCTTCGGGCGGGGCCGGGCGTCGGGCTGTCCGCGCGAAAAAAATCATGAAAACCAGGAAGCTCGGCCCGGCGCTCGCCTGCCTCGGCCTCGGATGCGCGATGCTCTTTTCGGCGGCGTTCGCCGGGACCGGCGTCCCGAAAGAGCAGCGCTCCGCGGCGAAGTCTCCGAGCGCCTCCGCCCGCGCCATCGCCCGGGTCGCGGACGGCGGAATGGTCGCCACGATCCACGTCCCCCGGCTCTCCGTCGAGGCTCCGGTCTACGAGGGGATCGGCGCGAGGACGCTGGCTCGCGGCGCGGGCCACGTTCCGGGCACCTCGCTCCCGGGCAATGAGCGGGACGACGCGCCGTCGGTGATCGCGATCCCCCGCGGCGACTGCGGCGATGCGGTCGCGAGCCTGAGGCTCAACGACAGGGTGCGCCTGGCGACCCCCTCGGGCCTGCGAGGCTATCGGGTCATCCGCAGGCGCGTGGTCGAGCGGGAGCGTTTCGACCTCGCCTCCGCTTCGGGCGGTCCGCTCACCCTCGTGACGATCTACCCGTCGGATTCCCCCGGCCCGGCGCCGATGCGGATCGCCGTCTCCCTGGAGCCGATGGAGCCCTGAGCATCCGCCCGGGCTCCTCTCGGGCGAATCTCAGGCGAACAGCTCCCGGATGAACGCGGCCACGCGGTCGACCGGGCAGATTTTCAAGTCCTGGAACCGCGCGGCCTCGCCGGCGTCGCCCGAGGGGAGGTAGATCGCCGAAAATCCCATCGCCGCGGCCTCCTTGAGGCGGGCGGCGGCCGCGGGGACCCGGCGAACCTCGCCGAGCAATCCGATCTCCCCGAAGCAGACCGCGTCCGGAGGAACCGGTCTTCCACGCGCCGAGGAGGCGAGCGCCGCGACGGCGGCCAGGTCGGCGGCGGGCTCGGCGGCCGAAAGCCCGCCGGCGCAGGAGATGAAGACCTCGCGCGAGGAGAGCGGAAGCCCGGCGCCTTCCAGGACCGCGAGCAGCAGGGCGAGCCTTCCCGGGTCGAAGCCGATCGCGACGCGGCGGGGCGAGCCCGCCGAAGCGGGGCCGACGAGAGCCTGGATCTCCACGAGGAGGCAGCGGGTCCCCTCCCTCGTCGCCGTGACGGCGCTGCCGGGCAGCCCGGTGCGCCGTTCCGCCAGCAGGGCCGCCGAGGGATTCGCGATCTCCGCCATTCCCTCGCCGGTCATGTCGTAGAGCGCGAGCTCATCCACCGCGCCGAAGCGGTTCTTCGTCGCGCGCAGGACCCGGCGGAGTGAGGTCCTCTCTCCTTCCAGCGTCAGGACCGTGTCCACGAGGTGCTCGAGCGATTTCGGACCCGCGAGGCTTCCGTCCTTGGTGACGTGCCCGATCAGGATGGCCGGGACGCCGCGCTTCTTGGCGAACCGCTGGAGAGCCGCGGCGCACTCGCGGACCTGCGTGACCGTCCCGGCGGCCGAGGAGAGCGCCGATTCGCGAACGGCCTGGACCGAGTCCACGATCAGCAGCGCCGGAGGGCGCCTCTCCGCGGCGGCGACGACGTTGCCAATGTCCGTCTCGGCCAGCAACAGGAGGGACTCCTCGCGCACGCCGAGCCGGTCGCCGCGCATCCTCACCTGCGCCGCCGACTCTTCTGCGGTCGCGTAGAGGACTTCGCCCGCGCCTCCGGCCGCGAGCGCGCGGGCCGCCTGGAGGAGGAACGTCGACTTGCCGATCCCCGGCTCACCGCCGAGGAGCACGACCGACCCGGAGACGAGCCCCCCGCCGAGCACGCGGTCGAGCCCCGGCAGCCCGGTCGAGGTCCGCGAGAAGGATTCTCCGGGCTCGCCGGCCATCGGGGCGGGCGCGGCGGCCTCCGGAGCAGGCGCTCCCCGCGCGCCCTCGAGCTCCTCGACGTACGTGTTCCACTCGCCGCATTCCGGGCAGCGGCCCAGCCACTTGGGCGAAGAAGCCCCGCAGGACTGGCAGGCGAAGACCGAGGAGACGCGGGGCACGCCTAACCGCTCGAGCGCGTCACCGCCGGACCGGCAGCGTCCCCAGAAGGTACTTGATGTCGTCGTCGTTCCATCGCAGTCCCGCTCCGACGAAGACCGAGTCGGCCTGGCGGGAGTGGTTCAACAGGTCGTCCCAGCCTCCCTGCACGTAGACGGAGGGAGAGAAGAAATACTTGCCCGTGAACGCGGCGTGGGCGGAGAAGTTGGGGCGGTTGAAGTCCCAGATGTCGGCGGAGAACTGGAGCCGGTCCTTGAGCAGCTTGTAGTCCAGGCCGGCGCCGCCGCGCCCCTCGATCAGCCCGGCGCGGATCGCCCAGTCGTTGTACTTGTAGCCGAGGAGCGCGGTGATCGCGAGCTCGTCCTTCAGCTCCGTCTCGTCGGTCGTCTTGACCTCGACGTGGCCGTCGGGGAACGTCGTCCTCTCGATCGTCGTCGAATCCACGCGCCGGCCGAAGGGTTGGGTCGTCAGCTCGACGCGGTAGAACCGGGGCGACTCCGGCGGGAACACGTCCAGCGAAAAGGATCCCTTGGCTTTCGAGAAGCGGGTCAGGTACGCGGAGCGCACGCCCAGGTCGAAGCGCGTCCGGCCCACCGCGCCCAGCGCCTTGTCGAGGCTGTTGACGCCCTCCTTGACGGCGACCAGCGCGTCGTTGAGGTTCTTGTGGGTCTCTTCGCTCTCGACCAGCTTGCCGACCGTCCCCTCGCCCGACTTGATCTTCCCGGTGATCTGGTTCAGGTTGTCGGCGGTCGTCTCGAGCTTGCCGGAGACGTCCTTGATGTTGGCGATCCCCTGCGTCACGTTCCCGCTGTTGGAAGCGACGAGCTTGTCGATGCGGGCCACGAGCTGGGTCATGCCCTCGGAGAACTCGCGGAGGTTCGCGATCGAGGCGTCCACGTTGCCCCGGTTGGAGGCGACGAGGAGCCGCAGGTCCTCGGTGATGATCTTGATGTTGTCGATGATCGTCCGCAGGCGCTCCTCGCCCTGGGGGCCTCCGAGCGACTTGTTCAGGTTCTTCGTGATGTCCTTGACGTCCACCTCGATGTCGCGGGCGAGCTTCGTGATCTGGTCGAAGCTGACCGGGACGTCGCCCTTGAGCACCGTCCCCTCGGGAAGCTCCGGCGCGCCGACGGGTCCGGGCACGAGCTCGACGTACTTCTCGCCGAGGAGACCCAGGTTGGCGATCGACGCGGACGCTCCCTGCCGCAGCTCGACGTCGTGGTCGAGGTCCATGTCGATGATCGCCCTGCCGTCGGGAGTCAGCCGGATCCGGGCGACCTTGCCGACGCGCACACCCGCGAGGCGGACCGTGGATTTCGCGTCGAGCCCCGCGACGTCCTTGAACTCCACGGAGACCTTCTTGGCCGGTCCGCGCCCGATCCGCAGATCCTCGATCCTCCAGATCAGGAGGCCCGCCAGGACCAGGACCACCAGGAAAAACCCGCCAACCTTCGCCGCTGTGCTCATGGCTCCCCTCCGAAAAAGAACCGGTCGGGTCCGATTATCGGACAGACATCTCCAGATCCCGCGTCAGCGGGCCCTGCGCTTTCCCCTCGACGAACTGGCGCACCGCCGGGTCGCTCGCCTGCAAGAACTGCTCCGGCGGAGCGTCGTAGAGGAGCTTGCCGCCGAAGAGCAGCGCGACCCGGTCCCCGATCTTCTTCGCGCTCTCGATGTGGTGGGTGATCGTGACGATCGTGGGCTTCATGCGCTCGCGCATCTCCAGGATCACCTCGTCGATGATGTCGGTCATGATGGGATCGAGCCCCGTGTTGGGCTCGTCGAACAGCAGGATCTCCGGCTCGTGGGCGATGGCCCGGGCGAACCCGACGCGCCGCCGCATTCCACCGGACAGCTCCGACGGCCTCTTGTCCTCGACGTTGGGCAGGTGGACGATCTCCAGGCACTCCTTCACGCGGGCCCTGACCTCCCGCGGCGGCCGCCCCGAGCGCCGCAGCGGGAACGCGATGTTGTCGAAGACCGACATCGAATCGAAGAGCGCCCCTTCCTGGAAGGACATGCCGAAGCGCTTGCGGGCGCGGTTGCGCTCCAGGTTCGACAGCGCCCAGAGGTCCTCGCCGGCGACGAAGACCTTCCCCGAGTCGGGGCGCACCAGGCCGATCAGGTGCTTGAGGAGCACGCTCTTGCCGGTGCCCGAGGGCCCGACGACGACCAGCGACTCGCCCTTCGCGAGCGAGAAGGAGATTCCGTCGAGGACGACCTTCGAGCCGAAGGACTTGTGCAGGTCCTCGGCCTGGAGCATCGGGCCCGCCGGGGTCGCTTTCGCTGCGGCTTCCATCGGCGCTCAGAACAGGAGCTTCGTCAGGAAGAAGTCGGCCACGAGGACCGACAGGCTGCCGGACACGACGGCGCGCGTCGTCGCCCGGCCGACTCCCTCGGCCCCGCCGGTCGTGTAGTAACCGCGGACGCACGCGATCAGAGAGAAGATCAGGCCGAACACCGCGGCCTTGACGACCCCCGAGACGACGTCGTCGCCCACGTGGAGGAACTGGAACGAGTTGTCGATGTAGGCCACGGGATTGGCGCCGAGAAGCTGGACCGCGACGAGGTAGCCGCCGTAGATCCCCACGACGTCCCCCATGATGACGAGCAGAGGCAGCATCAGGATCGAGGCCGCGACGCGGGGGACCATGAGGTACTGGATCGGCTCGGTCGCGAGCGAGGTCAGGGCGTCGATCTGCTCGGTCACGCGCATCGTCCCCAGCTCCGCGGCCATCGCGCTGCCCACCCGCCCCGTGACCATCAGGGCGGTCAGGACCGGGGAGAGCTCCCGGGTCA
>DATFWF010000075.1:0-7492 GCA_035259605.1 Thermoanaerobaculia bacterium
CCGCCGAGAGGACGCCGACCGCCGTCACGCCGGGAAAGTCGTGCCCCTTCGCCACCATCTGCGTCCCGATCAGGCAGGACGCGCGGCCCGAGAGGACCTCTTCGATGACGGCGGCCGGTCCCCGGCGCCGGGCCGAGTCGCGGTCGAGCACGACGTAGGAGACTCCCGGGAAGAGCTCCGCGAACCGGTCCGCCACGCGCTCCGTCCCGGCGCCGATCGCTTCGAGCACCGCGCCGCCGCACTCGGGACAACGCAGCGGCCGCGGGACGCGCTCGCCGCAGTAGTGACAGACCAGGTTCCTCCCCCGGTCGTGCACCGTCCGGCAGACGCTGCACCGGCTGCAGCGGAAGTCGTATCCGCACTCGCGGCAGAGCAGAAACGGCGCGAAGCCCCTTCTGGGCTGGAGCACGATCGCCTGCTCGCCTCGCGCGAAGACCTCGCGCAGGCGCTCGACGAGAGGCCGGGAGAAGAGCGGGACGCCTTTCTCCTCGGGACGCGCCGGCTCCCTCCGGAGGTCCACGATCGCGACATCCGGCAGCGGCCGGGCGTCGATCCGGGACGTCAAGCGGAGGAGCTTCACGCGCCCGTCGCGCGCCGCCTGCCACGCCTCCATCGAGGGAGTCGCCGATCCGAAGACGAGCGTCGCTCCCGCCGCCTTCGCGCGAAGCGCCGCGACGTCGCGGGCGTCGTAGCGCGGGGAGTCGCGCTGCTTGTAGGAACCGTCCTGCTCCTCGTCCACGAGGAAGAGTCCCGGATCGGCGACCGGCGCGAAGACCGCGGACCGGGGCCCGATGACGATCCGCGCCGCGCCGGCCCGGACCCGGTCCCACGCCTCCCCGCGCTCGCGCTCGGACTGCGCCGAGTGGAGGACCGCGGCCTGGTCTCCGAACTGGCGCAGCAGCTCGCGCGCGAAGACCGGCGTCAGCGCGATCTCGGGGACGAGCCAGATCGAGCCGCGCCCGGCCTCCAGGGCGGCCGAGATGGATCTCAGGTAGACCTCGGTCTTGCCGCTGCCGGTCACTCCCTGGAGGAGCGCCGTAAAGGGAGCACGGCGGGCAATCGCCTCCCGGATCTCCGAGAGCGCGGCTTCCTGCTCGTCCGTGAGGCGGAAAGAAGGCCGCGGCGGGACCGAGGGAGCGTCCTCGGGACGCCTGGCCTGCTCGAAAACCCGGAGCGCTCCCCGCGCGGCCAGGCTCCGGAGAACGGCGGGCCCCGCGCCCGTGTGGAGGCGGATCTCGGCTGCCGTCGCCGGACGCCCGACGGATTCGAGGTAGTCGAGCACCTCCCGGCCGCGGCGGCTCTTTCCGAGCGCTTCCGCCCTCCGGTCCACGGCGCCGGGCGCGAACGCTTTTTCCGTTCTCGGCTTTCGCTGGCGGGCCGCGGAGACGACGCGCACGAGGCCGCGCTCTTCCAGGGAGCGAAGCGCTTCCTGGCGGGACGTGACCGGAAGCTCGCCCAACCGCACCGCTTCACCCGACCGCAGCCGGTCGAGGATCTCTCCTTCGACCCCTTCCGCCCGCGCGAGCGCGCCCTTCTCCGTGATCCGGTAGCGGGCCGCCCCGGCTGCCGGCAGGCGCGCCGGGAGCGCGCTCTTCAAGACCTCTCCGGTCGCGGCGAAGAAGCGCCGGGCGACCTTCTCGGCTGTCGCGAGGAGCTCGGGCGGGCACACCGGCTCCTCGTCGAGGACCTCGAGGATGTCGCGGAGCCCGGCGGTCTCCTGCTCCCCCTGGGCCACGACGACGCCGGTCAGCGCGCGCTCCCCGAACGGGACCCGGACTCGCGTCCCCGGCGGCGGAACCGCGACCGAACCCGGCACCCGATACGAGAAATTGCGGCGGATCGGCAGCGGCAGGGCGACCAGGATGACGCGGGATCGGGTGATCCGGTGATCGGGTGATCGGGTGATTTCGGGCTCCTCTTCGATCACCCGATGGCTCGATCGCTCGATCACCCGATTCTTCTAAGTGCGGGAGGGCACCGGGGTGTCGTCGTCGTCGGCGTCGTCGCGCACGAAGATGTAGGAGCGGCGCATCGGGTCCCAGCGGTAGCGCCGAACCGCCTCGTCAGCGAGGTCGGGCGTTATCAGGACGGCGTCGCGGTCCACGGAGAGGTCGCCGCGCGAGAGCGAGACGTCGCGCTCGATGAAGCTTCCCGCGGAGAACCCGGAATCGCCGCGCTCCTGCTTCCCGGTGAAGACGACGACCGAGAACCAGGGCGTGCCGCGCGAGGAGTCGCGACGCACGAACGCGAGGACGAAGTCGAGGATCCCGTCGTCGTTCAGGTCGCCGCGCACGAAGTACGGGTGGTAGACGCCGTAGAGCTTGCGCACGTCCCCATCGGAGCCGGACGGCTCTTCGCGGTCGCTGTCCTTCGCGAGGCGCAGGTCGGGATGGCGGCCCAGGAATTCCTCGACCGCCTTCCTCTCCGCGCGGCTGAAGGGATAGCCGGCCGAATCGGGGCTGGCCGGCGCGGCGGGCGACGGCTCTCGCGCCGGCTCCTCCGCCGCGGACGATCCCGACGCCGCGGCCGCGCGCGGCGCGGCGAGCGATTTGCGGCACGCCGTCGAGAGCAGGAGAAAGGCGGCCGCGAGGGCCAGCCCTCTGAAGGACGACAGGCTCATGTTTTCCCTTCGGCGCCGGGCCGGATCCACCTCGGACCCGCTTGCAATCCCGGGCCGGAAGAATCCATTGTAGGACACCCGGCCACGCGAGTGGCTGCTCCCTCTCCGGGCGGGAGAGGGCCGGGGCGAGGGGCACCGCGCTTCGCCACAAGGAGCGCATCGAGCGGCTCTCACGCCGTGACAGAATGCGGCAGCGAAGAAGCTTCGATAGGGAGGGGAAACCATGACCTGGCCTCAAGACTGGCAGACGAACGTCCTGTTCCTTCTCCGGTGGGGTCACTTCCTTGCGGGCATCACCTGGATCGGCCTGCTGTATTTCTTCAACCTCGTCAACGTCAACTTCATGAAAGAGCTCGACGCCACCACCAAGGGGAAGGTCGTTCCAAACCTCATGCCGAAGGCGCTTTACTGGTTCCGCTGGGGCGCGGTCTGGACGTTCTTCTTCGGGTTCGTGTATTACATGATGCTGCTCGGCACGGAGAAGATCTCCATCCGGATCGTGTGGTGGCTGATCGCGTGGACGGTCGCGTGGCTGATCGTCGCGGCGCTCCTCCGGATGTCCGTCGCCGGCGGTCCGCTGAAGGATGGACGGGTCCTGGCCGTGGTCGTCGCGGTCCTCGTCCTGCTGGTCTCGTGGGGCGCGGTCGCATACATGCACAATGGCGGGTCGAGCCGGACGACCTCGATCGCGATCGGCGGCGGGATCGGTTACATCATGTTCATGAACGTCTGGATGATCATCTGGCCGCTCCAGCAGAAGATCATCGCGGCGACGAAAGCCACGGCGGAGTCCGGCGCGCCCGCCCCCGCTGACATGCCGAAGTGGGCCCGGCGAGCGTTCCTCGCCTCGCGAACGAACGCGTGGCTCTCGATCCCGATGCTCTTCTTCATGGGCGCCGCGAGCCATTTCCCCATCTTCGGGGCCATCACGCCGTAGGGCTTCCGGGCGGCGTCTCTCGCGCCGCCCGGGCTATTCCTTTAGCGCCTCCGTTGACACCAGCCGGAACGGGGCTTAGTGTCTCCCGGCAGTAGGAGGGCTGTATGCGTGCTTGTTGGACGTTCAGCAGGGGTCTATTCGCGCTCCTGGTAGCCCTTTTCTTCCTCTCCGGCGTCCCTTCCCAGGCGGCGAGCGCGTCGCCGGATCTTCCCCAGGTCGGCCACAAGCTCCGGAGCGCGCCGGTCGCTCCACAGCACTCGGTCGCGGGTCCCGCGGCAGCGGTCGTGCCGGCTTGGGCGGCTTTCGTCGAGCGCCTTCCCGAGGCGCCGGCGGTTCACTGGAACCGCTCGGGAGCCCCGGGGAGCCTTTTCGGACGGCTCTCGGCCGCGTCGCCCGAGATTTCGGAGGAGCGCGCCCGTGCGTTTCTCGGCGAGAATGCCGCCCTCTTCCGGCTTTCCAGGTCGGGAGCGGAGCTCTCCCTGGCATCCGCGCAGGAGAGCCTGATCGGCCGAACCTTCCGGTTCGTTCAGAGCCACCGCGGCGTTCCCGTCGAGGGAGCCGAGGTCAAGGTCTCCTTCAACGCGAAGGGTGAGATCGTGGCGGTCGCCAACACGTCCGTGCCGGACATCGCAGTGTCGGTCGAGCCGGCGCTGCGGGCTCGGGACGCGCTGCGGATCGCGCGGGCGGCGGTTCCGCCGGACGAGGAGGAAGCCGATGAGCGGACCTCTGCCTCGGCGTCTCTGACCATCCGGGCCGGCGAGGGCGGAGCCGCCCTGGCCTGGGAAGTGACCCTGTCGACCTCCGGACCGACGTGGCGCGTCTTCGTGGACGCCGGGAGCGGAGAGCTGCTGTCGGCGCCGGAGGACATCAACCGCTACGTCAACACCGGGCAGGTCTTCCGGGTCAACGCGGTCGTCGCGACCCACGACAACACCCTGACCGACCTGAAGGACTCCGCATCCGCCGTTCCCTCGAGCGCCTACTCGATCGTGACCCTCCAGGGGCTCGCCGGCAACGGTTTCCTGGATGGAACGTACGCCTCGAGCAGCGAGACGAAGAAGCGCGCCAAGTCCGCGTCGAACGATTTCCTCTTCGACCGGAGCAACGACGGCTTCAGCGAGACGATGGCCTACTACTACATCGACTACGCCCAGCGCTACATTCAGTCGCTCGGCTTCAACAACGTCAACAACCGTCAGCAGGTGTTCAGCGTCAACCGCTACAAGGGGGACAACTCGTTCTACGATCCGGGCAAGAAGGACATCACCTACGGCACCGGCGGCGTGGATGACGCCGAGGACGCCGACGTCATCGTGCACGAGTACGGCCACTCGATCCAGGACAACATCGTGCCCGGCTTCGGCTCCTCGGCCGAAGCGGGAGCCATGGGCGAGGGGTTCGGAGATTACTGGGCCGGCACGATCGGAGCGCAGTTCTCCGGAGGGTTCCAGGATGCCTGCCTGGCCGAGTGGGACGCGACGTCCTACAGCTCGACCAACCCGCCATGCCTCCGGCGCCTGGACGGCACGAAGCACTATCCCCAGGATGTGGTCGGAGAGGTCCACGCGGACGGCGAGATCTGGTCGGCAGCACTCTGGACCATCCAGGGTGCGATCGGAGCGACCAGGGCCGATAGGGCGATCCTCCAGATGCACTTCCTGATCCCGGCGAACGCGTCATTCAATACCGCGGCCAACGCGCTCGTCACGGCGGCCATCAATCTCGGCTACACCTCAGCCGAGGTCGACGCCGTTCGGACGGTGCTCACCAGCCGGGGATTCACCGTCACGAATTAAATCGGTCCGGATGGCTCGTCGGCGGGCGGCTCCGGCCGCCCGTTTCATTTCTGGGCGAGGTAATCGCGGACGAGCTTCATGTCCTCCCAGACGTCCTTCTTGCGCTCGGGCGAGCGCAGCAGGAATGCCGGGTGGAACGTCGGCATGACCCGCGCGCCGTGGGCGGTCCGCCACCGTCCCCTCATTCTCCCGATCGGCTCATCCGTCTCCAGGAGCGCCTGCGCCGCGAAAGTCCCGAGCGTCACGATGACCTTCGGAGAGATTAGACGGATCTGCTCCTCGAGGAACGGCCGGCAGGAATCGACCTCGTCGGATTCCGGGTTGCGGTTGTTGGGAGGGCGGCATTTCAAGACATTGCAGATCCACACGTCCTCACGCTTCCTGCCCATCGCCTCGATGATCTTGGTCAGGAGCTGGCCGGCGCGCCCGACGAAGGCGAGGCCCTGCTCGTCCTCTTCGGCTCCGGGCGCCTCGCCGACGAACATCAGGTCGGCCTTCGGGTTGCCCTGGCCGAAGACGATGTTGGTGCGGTGCTTCGAGAGCTTGCAGCGCGGGCAGCCGGCGATGAACTTTTCCAGGGACTTCAGGTCCTTGAAGGAGCCGGGGACGAGGGCGGCGGGGGCGGGAGGCGCGTCGAGGTAGAGGTCGGTGACGCCGAGGTCGCGGAAGTATTCGAGGTCGTCTCTTTGCGAATTCACGAACCGAGTCTAAACCGAGGTGAAAAGATGCCCCTCACCCCTACCCTCTCCGGCGGGGAGAGGGGGAAGGCACGGAACGCGCCGCGAGGAAAGCGTCCCAGATCTTGTCGGCGACTTCGCGCTTGGGGCGGCGGGAGACGGACTCCCGGACGCCTTCGCGAGTGAGGATCACGACCTCGTTCTCGTCGGCGTCGAAGCCGATCCCGGGACGGCCGACGTCGTTGACGACGATCAGATCGGCGCCCTTCGCCTCGAGCTTTCGCAGGGCGCGTGCCTCGAGGTCTTGCGTCTCCGCGGCGAAGGCGATGACGGTCTGGCCGCGCCGGAGCGGCGCCAGGCTCGCGAGGATGTCGCGGCCGGCAGCGAGGCGAATGGACCGGTCGCCGTCTTCGCGGTGCAGGCGCTCCGCGCTTTCCTGCGGGATGAAGTCGGCGACGGCGGCGGCCATCGCCAGGCCGTCGCACTCGGGAAACTCCCGGACGAGGAAGCCGTGCAGGTCCGCGGCCGTCTCGAAACGCTCGATGCGGACGCCTTGCGGACGTGGCAAATCGCTCGGGCCGGCGAGAAGAGTGACGTCCGCGCCGCGGTCGCGACCCGCTTCCGCCAGGGCGTACCCCATCTTTCCGCTCGAACGGTTGGAGAGAAAGCGGACCGGGTCTACCGGCTCGCGCGTCGGCCCCGCCGTGACCAGCAGGCGCAATCCGGCGAGGTCCCGTCCCCGCTCGAGGATCGCCCACGTTTCCGCCGCGATCGCGTCGGGCTCCGCCATGCGGCCGACGCCCTCGTGGCCCGAGGCCAGGGCGCCGGCGGCCGGGCCGATCAGGCGAATGCCCCGTGCGGTCAGCGACCGGATGTTCTCGGAGACCGCGGGACTTTCCCACATCGCCGTCTCCATGGCCGGGGCGAGGAGCACCGGACCTCGGTGCGCGAGGAAGTACGTCGAGAGGAAATCATCGGCCAGCCCGCGCGCGAGCTTGCCGATCGTGTGCGCGGTGGCCGGGGCGATCAGCAGGAGTTCGGCCCAGTCGGCGAGCTCGACGTGGTTGACGGCAGGCGTGTTCCCGTCGCCCCAGACTTCCGTGTGGACGGGCCGGCGCGACAGCGTGGCGAAGGTCAGCGGCGCGACGAACTCGCGGGCGCCGCGGGTCATCACGACCTGGACCTCGGCGCCGCGCTCGGTCAGCCGCCGGAGCAGTTCCGCGGCCTTGTACGCCGCGATGCCGCCGCTGACACCCAGAACGATGCGGGGTTTCATCGGCGCCGGATGGGGAGCCTAGACCCGGGCTTCTTCCTCCGCCGTCGACTCCTCGGCGGCCGGCTCCGCCGCTCCGTCCTCCAGGACCCCGCCCTCCGGGCCGTAGTCCCAGCGAACCAGGCTCTGCTCGAATTCCTGCGCCGCCAGCCGGGTGGGCTTGACCGGCCTCTCCGTCTCGATCTTGGG
>DATFWF010000076.1:0-21659 GCA_035259605.1 Thermoanaerobaculia bacterium
TCAGGTGTAGACGATGTCCTCCCACCACCGCGCGGCGGGAACGGCGAAGTGCGCGACGTACGGGAGCGGGACCGGTTGCCCGCCCCGCACCTCCAGTGTCAGCGGCTCGCCGGTGAAGGCGTCGGACGCGGGGATGACCGCGTCCGCGTGGAGCGCCGCCGGAATTCCGTAGGCATCCCAGACGCAGTTGGCGTAGTAGCGCTTCTCGATCGCGTCCACCGGGAACGCGGTCGGGATCCCCGAGAACGGAGGCGCCATCCGGATGCGCGTCGGGTCGCCCGGCTCGGGGACGAGGAGCCGCCGGGCGTGGAGGCGCGCGAAGGAGGATCGCACCTCGGCCTCGGAGAACCCGGAAGCCGCGGCGACCCGGGCCGAGTCGGGCACTCGTCCGGTTTCCGCGACCGCGCGGTAGATCGCCAGCTTGATCGTCGTGTCGACGTCGGCGTCGTCGGCCATCTGCAGTGGAAGAGCGCCGGCATCGTACAGGATGCCGGGAAGCGAGCCCTCCCCTACGGCACGGTGGCCAGGAAGTTGTCGGCGCGGTGAAGGGACGTCGCCGAGCCGTTCTGGATCACGATTCCGGGGACTCCCGAGGCAAACGTCGAGTCCGTCGCCGTCGCGCGGACGGTTCCGTCCAGCGACAGCGTGATCGTCTCCCCCGCCGCGCGCCCCTCCAGATTCGGGTTGCGCGTAAGGATAGCTCCCGGCCCGCGGCGAGGTCAATCGCAGCGGACCCACCGGCAGACCCCGGACGAAAGTCGGTAGACGAAAGTCGGGAAAGACGAACGTCCAATGGATTCCATGGGTGCGGGATGTTTCCATCGTGTCGCAACATGACACTTGAGATGTTCCTCTGGTCGATCCCGGTCGGGAGCCTCGCGTCGGCGTTGACGTTGATCGCCGTTCAAGCGTGGGAGCTCACGCGTGACTGCGCAGCCGGGAAGGCGATTCTCGCCGGGGCGAGCGGCCCGGCGCGGGAGCCCGCGGCGGAGAAGCCGAAGCCCGGCCTTCCTACCGGCGTCCCGATTGCCGGAGGAGCCGGCCGCACGGAGGCCGCGCCCGCGGCCTCCCCGATCCTCGCGAATCCGCGCCTCTGCCCGGTCCCGATCGTCGTCTGCGCGCGACGGCGTTCGGCCGCGTAGCTCGCGGTCTCAGCGGCGGCGGGTCTCTCCCATGTCGAGGTACTTCGCCTCGAAGGCGGCGACCTTCCATCCCTCCGGCGTCCGGTGGAGCTTCGCGGAGTGGTGGATGGTCGTCCACATCGCACCGCCGATCCCCGTCGTCGCGCCGGGCGGATCGAAGGAGATTGTCTGCCGGACCTCGAGCTGCACGTCGCCGTCGGGGAGGACGTTGCGCGATTCGACCTCGTAACGCTCGCCGCGGAACGCCTCCATGATCGAGCCGCTCCTCATGCCGCGGAGGTTCTGGCGCTCGAGGGCGTTCTCGGCGACCGCCTTGTCGCTGTGCCGGATCGCCTCGTCCTTGTTGCCGCGGGTCCACGCGTGGGCGAACTTCTCGTAGGCCTGGAAGGCCGCGCGGTCGGCGAACCACCGGTAGCCGTACCAGCCGGCCGCGGCAAGGGCGGCGACGAGAAGCAGCTTTTTCATTCGGCGCGGTTGTTCGTCCCCATTATGCGGGTAATCCCCTCCAGCGGCGTCGCTTCGAAGACGGACACCAGTTGTCCAGGGTCCCGCGGGAACCTCGAGGCATACCGAAGGAGCGCGGGCCATGGTTTTCGAGACGATCACACCGATTCCGAACGACGGGGACGATCACGGGTCCGGGCTGGACTGCGAGGATCCCGAATACGTCCGGTGCATCCGCGAAGGCATCTGCCCGCTGTGCGACTCGCCGCTCGAGAAGTCCGAGGAGCTGCTCGCGAGCCTGGTCATTCCGTGCGCCTCGCCGGTGTGCGATTTTGTGCTGCGGCCGCATGGGAAGCTGTCGCGGACGAGCCACTGATCAAGCGAAGTCCCGCGGTGACCCTCACCCCGGACCCTCTCCCGCCGGGAGAGGGAGTTCAGTTCAGGAGGCGCTTCAGCTCTTCGGGCTGGCGCCCGGTCAGCTCCCAGCGCAGGAGCGAAGCCGGGATGAGGCCGGCGGAGTTGAACTCCTCCATGAACTGTTTCATGCGGAAGGAGTCGCCGTCCTTCTGCTTCCGCTCGGCGAGGAGCTTCTCGATCTCGATCTTGCCGATCAGGTAGCTCGTCCCGTAGCCGGGCTGCTGGAGGTAGAGGTGCTGCTCGGCGCGGACGAGAGCCCCGTCCATTCGCAGCCACCCGCGCGGCGTGTTGGCGCAGGCGTACGCCGAGGCCTCCTCGAGGCTCGCCTGGTTGGCGTGCATCTTCAGCTCCCCCAGAGCGCGGGCCGCGCGCTCCGCGACGAGGATGTAGACGAGCTCGCGGGACCGGGGACGCTCGTCGAACATCCCGGCCTGCATCATCAGCTCTTCCCAGCCGGTGGCGTGCCCCTCGGTCCGCGTGTTGAAGACGTTGTAGAGGAGCGGGCCGCGGCGGATCGGGCTCTCGTGCGGCATCTTCTCCATCCACGCCTTGTCGAACCAGTGGTAGCCGTGCGTGCGCATGACCTCCGGATCGCGGTAATCCACCTCGGTGAAGAACTCGCGAGGACCCGCGCGAAAGCTCCCGATCCTCGCGCGCAGGGCCGGCTCCATGAAGTCGCGGACCTCGAGGATTCCCCGGTCGCGCAGGAAGCTCATGTACTCCGAAACCGCGGCGCCGAACCGCCGCGCGTGTTCCTCGGCGCTCCCGACCGGGACCTGCGGCGGCAGTTTCGCGTTCTTCTGCTCCTCCATCGCGAGGAGCGCGTGGGAGCGGGCGAGCTCCCGCTCCATCAGGGCGACCTCTTCCCGCCACGTGTACGGGACGAGCTGGACATTCTTCAGGTACCAGTCGTAGCTCTCGATCCCGATTCCCGACGGCCCGGTCTTCGACGGCGCCTGCGCGTTGAGCCACGAGACGAACTCCTCGGTCGCGCGCCTGGCCCTCTCGATGTCGGCCACGAGGCTGCCCGGCGCTCCGGCGGCTTTCTTCGCGAGCTCGCCGAGCCCGGCGCTCTGGCTCTGCAGGCTCTTCGCCCCGTAAATCCAGAGATCGCGGCCGTTGCCGGTCAGGTTCGTCTTCGCCTGCGCGAGCAGTCCGGGGATCGCGCGGATCCCGGCGTCCATCTTCGCCGCGGATTCCGGCGTGAGCGGGAAGGAGTACGTCCACGCCTCGACGGCGCCTTCCGCGAAGGGGCCCTCGCGCGCGGGCTGATCGCTCTCCTCGGAAAAGACCGTGACGTAGAAGGCGGGATTGTTCGCCCAGGACTTCCGGACCCGGTGGTCGAAGTCGAGGCCCGCGAGCTCGGCGCGGACGATGAAGTAGTCCACCTGCCGCGGAATCGGCCATCCTTTCGGATCGATCGCGGCGAGGCGGCGGCGCCACGAACCGAGCTCCTCCCGCTGCGCCGCCATCGCCCGCGCGGTGTAGTCCGGCACGCCGTCGACGAGCTTCGGCTTCTGGAAGGCCCGCCACTCCCGGAAGAAGGCGACGAGGTCTTCGTAGCGGCCGCTCGGGGCGGGCCCCGACTGCGCGCCGGCGGAAAGCGCCGCGGCGAGGAGAAGCATCTGGCCGCTCCGGATCACGATGCGGCGCTCTAGGGAAGCTTCACGTTGGAGAGCGAGAACGGCGCTTCCGCGAAGGAGCGCGGCGTCTTGAGCCGGACCAGGAGAACGGCGTCCTTCGGAATCGGCTCGAAGATCCTCACGATCCGGTAGCTCTCCATCTCCATCGTGCCGTAGGTCGTGATCGGCTTTCCGTCGCGCGATGCGAGGTCGAAGCCGAAGAGCTTCTTGCCGGGATCGTCCACCTTCAAGATCAGGTCGTTCTCCCCCGCCGTCATGAAGAGCCTCTCGAACATCCCGCCGAGGGCGTCGGCCATGCCTTCCACCATGGCCTCGGCCATTCCCTCCATCCCTTCCTTCTTTCCCGCCTTCTGCTTCTTCTTCGCGGCCTCGGCCTTCTTCTTTTCCTCGGCCGCCTTCTTCTGCTTCTCGAGCCCGTCCTTGGAGAGCACCTGGATGCGGATTCGCTGGGCGGCGAGCGCAGGCGCGGCGAACGGCGGCTTGTCCTTCTTCGACAGGACGCCGTCCACTTTCACCGTCGAAGTGGGGTCGCGCGACGGCATGTAGGTCTCGACGACGCCTTCGAGAGACGACAGCGTCTTCGCCTTGCGGGGCGGGCTGGAGAGCTCCAGGCGAAGCGCCGGCGGGCCGGACTCGCCCGCCTGCTGCCAGCTGTCCGAGCCCATCATCGTCCCCTTCGCGGCGGGGTCCGGGATCAGGCTCTTGCCGGTGTCGTCCACGGCGCGGGTCGCGCGCGGGCGCGCCGAGGCGACCTTGCCGGCGTCCTCGCCGTCGAGTTTCAGGTTGACGGTCAGGGACGGCGACGGGAAGTCGCCCGTCGTCCGCCGGTCGAGGAGCGAGTCCACCGCGACGCCGATCTTCGGCGCGGCGGCGGATTCCGGCGACGAGGCGGAGGGACCGGAGGATTTCGCCTGGGTCTTCTTCGCCTGCGCGAACGCCGGGAGACAGGCCGCGACGAGGCTCGCGGCGAGGAGCGCGTGACGCGTGAAGTTTTCTTTCATGGCAGCGACACTCCCTTCAGGTTCACCGGCACCGTGACGACGGACTTGTTCGTCCGCATCGTCACGAGCAGTGCGGCGTCCGCCGGGGGCTTCGAGGAGAGGTCGATCTTCGTCAGCTTGGTCTCCCGCCCGCCCTGGCTGCCGCGGCTGCCGGAGTGGAGATCCTTGCCGTCGGCGCCGACGACGTCGATCGAGATGATCCGCCCGTCGGGGTCCTTCGTTTCGAGGAGCACGCTGTTTTCCGACGGCTCCTCGCCCCCGAGCGAGGAGAAGGCCTCGATCATCGCGAGGGCCTGCTTGATCTCCTCCTCCGACGCGCCGTGCTTCTTGCCTTCCGCGATGATGTCTTCCTTCTTCGGCTTGTTGCCCGCCTGGCGGGCCTTGTAGGCGGCGGCGGAGAGCGGCGTGATCTCCGCCTTCGCGGCCTTCAGGGCGGGGCTCGCGACCGGCTTGTCGAGGCGGTTCAGGAAGCCCTCCACCGTGAGCTTCGTGTCGGGATCGCGCGACGGGATGAAGAGCTCGACCTCGCCCGAGACGTCGATCGTCGAGGCGTCGCGCGGCGGGGTCGAGAGCTTGAAGCTCGGGCCGGGCCGAGTGTTCGGGGAGAAGTCCTGGAAATCGGCGGCCCGGTCCTCCTTCGAGGGCTTGTAGAGGTTCGTGCCGCGGTCGTCCCTGGCGGACTTGACCTTCGTGCGGAGGGCCTTGACGTCCTTGACGGCGTCGCCGGTCAATTGCAGCTCGACGGTCAGGCCGCCGAAGCTTGCGTCGGTGTAGCGCTGTTCCTCGACGGTTCCGGCGGCGACCCTGACTTCATCGGCGGCGGCGAGCGGCCAGGAAAAGAACAGGAGCATCCACGGGGCCAGAGCGCGGCGTGCGGGCTGCGGCATGCGTCCTCCCTTTTTTGTAGTGCGGAAAAGGTAACACGGCGCCGAGGACCGCCACGGGAGGCGGGCGGGCGCAAGGCCCGCCCCTACCGGCGGGGGAAGGTGAATTCGCCGGAGGGGTCGCGCTGTTTGAGGGCCTTGACCTGGCCTCCCTCCATGACGAACTCCCAGACGACGTCGGAGAACTCGGGGATCCGGAACTTCAGGCCCTTGTAAGGGATCAGCCTTCGTTCCGGCTGGCCGACGAAGGCGAGGAAGAGGCTTCCGTCCTCTTTCAGCACGACCTGGAATTTCGTTCCGGTGGGTGTCTCGTAGGTCCCGGGGAGCTGCTTCAGGACGGCCGGGTCGAGCTTCTCGGCGCGGCGGACGAAGGTCGCCTCCGCCTCGTCGAGCGACATGACGGCGCGGTCGACGTCGCCCTGCGGGTTGGTCAGGAAATTGACGGAAGACTTTCCGTAGTGCTCGTCGTCGGGCGTGTCGAAGCGGTCGTAGTGGTAGTGCGACATCGGGAAGACCATCTTGTGGAAGTCGTAGAGAAGAGCGCCGTCCTTCATCCCGATCTTCAGCACACCGTACGCCGGGTGCTCGTACTCGCCGACGTAATCGGAGATCGCGTGCGAGGGCCTCGTATTCTTGACCTGGTCGAGCCCCGCCTTCGTTCGCGATTCCGTCCCGGCCTTCTTTCCCTTGAGGCGGATGTCCAGGTAGCGCTTGCTCCACGGCGTCTGGTCCATCCCGAGGAGGCGCTCGTACACGTTGTAGCTGACCAGGTTGTAGAGGATCGCGGCGTGGTTGCCGATGACGGCGACGAGGACCCCGATCTTCTCCTGCGGCAGGAAGGAAACCTGAGAGTGGAACCCGTCGAGGTCGCCGCCGTGGTAGGCCAGCAGGTGGCCGCGGTACGACGTGATCCAGCGGCCCATGCCGTAGGAGGTATTCAGGATCTCCCACCATCCGCGGGTCTCCGGCAGCGTGTTGGGCTGCGCGATCCCCGGCTGGAGCGTCGCCTTGAGAACCGAGCTCGGGAGGACCTGTTTTCCCTTGTACTTCCCGTCGTTCATCAGGGCGATCAGCCAGTGGGACATGTCCTCGAGGTTCGAGATGATCGCGCCCGCGGGCGCCATGCCGGCCGTGTCCTCGTAGTAGGGGATCTTGTAGATCTCGAAGGTGTCGCGCTTCTCCGTGTAGGCGACGCCGTAATCCGGCTGCTTGACCATGTCGGCGATCGTGTAGAGCGAGTGGCTCATCTCGAGCGGCTGGAAGATCCGCTCGCGGACGAAGTCCTCCCAGGTCCTGCCCGACTGGAGCTCGATCAAGTATCCGGCCGCCGCGTACATCATGTTGTTGTAGAGAAAAACCGTCCGCGGCGCCTCCTTCGGCTCCATGAATCTCAGCTTCGAGAAAAGCTCCTTGCGGGAGTCCGGCGCCATGTACCAGATCGAGTCGTGGCGGGTGATGCCCGTGCGGTGGCCGAGCATGTCGCGCAGGGTCACGGTCTGGTCGAGGTAGTCGCTGTAGAAGTGGATCGCGGGGACCGATTCGCGCACCGGTTTGTCCCAGGTCAGCTTGCCTTCCTCGACGAGGAGGCCCGCCGCGACGGCGGTGAAGAGTTTCGAGTTGGACGCGATCTGGTAGAGCGTGCTCGGCGTGAACGGCAGCTTCGCGCCGTAGTCGCGGTAGCCGTACCCCTTCGCGAAGACGAGCCTGTCGCCGACGACGATCCCGACGCCGATTCCCGGGACGTTCCAGTCTTTGAGCGTCTGGCTCATCCACGCGTCGAAGTCCTTCAACTTCGCGGCCGTGGCGGCGTCCGGCGCCTCGGCGGCCGGAAGAGTCCCGGCGATCGCGAGGGCCAGGAGGACGAAGGCGAGAGCTCGCTTCGAGAACGGGATCATGACGATGCCTCCCTCGTCGAGTTTTTCTTTCGCACCACGGCCCGCAGGCCTTCCCGCGGCTCCGGCGGGACGCGGCTCCAGCTGCGCTCGAGGTCCTGGGGCTCTTGGAGTACTACGTCGTAGCCGCGGCAGAGTTCGGCCAGGAACACCTGGAGCAGCAGCGGGGCATACTCGTAGCCCGCGCACTTGTGGCCGGTCGCGGGGCCGGCGCCGTTGGGGACGAACGCGCAGGGATGGCGCTGCTGCTCGGAGCGCGGCGGCGCGAACCGGGCGGGATCGAATTCCTCCGGCGCCGTGTAGATCTCCGGGCGCAGGTGGGAGGAGCGAAGCCCCCACAGGACTGCCCAGCCCTTCGGGACCGTGTAGCCGCCGAACTCGAAGGTCTCGCGGGCCTTCCCGAATCCCACGAAGACGACCGGGGCGAGGCGGCGGACCTCCATCGAGACCGTTTCGAGGACCGGCATCTTCTCGAGAGCCTCGAGCGTGAGCGGCCAGCTTCCCGCGCCCGAGGCGGCCTCGGCGGCGAGGCGCGCGCGGATCTCCGGGTGCTTGCCGAGCTGCAGGATGGCCTCGACGAACCACGCCCAGACGATCAGGCCGGCCACGACGATGTGATGAAGCTCCATCTTCGCTTCCTCGATCGTGATCCCGCGGCCGCCCTCGGTCTTCGCGGCGAGCATGCGCGAGAGACCGTCGTCCGCAGGCTCCGCCTGGTGCTCGCGGATGATCCCCTCAAAGACGGCGAGGATCCGGTCGAGCGCCTTCCTCGCGCGCGTGAACGCCGAGCCGGGCAGGGGATTGGGAAGGCTCGCGAATCCGCCGCCGACGACTTCGTAATCCGCCAGCAGCCGGTCGAGGACCGGACCGCGGGAGATCCCCATCACGGTCGTCGCGATCGTCTCGATCGCGAGCTGCTTGAACTCGGGCACGAGGCGTACCTCGCCCCGCGCGGACCACTTCTCGAAGGATCCGCCGACGAGTCTCTGCATCACGGGCAGGTAGGACGCGAGCGCGTCGCGCGTGAAGGCCGCCAGGACGAGGCGCTTGCGGTCGCGGTGCTCCTGGCCGTCTAAGAGGGGGAGACTCGCTCCCGCGAAAAGCGTCTGGATGTGCGGCGGCATCGCGCCGGAGCGCTGCACCCGGGCGGAGTCGATGAAGAGGGCGCTCGCCTCGGGTCCCGTGATGACCGCGGTCTTGCGGCCGAAGAGGCTCGTCTTGAAGATCGGGCCGTGCCGGCGCGCGCCCGCCTCGACGAACGCGAAGCCGTTCTTCAGAGCGCCGAGCGTCTCGCCCAGAAGCGGCAGGCCCATCGTTCCGGGCGGCAGCGGCGCGCGCGAGCTGGGCTCTTTTGACACAGTGTCCCTCCGGATCGAGAGCGGTTGAGGTCACTAGAATCATCCCATGAAGACAACGATCCTTCTTCTCGCGCTCGCCGCCGCAACCGGAATGCTCGCGAAGTCGCGCCCCACCACCGCCGGGCCGTCCCACGCCGTGGACCTCGCCGGAATCGACAAGACCGTCGCGCCGGGAGACGACTTCTTCGCTTACGCCAACGGGACCTGGGTGAAGACGACCGAGATCCCGCCGGATCGCAGCGCCTACGGCACCACCTCGATGCTCGACGAGCTGACGACGGAAAGAACGAAGGAGCTGATCCTCGAGGCGGAAAAGAGCAACGCCGCCGCCGGATCCGAGGCGCGGAAGATCGGCGACTACTACGCGACCTTCCTGGACGAGGAGGCGATCGAGAAAAAGGGCTCCGAACCCCTCCGCCCGGCGCTGGAGGCCGCCGCAGCGATCGCGGACAAGAAGGCGCTGGCCGCCGCCCTCGGCAAGACCGTTCGCGCGGACGTGGACGTCTTGAACGCGACCGTCCTTCACACCCCCAACATCCTCGGCCTCTGGGTGGCGCAGGACCTGGACGACCCGTCGCGGTACTCCCCCTTCCTGATCCAGGGCGGCCTCGTGATGCCGGACCGCGAGTACTACGTGGCCGACTCGCCCAGGATGGAAGAGATTCGCGGGAAGTACAAGGCTCACATCGCGTCGTCCCTGAAGCTCGCCGGGATCGCCGACGCCGAGGCGAAGGCGACGCGCATCCTCGATCTCGAGCGGAAGATTGCCGCGGTCCACTCCAGCCGCGAGGACGACGCCGACGTCGTCAAGGGCAACAACCACTGGAAGCGCGCGGAATTCGCGGCGCGCGCTCCCGGACTCGACTGGGACGCGTTCTTCGCGGCCGCGGGGTTGGAGAAAGCCCCCGTGTTCGTCGTCTGGCAGCCGGGAGCGGTTACCGGCATCGCGAAACTCGTCGGATCGGAGCCGATCGGGACGTGGCGGGAGCTTCTCGCCTTCCACGCGGTCGACGCGGCCTCGCCGTTTCTGTCGAAGGCGTTCTCCAACGAGAGCTTCGACTTCCACTCGCGCGTCCTGACGGGAACCCCGAAGCAGCGCGACCGCTGGAAGCGCGCGGTCGCCGCGACCAACGCAGCGCTGGGCGAGGCGGTCGGGAAACTGTACGTGAAGAAATACTTCCCTCCCGCCGAGAAGGCCCGGGCCGAGGACATGGTCCGAAACCTCATCTCGGCGTTCGGCCGCCGGATCGACAAGCTCGAGTGGATGGCGCCGCAGACCCGCGAGAAGGCGAAGGCCAAGCTCGCGACGTTGAAGATCGGCGTCGGGTACCCGGACCGGTGGCGGGACTACTCCGGCATCGAGGTCGTCCGCGGCGACGCGCTCGGCAACGCCCGGCGGGCGGAGCTCTTCGAGCTCGCGCGCAACATCGCGAAGCTCGGCAAGCCGATCGACCTCACCGAGTGGGTCATGACCCCGCAGACGGTCAACGCGGTGAACCTGCCGGTCATGAACGCGATGAACTACCCGGCGGCGATGCTCCAGCCGCCCCGCTTCGATCCCGCGCGCACGGCGGCGGCGAACTACGGGGCGACCGGCACGACGATCGGTCACGAGATCAGCCACAGCTTCGACGACCAGGGAGCGCTCTTCGACGCGGCCGGAAGGCTCTCCAACTGGTGGACCAAGGAGGACATGGCGCACTTCGAGGCGTCGGCGGCGAAGTTGGTCGAGCAGTACAACGGCTACAAGCCGTTCCCGGACCTGGCCGTCAACGGGAAGCTGACGCTCTCGGAGAACATCGCGGACGTGGCGGGAGTCGCGGCGGCGTACGACGCCTACCGGATCTCGCTCCACGGGAAAGAGGCGCCGGTCGTGGACGGGCTGACGGGCGATCAGCAGTTCTTCATCGCGTTTGCGCAGAGCTGGCGGACGAAAATCCGCGAGGCGGCGGCGCGGCAGAGGATCGTGACGGACTCGCACGCGCCGGCGCGGTACCGGGCGGACACGGTGAGGAACCTCGACTCGTGGTACCCGGCGTTCCAGGTCAAGCGGGGGCAGGGGCTGTTCCTGGCCCCGGAGGAACGCGTCCGGGTCTGGTGACAGCGGGGAAGAACGACCGGAGGCGGGCGGGCGCAAGGCTCGCCCCTACGACGCCGAGGCCCCGAAACGTTTATTGAGCGACGGGCTCGTCGGCGTAGTCGTCGGCGGTCACTTCGGGGTCGAGAGGGAGCTTCGAGAGCTCCGAGGCCACGAGGCGCTCGTGGACCACTTCTTCTTCACGGAGCTCCTCGAAGAGGCGTTTGACCTCCGGGTCCCTGACGTGCTTGACGGCCTCGGTGAAGAAGACCTGGGCCTTGCGCTCGCAGTCGAGGGCGACCTGGAGGGCCTCGCGGCGGGACATGAAGGCGCGGGCCTTCTCGTAATCCGGGGCCTCGACGTTGAAGAGCATCGAGCGGTCCACGCGGCGCGGCTGGCCGCCGAAAAGGGCCTTCCGGCGCTCGGCCAGCTCGTCGCCGTGCTTCTTCTCGTTGACGATCATGGTCCGGAAGAACCGGGCCGCCTCGGCCGTGTGCTGGTTCTCCATCTGCTCGGCGAACTCCCGGTAGATGTCCCCGGCCTCCTCCTCGATGAGGATCGCCAGGTCCAGGGCATCTCTCAGATCCAGCTTCTGGAAGTCGATCGTGTCCACGGTGTTTCGTCCTTTCCCGAGAGGGCAGGATTCTATCCCCGCCATCCCGACAGATAATCCGCCTAATGTCGGGCGGGGACAGTCCCCGTACCAGCGGGGAGACAGGCAGGCTCACCGGGCGCCGCGTGCGTTCCGCAATCTCGCTGTGGAGAGGCTCGATCCGCGGAACCGACATCCTGGGCGCGGGCGTCTTCGCGGCCCTCGCACTCGGGCTCGGCGCCTTCGTCTTCGCGCGGCACCAGGCCTCGGCGCGGCTGGAGTTCTCCGACCGCGCGCAGAAGCTCCAGAAGGCGGTGGCCGAGATCCTGCTTCTCCCGCAGGAGGACCTGACCGCGATCTCCAATTTCCTCCAGGCCTCGGAGGTCGTCACGCGCAAGCAGTTCCGGCTGCTGACCAACCCGATGCTGCGACGCCACCGGCTGGTCTACGCCTTCGAGTGGCTCCCGATCGTGCGCGATCCCGACCGATCCGCGTACGAAGCGGAGGCGCGCGGCGCCGGCCTGACCGACTATCGGTTCTGGGACATGGGATCCGACGGGAAGCCGCGCGACGCGACCCGCCGGGAGTCGTACCTGCCGATCCACTTCATGGAGCCTCCGAGCTCGCTCGCGCTCGGCTTCGACGTGGCGGCCGAGCCGCTGCGCTGGCAGACCGCGCAGAAGGCGCGCGATTCCGGCTCCCTCACGGCGTCCGCGCCGTTTCTCCTGCTCGAGGAGGCCGGCAAGCCGGGCGCGCAGCCCGTCGTGGGCCTCTACTCCCCCGTTTACCGGGAGGCGGACCCGGAGTCGAGCGCGGAGCGGGTCGAGCGGCTGATGGGATTCGCGATGGCGGTCTTCCGTGTCGCCCCGCTCGTGGACAACGCGGTCATGAACGTGGACGCGTCCGACCTCGGGCTCGTCCTGACGGACCCCGCCACGCCCGGCGCGCCGGTGCTCGCCCAGAGGCCACGCAACGCGTCCGCGCTTCCGCGCCGCGCCGGATTCACGCTCGCCCTACCGGTCAACCTCGCGGACCGGCGATGGTCGCTTGCGGTCTTCGTCGCGCCCGGCGGTTTCCTCTCGGCCTGGAAGCCGGCGATCTGGACCGCGGCGGCGGGGCTGCTCGCCGTGCTGGTCGGCTTCGTCGCCCTCACCTCGCTGCGGACGATCTCGCGGCTGCGCAAGCAGGTCGAGAAGGTCGGCCCGTATCGGCTGATCGCGCGGCTGGGGCACGGCGCGATGGGTGTCGTCTGGGAAGCGCGGCACGCTCTCCTTCGCCGGCCGACTGCCGTCAAGCTGATGCCTCCCGGGATCGCGAGCGAACGGGCGCTCGCGCGCTTCGAGCGGGAGGTGCAGCTGACCGCGGGGCTGAACCACCCGAGCACGATCGCCATTTACGACTACGGCCGGACCGCCGAGGGCGTCTTCTACTACGCGATGGAGCTCATCCCGGGCATCAACCTGCTCCAGCTGATCGAGGCGGACGGGCCGCAGCCCGCCGGCCGCGTGGTCTCTCTGCTGCGCCAGGCCTGCGGGGCGCTCTCGGAAGCGCATGCGGCGGGGCTGATCCACCGCGACATCAAGCCGGCGAACCTGATGATCTGCGTTCGCGGCGGGATCCCGGACTTCGTGAAGGTCCTCGATTTCGGGCTGGTCAAGGACATCGGGACGGCGGAGCTCCCGCGCGGAGACGGAGCGCCGGGCACGACCGACGCCGCCCTCTCGCAGGACGGGTCGCTTCTGGGAACGCCGCTCTACATGGCGCCGGAGGGGATGAGCAGCCCCTCGACGGTGGACGCGCGCGCCGACATCTTCGCGCTGGGGGCGGTTGGGTACTTCCTCCTCGCCGGGAAATCGCCCTTTCCCGGACGCACCGCCATCGAGGTCTTCCGCGCCGAGAGGCAGGGGCCGCCTCCGCCTCTCTGCAAGGTCGCGCCCTATCCCGTTCCCGAGAACCTGGCGAACCTCCTGTACTGCTGCCTCTCGTACCGGCGGGATGAGCGGCCCCAGACCGCCCTGGATCTCGACGCCCGGCTGGAAGCCTGCGCGGTGCGGCCGGAGTGGACTACCGAGGAGGCCCGGGCCTGGTGGCGGGACCGCGGGCCCGCGGCCCTGGGGCTCGCCCGGGCGCAGCGGGAAGAGCGAACCCAGTTGATGCTCCTCGCCTCCGAAAGCGGCGGCGGGCGCCGCAGTTGATCCCGTCCCAAGCTCTCGCCATAGAATTGGGCCTTTCCGAGAGGGGAGCGAATGCTGACGATCGACGCCGCCTTTGACCGCATCGCCTCGGCTCTCCGACAGCGGGGTTACAAGCTGGAGAAAGAGGACAAGCCCCGCGACACCTCCGGCGACCGCTCCGCGACGTTCCGCTCGCCCGCGATGTCGGTCCAGGTCGCGTGGAGCGGCAAGGCGCGGATGATGGCGCTCCTCGTGGACGCCGACGGCGGCTGGGTGGAATTCGCGCGCCGCAACTTCGGCCCCAAGGGCCTCGAGGACACCTCGGTAGACGCCCTGGTCCGCGCCATCCGCAACGAGGTCGCCGAAACCTCCACCGATTCGGACTGAGAAGACGGGCTGGTCGGTCCTACTCCCCTGAGGTGGTCGAAGGGGACGATTCCTCGTTCTTCAGGTAGGCCTCCAGCTCGCGGCGCGCGCGGGCGGCGAGGGGGTTTCCGGTGGCGTCGTAGACCTTCGCGCGGCGTGAGAGAAGGCCCTTGCGCCACGGAACGTAGGGCTCGAGGGCCGCGATGGCTTCTTCGAGCTTCGACTGGTCGAGGTAGGTCGCGACCTTGTACCGCGTCTGGAGACGCTCCTCGTTCAAGAGGAGAACCGCGAAAGGCTGCGACAGCGCGGCGTCCATCTTCCGCGCGATCGCGGGATCGCGGCCGGCGAGGTCCGCGACGACCACGAAGGACCGATTGACGACCGGAAGCAACGGCCAGGGATCCTCTCGGTAGCGGGTCAGGGCGCGCTCGTAGAGACCGGCGGACTCGGGGAAGCGCCCCTGCCGCCAGCGAAGCTCCGCGAGAAGGATCATGGCGTCGAGCGGGCGCGAGGCGGAGAGCTTTTCGATGTAGCCGGCGGCGGCCTCGTCCCCCGCCTCGGCGAGCGCCTGCGAGACGACCGCCAGCTCGACCGGCCCGGCCGGCTCCCACGGCTTCCCGCGCCACAGGTCGAGCGCGAGCTCCGGATGGCTCTCGAGAAACGCTTTCTGGGCGCGGCACTGCACGATCTCCTCGGCCGTCATGTCGGGGCGCTCGCGGGGGGCGACGCCGTCGGCTGTGATCGTCGAGATCCGGAGCCGCCTCACGAGGTTCCAGTCCGCCGTCCCCTTCGAGAGCGGCGGCGAATCTTCCTTCCGCTCGCGCGCCAGCGAACGCGCGCTGTCCAGGTCGAAAGCGGCCTGGCTGCCGAGGCTGCGGGCGAACGCGAACTCGATGACGTTCTTGTTGTCGGTGTTGCGCGGCGACGGCCCGGCGGCGAGAAGGGCCGGGACGAAGGAGGAGCGGGCGACATAGTGCGAGAGAAACCCCTCGAGGCCCTCCGTGGCCCAGGCGGCCGACATCGCCGAGCGGAACGGCTCCTCCGCAACGCGCGCGCGCAGGGCGTCCGCGTCGTACGCGATCGGCGCCGCGCTGGCGGCGAGGATCAGGTCCCGGTCGCGCGAGAACCAGCTCTCGATCTCCGGGAAGGCGGTCTTCAGCGTCGAGTAAACGGACCGGACGGTTTCCGGCACGACCTCGTAGGACTGGAGCCACTGGAGGAAGATCCCGCCCGGCGCGAGTCGCCCGCGGGCCGCTTCGTAGAAGTCCGAGGTGAACAGGCTCGAGATGCCGGCGCGGTACGGGTTCGAGGGCTCCGAGAAGATCACGTCGTAGCGGTCCTTCGAGGTCAGCAGGGACTCGCGGGCGTCGCGGATCGTGACGCGGATCTTCGGGTTCTTCAGCACGTCGCGGTTTACCGGAGCGCTCACCTTCGCGACTTCGAGGATCGCCGGCTCGAGCTCGACGACGTCCACGCGCTCGATCGAGGGCACCGCGGCGAGCCAGCCGGCCGTCGATCCGGTGCCCAGCCCGATGACGAGCGCGCTCTTCGGGTTGGGATGGAGGACCGCGCCGATCAAGGCGCTCATGACCTGCGTCGGGGCGTCGGTTCGCGTGTTGCCGTCGATCTTCCCGTTCAGGACGAAGGCGAGGCCTGCGGAAGTCGTCGTCATCGCGACGCTCGACTCCACACCGTCCTTCTGCCAGAACGTCCGGCGCCTCTGGTCGCGGACCCACTCCCTCACCTGGTTGGGCGATGCCTTCGAGAGGTTGACGCGCCCCGCGCCGATGGGACTGTGCCGCCAGGCGGCCGTCGGTCCGGTCGTGCAGACGAGGGCGGCGCTCGCGGCGGCGCCGGCGAGGGGGATCCAGAGAGCCCGCCGGGACGCCTCCTTCTCCCGCCGGAAAACCGCGACCGACGCGAGAGCGAGCGCCGCCAGCAGAAGAGTCACGAAGATCCACGTGCCCGTGGCGGAGAGAAGGGGAAGAAGGCCGAATCCTCCCGCGAGCGAGCCGAGGATCGCGCCCGCGGTGTTCCAGGCGTAGGCGAGGCCGACGTGCGTCGCGACCCTCTCCCGGCCGCGGCCCAGAAGCGAGATCAGCACCGGGAACTGCAATCCGGCCACGAAGGCCGCGGGGAAGACGACGATCGCCGCGACCAGCGTCCAGCCGGTGACGAGGGTTCCGAATCCGAAGTCTCCCTCCGGCCTCAGGCGCGCGGCGAGAACGGCGATCGAATCGCCCAGGCCGTACGGGATCGCCAGGACGACCGCCTCGATCGCGCAGGTCGCCGCGAACCCGGCCAGCGTCCCCGGATGGCTCGACCGCGAGCGCGCCAGGGAACCGGCCCCGATCCCGAAGAGCGCCACAGCCAGGATCAGCCCGAACGTGTAAGTCGAACCGCCGAGCAGCGGCCCCAGCATCCGGTACCAGACGAGCTCCATCAGCGTGAACGCGAACCCCGTGATCCCCGCCGCCGCGAGAACGAACCGCTCCGGCGCGAGCGGCAGCGCCGCCGCGTCTTTCAAGAGGACTCCGCCGGCCCGGCGCTCCGCGCGCCTCTGTTTCGCCCCGCTCTTCTTCGGGACTTCCTCTCCGTGCTCGTGTCGCAGGGGAGGGGCTTGGCCCTCCCGCACCGCGACAACGTTCGCCGGCGCCGCCTCGACGGAGGACGGCTCGACTAGAGCCATACGTCGCGCCAGAAGCACCGCCGCCGCCCCCACCGCTGCGTTGAGCACGCACGCCGCCCAGAGCGTCTCCCGCGTCCCCAGCCGCTCGAGCAGGTAGAACGTCGAAAGCAGCGTCCCCGCCACCGCGCCGAGCGCGTTCGAGCCGTAGAGCAGCGCGAGAAACCTCCTCCCGGCGTCCTCGTCGCTCTCCGCCGCGCGCGCCGCCGCGGGAAGCGTCCCGCCAATCAGCAGCGTCGGCACCGCGAGCACGATCGCGGAAAGAAGCAACCGCGCCAGCGACCCGCCCGCGATCCCCAGCTTGAGCGACCCGCCCACCGCGATGTACGCCGCGCGCACCAGCCAGAGCAGCACCGGGGTCACGGCGGCCGAAAGGGAGACCGCGATTTCGAGCCACCCGTAGAACGCGAGCGGACGTGTCGCGAGGTCCGCCCTGCGGCCGAGGATCCAGCCCCCGAGGCCGAGCCCGCCCATGAAGATCGCGACGACGGCGGCGGAGGCGGCCGTCGAGAATCCGAAGACCAGCCGCAGCTCGCGCATCCAGGCGACCTGGTAGATCAGCGCCGTCATGCCGGAGCCGAAGAGGAGCAGCGCGATCCGAAGAGGCCGCGACGACATCAGGGGTGGAGTCTAAGGGCTTCTTCCGGGGCCGATCGGGCCGAGAGTGGCTCGCTTTTCGCAAGCGATTCCGGGATGCGCCGCGGACTCACCGCGCTCGCCTTTCCGGCGACGCTGCTCTTCGCGTCGAGCCTCTTCGCTCAGGAGGATTCGCCGCGGCGGCCGCGCCTGGATTTCGAGCTGACCCGGTTCGCGCGGTTCGATCTGGCCTCCACCCTCCAGGCCCAGGAGAAGCCGGCCGAGCCCGCCGTCCGGGAACCCAGGAAACGCCGTTTTCTTCCGGCCGCGGGCGAGCTCGTCCTGCTCGAAGTCCTTCCGTGGGCGTGGGACCGGTACGTCAAGAACGAGGATTTCGCTCACATCTCGTGGGACACCGTCCATCAGAACTTCAAGACCGGCTTCCAGTACGACAACGATCACTTCCTCACCAACCAGTCGTCCCACCCGTACCACGGCGGGCTCTTTTTCTCGGCCGGGCGCGCCAACGGCTACAACTACTGGGAGTCGAGCCTCTTCGCGCTCGCGGGAAGCCTGATCTGGGAGTGCTGCATGGAGAACACTCCCCCGTCCATCAACGACCTCGTCAACACGACGCTCGGCGGCATGACGCGCGGCGAAGTCTCGTACCGCCTCGCGATCGTCGTCCTCGACAACAAGGCGACCGGGGCGGACCGGGTCTGGCGCGAGGTCGTGGCGGCGGTCTTGAATCCCGTCAACTCGTTCAACCGGTTGGTCACCGGCGAGATGTTCCGGCAGGGTGAGAACCCGGACGACCGCTTCCCGCGGGGCTTCAGCTTCTCGGCCGACGGCGGCTACCGCAACATCCGCGAGGGAGATCATCCGGACCAGGCCATGCTCCAGATCTCGGCGCTCTACGGCGACCCCTTCAAGGGAGACATCCGGAATCCCTTCGACTCCTTCTACCTCGGCGTGGACTTCAACCAGCCGGGCGGCACGCTCATCTCGCGCATCGAGGAGCGCGGGATCCTCAAAGGCTGGGACCTGACCGAGACGGATTCCAACGTCCGGCACATCGCCGGCTTCTCCCAGGAATACGAGTACCTGAACAACGAGGCGCAGGTCTTCGGGGCGCAGATGTTCTCCGGCGGCGTGCTCTCGCGCTACGTGATCCGACCCGAGCTCTTCGCGATCACGGACGTGACGGCGATCGTCTTCCCGCTGGCCGCCGTGCAGACGACCGACTTCGAGGCGCCGCAGACCGGGCGTAACTACGACTTTGCGCCGGGAGGCGGGGCGCGCGTCCTGGCCCGCATGTATTACCGCGGGCGGGAAGTGCTGGGAGCCGGTTACGCCGCGCTCTGGATGAAGACGGTCAACGGCGTCTCCGACACGAACACGCTCCAGGCGTTCCGCGCCGTGGCGAGGCTCCCGGTCGCCGGACCGGTCGGCGCGGGCGCCGGCTATTCCTGGTACAGCCGCAAGACCCAGTACACGGGCTTCTTCGAGGCCCGGAAGACCCAAAACGAGTGGCGAGTCTTCCTGAACTGGGTGTTTCCCTACCGCCGCTAAGAGGCGGAGGCGCTGCCTCTTGCGACCCATCAACGCCGGCGCGAAGCGCCGGCATCTCGCGGCGAAAGGAGTCTCGAGCGAAGGCGAGAAGGAGCCTTTCGCCGCGGAAGCGGAGCGCCGGAGCGGAATCAGGCGAGCGGTCGAGCCCGCATCCGGGCGAGCCGCTCGCCGGTGCGGCGAAGCCGCAGATTCCGCGCAGGCGCGGAGCGACGTGCAAGACCCAGTACACGGCTTCTTCGAGGCCCGGAAGACTCAGAACGAATGGCGCGTCTTCCTCAACTGGGTTTTCCCCTATCGGCGCTGACGGGCTGCTTATACTGGAGTCCTGCGCTTTCCTGAAACACCGACCCGGCTTTTCGCCGCGGCGACGCTGGCGATCCTGCTCTCCTCTTCCGCGCTCGGGGAGACCGCGGCGATTCTCTGGCGCGGCCAGTCCCACCCGGTCACGGTGCAGGCCAACGACTTCCAGGTCGTCGAGAGCGCGCGGGCGCTCGGGTTCGACATCGCGGCCGACGTGAACACCGGCGTCCTGACCCTGACTGTCGCCGGACACCAGGTCGTCATCGGCGCCGGCACCACGCAGGTCCCGGTGGACCAGCGGATCCTCGCCATCTCGCGGCCGGCCAGGATCGTCTCCGGCGCGCTCTACGCCCCGCCCGACTTCCTGGAAAAGGTCCTCTTTCCGCTGGTCGGCGCGACCGGCGCATACGACGCGGCGAGGAAGACGTGGGTCCTGGCGGAAGGGACCGCGCCCATCACGCTCGACGTCGCCGTCGTCCACGTCGAGCCGACGACGCAGATCGTGATCCGCCAGTCCGGGGCGGCGCGTTTCGTTCCGACCGTGACCGAGACGGGATTCCAGGTCGCGTGGCCCGGGCAGAAGATCGTCCCGCCATTTCCGGAGCGCCGGTACGACGACCCGCTCGTCTCCGCGATCCGCTTCTCCGGCGGCGTCGCGTCCATCGAGTTTCGCGAGAAGGGCTCGACGGCCCGCGCCTACCCGCTGTCCTCTCCGGACCGGGTCGTCGTCGAGATCGGCCGCCCGGCGTCCTCCCGGCCGCCGATCGTCGCCGCGCCGGCGCCGGAGCCCCCTGCCCGGCCGACGCTGACGATCGTGATCGATCCCGGCCACGGCGGGACCGAGACGGGCGCGGTGGGGCCCGGCGGAACCCAGGAGAAAGACGTGACCCTGGCGATCGCGAAACGGCTCGCCGCGACGCTGCCCAAGGCCTTTCCCTGCCGCGCGATCCTCACCCGCGATTCCGACGTGGCGATCCCGCTCGATGACCGGACCGGCCTGGCCAACCGCGAGAGGGCGGACCTTTTCCTCTCGATCCACGCCAACTCCTCGCGGACCGCGGGCGCGCGCGGCTCGGAGACGTATTACCTGTCGCTCGAGGCGTCCGACAAGCTCTCCCAGGAGGTCGCGAGCCAGGAGAACCAGCAGGGCGCCTCCGTGGGCGCCACGCCGGCCGCCGGATCGGCCCCGGAGCGCAACCCGGATCTCGATTTCGTTCTCTGGGACCTCGCGCAATCGGCGCACCTGAAGGAATCGAGCGAGCTTGCCGAGTCCATCCAGCAGGAGCTGAACGCGCTCTCGGGCACCGGCAACCGCGGGATCAAGCAGGCGCCTTTCCGGGTGCTCGTGGGGGCGACGATGCCGGCCGTGCTCGTCGAGACCGCCTTCATCTCCAACCCCGAGGAGGAGAAGAAGCTCGGGACGCCGGCCTTCGAGCAGAGCGTCGCCGACGCAGTCTCCAGGGCCGCCGCGAAGTTCTTCGAGAAGCGCAAGGGCGGCCCGCCCGCGACGCCGTCCCCCGGCCCGACCGCCGCGGCCACGCCCCCGGCGCGGACTCCATGACGCGGCGAGCGGCCGCGATGCTGCTCGCGGTTCTCGTGATCGCGGTCGGCGCGATCGCACTGCTGACGCGGCCGGAGGGGCTTGCGACGGGACGCCGGCGGATCCGCGCGTTCCTGCGGGTCACTCCCTCGCCCGCGCCGGCGGTGACGCCTTCCGCCTCGGGAACCCCCGCCCCGACGCCGCCCGAGACCGTCCGGGTCACGGTCTTCTTCCTCGGAGCGGAGGACGGCCTGCTCCACCCCGAGCAGCGCGACATCTCCAAGCCCGGCGGCCCCGGCCAGTACCTCAAGTCGCTCTTCGCGGAGCTGGCCAAAGGGCCGTCGGAGGCCGGCCACGCGGCGGTCCTGCCGCCGAAGCTCCAGCTGCGCAACGCGTTCCTGCTCCCCGACGGGATCGCGGTGATGGACCTGGCGGTGGATTCCGGCCTCTCCTTCGGGGCCGACGAAGAGCTGGCGATCGTAGCCGCGGTCGTGGACACCGTCCTCCAGAACGTCGCCGACACGACCCGCGTCCGGATCCTCGTCAATGGCGAGCCGGCCGAGACGCTGGGGGGCCACGTGGACCTGACGCAGCCCTTGCTCTATCTTCGCGGCGAGGTGGCCTCATGAGAGATTGCCCGCGATGACTCCCCGTCCCGACGGCAGAAGGCCCGACGAAATGCGTCCGGTCTCCATCGAGCTCGGCGCCCAGAGAAACGCCGAGGGATCCGCGCTGATCTCGATCGGCGCCACGAGGGTTCTCTGCTCCGCCTCGGTCGAGGAGCGGGTGCCGCCGTTCCTGAAAGGATCGGGAAGCGGCTGGGTGACCGCGGAATACGGGATGCTGCCGCGCTCGACGCACACGAGGTCGGCGCGCGAGGCGGCGTCGGGGAAACAGGGCGGCAGAACACAAGAGATCCAGAGGCTGATTGGCCGGTCGCTTCGGAGCGTCACCGAGCTGCGCGGGCTGGGCGAGCGGACGATCACGCTCGACTG
>DATFWF010000077.1:0-3443 GCA_035259605.1 Thermoanaerobaculia bacterium
GAGGCCGGACCTCTCGGTGCCGGAGAAGGCACGCGGCCAGGTCGGTCCGGCGGAGGCGGCCTCGCTCGCGGACTCGCCTTGGTGGGAGATCTTCAAGGACCCGACGCTGGCGCAGCTCGTGGACGAAGCCCTGAGGAACGGTTATGACATCCGGCTCGCGACGGCCCGTGTCGAAGAGGCCCGCGCCGCCGCCGGGATCGCCCGCGCCGACTTCTACCCGCAGATCGAGTACAGCGCGCAGTTCTCGCGCTCCCGCGCTTCCGATTTCGTGACCCCGGGCTCCACACCGATCAACCTCCACGACGTCAACCTCGGGGTGACGTGGGAGATCGATCTGTGGGGACGCATCCGCCGCTCGAGCGAGGCCGCGTTGGCGAACTACTTCGCGACCGAGGAGGCGCGGCGGGGAGTGCTCCTCTCCCTCGTCTCGGACACGGCGTCGGACTACTTCCAGCTGCGACAGCTCGACCTGCGGCTCGAGATCGCGAAGCGCACGCAGACCGCCTTCCAGGAGACCTACGACCTCTTCGACCGCCGGTTGAAAGCCGGAATGGCATCGGCGCTCGAGACAGCGAGCGCGGAGGCATCGCTCGCGGTCGTGGCGGCCGTTGTGCCGACGCTTGAGACCCAGATCACGTCGCTGGAGAACTCGATGTCGCTTCTGCTCGGCCGAAGCCCCTCGGAGATCCCGCGCGGGGCAGCGCTGACCGAGCAGTTCCTTCCGCCGGAGGTTCCCGCCGGGCTACCCTCGGACCTCCTTCGCCGGCGGCCGGACGTGCGAGAGGCGGAGCAGAACCTGATTACGGCCAACGCCATAGTCGGCGTCGCGACGGCAAATTTCTTTCCCACGATCAGCCTGACCGGCGCCTTCGGCGCGGTGAGCACCGAGGTCTCGAACCTCTTCCCGGAGGGGAAGACCTGGTCCATCGCGGCGGGCCTGGTCGGGCCGCTCTTCCAGGGGATGCGGTTGAAGAACCAGTACGACGTCCGCGTGGCGCAGTGGGAGGAAGCGAAGGTCCAGTACGAGAGGACCGTGACCAACGCCTTCGTCGAGGCCTCCTCGGCGCTCGTCGCCCACCAGAAACTGGCGGCGGCAGAGCGGGAGCAGGAGCGGGCCGTGCGCGCCTTCCGCGAGGCCGTAACGCTGTCCAACCAGCGCTATGTCGCGGGGTTCGCGAGCTACCTCGACGTCCTGCAGGCCGAGCAGAACCTTTTCCCCGCGGAGAACGCCCTGGCCGTGCTTCGCTTCCAGCGCCTCGCCAACTTCGTCCAGCTCTACAAGGCGCTCGGAGGCGGCTGGAACATCGAAGACCCGACCTGGGTCCAGACAAAAGGAGAAACCCGATGAAACGCAAGGCATCCGCAGAGTGGCAGGGAGATCTGAAAGGCGGAAAGGGAACGATCTCGTCGGACTCGGGCGTTCTGTCCAACGCCCGTTATTCGTTCACCACCCGCTTCGAAAACGAGAAGGGGACCAATCCCGAGGAATTGATCGCCGCGGCGCACGCGGGGTGCTTCTCGATGGCGCTCTCGGCGGAGCTCGGCAAAGCGAACCTGACGCCGGGGTCGATCCGCACGACGGCGACGGTCAGCCTCGACAAGCTCGACACCGGCTGGACTGTCATCGAGTCCCACCTGGAGGTTTCGGCGAAGGTCCCCGGCGCCTCCCAGGACTCCTTCCTGGCCGCCGCCAGAGCCGCGGAGACCGGCTGCCCCATCTCGAAGTTGCTCAAAGCGAAAATCACCATGAACGCCAGGCTGGAGTCCTAGCCGTTCATCCGCTCGTCCTCTACGTGCCGTAGGGGCGGGGCTTGTCCCCGTCCGCCCCTCTCCAACACGCCGCGACGTGGAGACTGCAAAGAGGATCGTTTCGAATCCGTCGCAGCGACGTCGTTCGCGGTCCTGACGTGTCGGCGTCAGGCCGGGGGCGGGCGGGCGCGAGGCCCGCCCCCACAGAACCGAAGAGGCTGGTGGTTATGAGGTGAGGCTGCTCGCGCGGCGGAGAGCGGTTTCGGCGTCGGCGACGAGACGGTGGACGATCTCCGCGGCGGGGACGATGGAATCGATCAGGCCGGCGTCCTGGCCGATGAAGAGAGGAGCGTAGGAAGCGTCGCCGGATTGAAACGCCGCGATCATCCTGGCGCCGATCTCCGACCGGCGGGCGCGCAACTCTCCTTCGCGGCCGGCCCACTCCTCGATCAACCGGTTGCGGACGACGCGGGACCACGCGCCCGGCCACACGCGACCGCGGGCGATGTCGGGGATCTCCGTCAGGACGGTGTCGTGGCCATCGCTCACGAGAATCGCCTTCTTGAATCCTTCGGGGACGGGCGACTCCGGCGTGGCGAGAAATCGAGTTCCAACGAGGACACCTTCGGCGCCGAAAACGAGCGCCGCCGCCAGCCCCTCGCCCGTCGCGATCCCTCCCGCGGCGATGACCGGCACGGGCGCGACCGTGCGCACGACCTGCGGAAGCAGCGCCATCGTGCCCATCAGTCCGACGTGCCCGCCCCCTTCCGTCCCCTGCGCAACGATTGCGTCGGCGCCGGCCTCGGCGGCCCGGCGCGCCTCGGGGACGGCGGACACCATGTGAACGACCTTCGCGCCGAGATCGTGGGCGCGGGAGAAGAGGGCCGCGAGATCCTGGTCGGGCCACGGCCACGCCGCCGAGAAGACGGGCGGCCGCGCGTCGAAGACCGCTTCGAGCGCCCCCTTGTCGGCGTCGAAGAGGAGGAGGTTCAATCCGAACGGCCGATCGGTCTTCTCCCGCACTGCCCTGGCGGCCGCGGCGATCCATTCGGGAGTCCGTCCCACACAGCCGATCATTCCCAGGCCTCCGGCAATGGAGACGGCCGCCGCGAGGTCCGCGCTCGTCGCGGATCCCATCGGGCCGAGAATCACGGGATGCTCGATCCCGAAAAGCTCGCAGGCGCGGGTGCGGAGCATGAAACAAAACCTACTTCGGAACCGTTCGCGAGGTCAAAGCCGCATGGACGCGGCGGAATCGTTTGGTAGGGGATGTGGAAGCATGCGGCCGTCCCTTGGTTTGAGCCTGCTCGTGGCGGGCATCGCCGCGAGCGCGTGCGCGCAGCAACAGCCCGCTGACGCCGTCCCGCCTCTTCCCGCGGGCGCGCCTGCCGAATGGGGTGTCGAGGCCGGATATGGATTCTCTGTCCACTTGAACGGCGGCCGTTCCGCCGAGCATCTTCTGCTCCTCGAACCTTCGGTCGGTTTGCGTCTCGGCTCCCGTTTCCAGTACGTGATCGAAGCGCACTTCGCCCACTACCTGACGCCGCACGGGTACATGATCGGCGTCATGCCCCTGGGCGCCCGCTACCTCTTCGGCAAGGGTCGCACACTCCCGTATCTCTCCATCGGCGCCGGCCTCGGCTGGACGGACCTGGTGCAACTCGAAGAAATCGACCGCCGCTTCAACTTCCTTC
>DATFWF010000078.1:0-33109 GCA_035259605.1 Thermoanaerobaculia bacterium
GGGTTCAACCGGTTCCGCAGCGCCTCGAGCCTCGCGCCCGAGAGCGCCGCCTCCGCCCGGAGGGCCCGCCGCTCGCTCTCCGCCGCGCGCCGCCGCGTCAGGATTCCGTAGGAGACCCCGGCGACGACGCCGTAGAGCCAGACCCCCATGAGGAAATGCCAGGCGAGGATCCGGGAAGTCGCGAGCATCTGGAAGAGGTTGTCCCCCCGGACGATCGCGTCCGCTCCGTAGATCGCGAGGATCCAGCCCGCCGCGTACCCCAGGGCCGCGACGAAATGGCGAACGTAGAACGACGGGCGCAACCGCGTCGGCCAGGGGTTGGCGGCGCAGAAGCGCCAGACGCCGACGCCGAGGACCGCGGCGGCGCCGATCGTGAGCGCGCCCCACGGCAGCGCCTCGCCCAGGGGCTCTCCGCCGTAGATCATGAAGAAGAAGACCCAGAAGACGAGGAACGGAAGCCACGCCAGGGCGACCGCGAGAGTCCTCAGGAGAAGCGTTCGGCCGCGCATCGAAGTCGAGGGGCAGGATAGCGCGGCTTTCCCCCCGCGATTGGTCGGTTCGCCGACTCGAATCGCCGGTTCGCCGAAGACCCCGACTCGCGGGCCGAGCCGCGGCGGAGGATCACGCTCGGAGGCGCTTATGCGCAACGTCGTTCGGGTCCTGGTCTTTCTCGCCTACATCCTCGCCCTCGCGGCCGGATTCCTTCTCTTCGCGGAGCCCGCGCCCCCGAAGGCCGACGCCCGCGACAGGGTCGCCGGCATCGTCGGGAAGATCGTCAAGGCCGACTACGGCGACGACCGGCCGGCGCTGCGCCGCCTCTACGACGAGCTCGCGCCTTACACCGCGCAACCCGGCGACGCGCGCTTCGCATCCCGGGTCCGCTACTGGCGCGGCTTCGCCCTCTGGCGCCGCGTGCTGAACGGCTTCAACGACAAGTCGCCGCGCGAGGAGCAGGAAGCGGACCTCGCCGGCTGCGTCGCGGAGTTCGACGAGGCGCTGGCGAAGGACCCGGCTTTCGTGGACGCCCGCGTGGGGAAGACCTCGTGTCTCCTGAGCTTCTGGATGCTCGACCGGGAGAACCAGGAGAAGCGCGACCGGGCCACGAAGGAGTTCGCCGTGTTGAAGGAGGACGCGAAGACCACGGCCTCGGAGAATCCGCGCGTGATCCTGATGGTCGCCGCGGGCCTCTGGTTCGCCCCGGCCGACAAGGGCGGCGGCCACGACAAGGCGCTCGAGATGTACCAGCAGGGACTGCGCGCGGCGCGCGCGAAGACGGCGAAGGCCGATCCGCTCGACCCTTCGTGGGGAGAGCCGGAGCTCCTCTCCAACATCGCGTGGGCGCACTTGAACAAGGAGACTCCCGACCTCGACGCCGCGGAGGCCAACGTCCGCGCCGCGCTCGACATCGTTCCGTACTGGCACTACGCGCGGGACATCCTCATGAAGCAGATCCGGGACGCGCGCGAAGGCAAGGCGAAGACCGCTTCCGGATCCTCCTGACCGCCTGGCCGGAGCCCGTCCTTCCTAGCGGCGCTCCCGTCCTCGCCTTCCGCCCCGAGCGCGCCCCGGGGAAGGAAGGTCGAGAGGCCGGTGTTGAGAGCCTCGTGCGGGGCATCGACCGCCGCGAACTGATCCTCTCGCTGGCCGCCGCGGGCGCCGCCGCCGCGGCCCGGCCACTCAGCGCCGCGCCCGCGCGCGCATCGATCCTCGAGAAACCCGTCCAGTCGAGCGGCGAGAAGCTCCCGCTGGTCGGCCTGGGAAGCTGGATCACCTTCAACGTCGGCGACGATCCCGCGGCCCGCGACTCCTGCGCCGAGGTGATGCGGGCCTTCTTCCAGGAAGGGGGCCGTCTGATCGACTCCTCCCCGATGTACGGCTCGTCGCAGGAGGTCATCGGGTACGGCCTGGCCAGGCTCAACCACCCGGCGCAGCTCTTCTCGGCGGACAAGGTCTGGACGTCGTCGGGCGGCGCGGCGCAGATCGAGGAATCGAGGAAGCGCTGGGGCGTCGCGCGCTTCGACCTGCTCGAAGTGCACAACCTCCTCTCCTGGGAGGAGCACCTTCCGAAGCTCTTCGAGATGAAGGCGGCCGGGAGGCTGCGCTACGTCGGCATCACGACCTCGGAAGGCCGGCGCCACGACGAGATGGAGAAGGTCCTGCGCGGCAAGCCGCTCGACTTCGTCCAGCTCACCTACAACGTCCTCGACCGCGAGGCGGAGAGCCGGCTCCTTCCGCTGGCGCGGGACCGGGGAGCCGCCGTGATCTGCAACCGGCCGTTCCGGCGAGGCGAGCTGATCCAGAAGTTCGACAAAAAGCCGCTGCCGCCCTTCGCGGCGGAGATCGGCTGCTCGGGATGGCCGCAGCTTCTGCTCAAGTTCATCGTCTCGCATCCGGCCGTGGCCTGCGCGATCCCGGCGACTTCCCGGGCGGACCACGTCCGCGAGAACCTCGGCGCGTCGTACGGAAGGCTGCCCGACGAGGCGATGCGGCGCCGCATCGTCGAATACGTCGAGAAGCTCTGATGTCGGAGTGGTGGACCTACCGCCTCTCCAACTTCCTCCTCTTTTCGCCCCGAACCTACTACCGGCTCTTCGAGCTCTACAACGCGGCGATCTGGCCGGCGCAGGCCGCGGCGGCGCTCGCGGGCATCGCGGTCCTGTATTGCCTGCTCCGTCCCTCGCGGGGGCGGGGGCGGATCGCGGCCGTGATTCTGGCGGCGTCGTGGACGTGGGTGGCGGTCGCGTTTCTCGCGAAGAGGTACGCGACCATCAACTTCGCAGCGGTGCAATTCGCGTGGGGGTTTGGGATCGAGGCGGCCCTCCTGGTTTGGACGGGAGTGATTCGGGCCGCGTTTGGCGCGCCCAAACCGCGCGGTGCCCGGGCGGGAGGCGCGGGACTTTGGATCTGCGCTTTTGGAATCGCCCTTCATCCCTTCCTCGGACCGCTTCTGGGCCGGGAATGGAGAGGCATCGAGATCTTCGGCGTCGCTCCCGATCCGACCGCGATCGCCACGCTCGGAGCGGTCCTGTCGGCGGCCGGGCGGGCGCGGTGGCATCTGCTCGTCATCCCGATCCTGTGGTGCGGCATCTCCGGAGCGACGCTCCTGGCGATGAAGGACTCGCGCTGCTGGATCCTCTTCGCCGCGGCGGTGATTGCTCTCTTCGCCGCCTTTCGGAAGCGGTCTACCCCTTCTCCGCGGCGCGCCGGGTGACCTTCAGCGGCCCGTCGCTCCAGGGCGCGGTCCAGGTTCCTTCGACGCTCCCGTCCTTGAGAAGCCTCCTGGCACGGGGACGCCGTCTCCAGGAGAGAGGTTACGGCTATATTGGCCGGCCCATGCCGGAAGGCAACACGATCCACTGGCTCGCGAGGCGGCACAACCGGGACTACGCGGGACGGCGCGTCCGCGTCAGCTCGCCGCAGGGGCGCTTCTCGAAGGAGGCGAAGAAGCTCGACCGCCGCGTCTTCCTCGAAGCGGAGGCGTACGGCAAGCACCTCTTCCATCACTGGCAGGGAAAGCGGATCGTCCACGTCCATCTCGGCATGGCGGGCTGGTTCTACCGCTTCGCCGGGAATGCGCCCGCTCCGCGCCCGTCGGTCCGGATGAGGCTCTCGACACGGGAGGTTACGACCGACCTGATCGGGCCGCCCGCCTGCGAGATCGTGACGGCGTCGGAGAGGCTGGAGATTCTCGCGCGGCTCGGGCCCGATCCCATTCGCGACGACGCGGACCCGGCAATCGCCTGGGAGAACCTGCGCCGGCGCCGCGAGCCGCGGCCGATCGGCGACGCTCTGCTCGACCAGAGGGTCCTCGCCGGCGTGGGCAACATCTACAGAAACGAGGCGCTGTACCTCGCCGGGATCGATCCGCGGCGATCGACGCGGCGAATCCGGAAAGCGGAATGGGAGAACCTCTGGTACATCCTTCGGAGGCTGATGCGGCGGGGAGTCGCCCGCGGGCGGGTCGTCTCGGCCGATCCGGCGGAAGCGATCCATCCGCTCGCCTCGCGCCGGCCTGGCGAGGATTTCTACGTCTACCGGCAGGCGCGATGCCGGCGCTGCGGCTCGCCGCTCCGGGAAATCCCGCTGTCCGGACGGCGCATGTTCGCCTGCCCTCGCTGCCAGACATAGCGCGAGAGCCGCCGATTGCCGGTGTTCTGAGAGCGTGATAGTTTTTTTTCAGAGCATTCGCGCCACGACCGGAAAGGAGTGTTCATCGTGAAAACGACCTTCGGGATCTTCCGCGCTGCCGCTGTCCTCTTTGTCGTCACTGCCGCCCCCGCCTCCGCCCAGAACAACTTCGTCGCCAACGGCAACTTCGACACGGACGTGAGCGGCTGGATCATAAGCGCAAGCAATGAGGTGACCATCGCTTTCGACGGGGCTGTCGGCAACACCTCGCCCGGGTCGATCCGCATAACGAACATCTCCCCGGGAGCCAGCAACGGCGCCGGCGTCGTTCAGTGCCTCGGGCCCGTCACCGCCGGCAAGCTCTACAACTGGGGAGGCCGTGTCTTCTTCCCCGGAGGGCAGAACCGCACCGGCAATCTCCAGATCGGCCTGCGCTGGCACCCCGGTCCGGGCTGCACGGGCGTGCCGATCGATCAGCCCCGGCTCCAGACGAACTCTTTCGACGCGTGGGACCTGAAGGCCGCCAACAACCAGCCCGCTCCTGCCGGGTCGGTCAGCGTCTCGTTCGTCGCGTTCCCGTCCAAGGTCGAGGCCGGCGGCGCCCTGCTCGGCTACTTCGACAGCCTGTTCTTCCGCCAGTCCGACGGGTTGATTCCTCCGTGCGTCGCCGACGCGATCACGCTATGCCTGAACAACAACCGCTTCTCGGTGACGGCGACCTGGCGAACCGCTCAGGGCGCCGGAGCGGGCACCGCCGTCCCGCTCACCACCGATACCGGCTCCTTCTGGTTCTTCAGCTCCAACAACCTCGAGGGGATCTTCAAGCTCGTCAATGGATGCGCCTTCAACAGCTTCTACTGGTTCTTCGGGGGAGGCCTGACCAACGTCGAGGTGATCCTGCGGGTCTTCGACCGGCAGACCGGGACGGCGAAGGTGTACGTCAACCCATTCAACACCGCTTTCCTGCCGGTCCAGGACACCGCGGGATTCCCCTGTCCGTAGGGGCGTTCAGTCAGGCAGCCGGTCGTTCAGCCCTGACCCTTGGACGCCATGCGATTTCGCATCTCCTCGTCGGAGACGTCCTCGACGTGGGTCATCAGGTACCAGACGTGGCCGAAGGGATCGGTCACGCCGCCGGTCCGGTCGCCGTAGAACTGGTCGGCGACCGGCCGTGTCAGCTTCGCGCCGGCGGCGACCGCGCGCGCGACCACCGCGTCCACGTCGTCCACGTACACGCAAAGGCTGATCGGCGACCCGCCGTAAGCCCCCGGCGCCTTCGACCCCATTTCGGGTGAGGCGTCGGCCAGCATGACGTGGCCCTGTCCGATCAGGACGTCGGCGTGGCCCACTTTCCCGTCGGGAGTGGCGAAGCGGCCCACCTCCTTCGCCCCGAACGCCTTCTTGTAGAAATCGATCGCGGCGGCGGCGCCGTCCACGATCAAGTACGGCGTCGGCCCCTCGTAACCGCTGGGAATCGCCCGGACCATGGAATTCATGGGATCCCTCCTTTGAGGAGGTGATCCTACCGGGTCTAGAACCGGAAGGAGACTCCCGTCGAGACGACCGCCTGCCACGAGACCCTCACGCGAACGTCCGAGGTCTCCGACGCCGCGGAGGTCGAAGCGCGAGCGCTGTCGGAATCGGAGCGGGACGACACGCCGCCTCCGCCGAAGGCGCCGAGGTCCACGACGAACCCCCACCGGCTCAACGCCCGAAAGGGGTTTCCCCAGCCGATGCCGAAGTAGGGCCGGAGCTCGTTCACGCCGGCGGACCCGGCGTACAGCGCGTCGTCGTGAAACTCACGGTGGAGATACGCGAGGCCGGCGGAGAGCCGGAACGAGCCTCCCTTGGGATGCCAGTCGAGCAGCAGCGAGCCCGTCGCCCGGATCGTATCGTCTTCCTCGCGCTCGAGCTGCGGCTGGTAGCTGATGCTGACGCGCCCGTGAAGATCCCGGCTCCATGCCCAGGTCAGGTCCGCGGCCGGCCCGGTCGAGCCGTACTTCGCGCTCATGGCGAGCCTTCCGATCAACGGTTTCGACGCCGGCGGCTCCTCGATCTCGGCGATCTCCTGTCCCGCGGCGCCGCCCGCGGCCACGGAAAACGCCCCCGCCAGGACCCACCGAAGAAAAAGACGGTCATTCATGACGGCCTCAGGCGCGGATCAGAGTCTCGCGGGGCGCCGGAGCGGCCGCGGGGTCCGTCGCCTCCCGTCGAGGGGACGGACGCGGCCCCTCGCGTTGCCGCAGCGGGCCGGCCGCCGGCTTCGCTCGGGCAGGCAAGAGCGGTGTCGGCGATGGGCGCTGCGTAACGGAGGCCAGCGTCATTGCGGCCGAGGCGAAAACGACGACCCAGGGGAGCGCGGCGTTGGGATTCTTGTCGGTCCTCATGAGCGCGACTCTGGGGCCGGGTCAGAGACCCGGCGTGTCAGTTTTGGATTTCCGAAACTCACACATCCCGCAGAAGGCCGGCGATTAGTCTCTCCGGCGAGCTTCGCGGCCGCGCGGCGCGGCTCGCGTAAGCTATCCGGGAAACGGGAGGACAGGGCAAGCGTGAGCCGGCCGTGGTTCGAAGCGGAGTCGCCCTCCGGACTGATCGTCTCGCCGGGTCCGGAGACCGAAGACGATCTCCTGGACGCCGCCTTCGAGCTCGCCCACTTCCTCCACCACGACCGCGGCATCGCCCGGACGATCTGCCTCGAGGCGATGCAGCGGCTGGAGATCGCCGCGGCCGCGCAAATCAAGCGCCTCTACTACCGGCCCCTCCGGCAGAACCGCTTCCGGGCCTCGTGGGGCGACCGGCACCTGCTCCAGAGGCTCGTCTACTTCCACTCCGAGAAGTGGGAGCGGCTCTCCGAGACGCGCGACCCGGACTCGCTGACCGAGGAGGACCTCCTCCTGCGGTTCTTCAAGCACCTCTGCCAGATCACGATGAAGCGCAACTCCTTCTACGCCTCGATCGCGCTCGGGCGGATCGTGCACGCCTACAGCACCGCGGACACGATGGACCTCTACCACGCGATCGCGCCGGAGGACTGCGAGAGAAAGCAGAGCGACTACCTCCGCTCGCGCAAGGCGCAGCTTCTCGACGAAGTCCGGACGCGTTTCGGGGGCCTCCTCTCGATCGTCCGCGGCCCGCACCAGGAGGACCGCCTCGAGACGCGGGAGGCCGACCCGCGCCGGGCCGCCTGGTCCCGCGAGTGCCTGCGAATCCTGACTCCCTGGGCGGTCCCGTGCTGGGGGCGGCCCGAGGCCAACGCGCCGGGACGAAAGCGCCGCCGCTTCGCTCCCGCACGCGAGGAGAGCAGCGCCGAGGCCCGGAGGTTCCACGCTCTCTTCGATCCGCCCTGTTTCGCCCGGGTCGCGCGCTCGGCGCGGCTGGCCGACCCGTCGGCCCGGCTCGCGATCCCGCGCTTCCAGGTCGGCGGCCGGCCTCCCGCCGGAGGAGATCGCGGCGGCGAGGATCGCCGCGCGCACCTCTCGCCCGAAGAGCGAACCGAGATCCAGCGGCAGCTCGCCGAGGAGTCCCGGCGCCGGCGCGAGGTCCCGACCCGGTTCCTCCGCGTCCTCGTGGACGGCCACGAGCGCGCGCGCATCGATCCGCGGGCCCGCCCCGCCGCCCGGCTCTCGCTCGAAGAGACGGCCGAGATGATCGAGGTCCGCGTCTGCGCCCCCGCCGGGGAGATCCCGCTCGCGGTCCACGCCCTCTCGGATGCTCCCGAGGGAGAGCCCGGGCAGACGCGAGTCTTCTCGATCGAGCTCGAAGCGGGCCAGGCGCTGTCGTTCACGGTCGCGCCCGCCGGCAGCGGCGATTCCCGGGAAGTCGAGGTGAATTACCGCGAGACCGGCGCGCTGCGCTCCGCGCTGCTCGCCGCCCGGCGCACCGCGTGGCGGATCGGGGAGGCGGGGCGGATCGCGGCCGCCCGGGCGCGGCAGCCGGAGGTTCTCGTTCTGCTTCTCGCGGCGGCCGGCCTGTGGCTCTCCCTGCGGCGCTCACCGGCTCCGCCGGCCGCGCCGCCCGCGCCGCGAGCCGCCGCGGCGGCCGGAATGCCGGAGATGACGGGGCCGCGGACTGCGCCGCTTCCCGCTCCCGCCGCCGCGGTCCCCGCCGCTCCCGCGAGCGCTCCGCCGCCCGAGGAGCGCCGGGTCGCCTCGGCGCGGCCGCGCAGCCGCGCCGCCGGCCGGACTGAGGCCGCCCGGGTGTCGAAGCAGGAGACCGCGGCGCAAGCTGAGCCTGCCTCCCCCGACTTCTCGCTGGGCGCCGCGCGGTTGATCGAAACCGGGCCCGCCCCGCCGGCGCCCTCACCGGACCACGCGGTCGCGGGGAGCGCGGTGAGCATGGACTCACCCCTCGACGCCGTGCGGAAGTCGTTCGTCGAGCGGTTCGGGGAGGAGGACACGACGTCGGGCGCGGCGCCGACCCTCGCGCGCGCCTCCGGCGGAAACCGCCAGGGCCCCGCAATCCGAGACCTGCGCGCCGCCGCCTACCAGGCCGCGGTGTCGGCCTCGCGCCCGTCTCCATCGATCGCTTCGCCGCGGATCTCTTCGCGCGCGGAAGCTTCCGCTTCCCGGGTCCCGGTCATTCGCCCGGTCGGCGCCGCCGGAATGGCCGACGCGAACTGCCGCCTCGAGCCCTCCTGCGGCGTCGCGCGGATCGCTCCCGCGGCCTCCCGCGCGCCGGAGCGCTGAGCGATCGGGCCGGAGCCGGAGGTTCCGGGGACCCAAGGTCCCCCTTCTGAACTAGCCGCGAACGCCTTCGCCGAAGGTGTGCGCCCAGACCCCGCGCGTCTCGATCTCCTGCTCGACGGCTTCGGGCAGGTGGAACTCGGACGTGTCGCCGGAGCGCAGGTAGGTCCATCGCCGGCCAGGCGGTAGAAGGGTGATCGGGCTCCTGGGAGAGAGGAGGCCGTATCGGGGTAGCGAGCGTTCCGCGACCGAAACGTAGATGGCGACCTTCATCGGGGCCTCCTGCTCCTTCAACGCTTCTGCCGCCGCCCGGATTACGCGGAGACCGGCGCGCGCATCCGGCAGCCCGGTCTTCCTGTCGTCTGTCGGCTCCCCGCTAAACCCTCGACGAGAACCCGCGTATCAGACAGAGGCCGCGTGTGCGGTCGGAGGGAGGTTGCGCAAATGGCTCGCCGTCTTTTCGCGATCCCGGCTTTCGTCCTTCTTCTTGGTGCTTCCGTCAGCATGCTCGCCGCGGGTGGCCTCACCCTTCCGCCCAACGGCGAGAACCCGCAGGCGTCCGTCACCCAGGCGATCGGCCCTGTCGAGGTCAAGATCGACTACTCGAGCCCGCGTGTCGTCCGAGGACCGAACGACCGCCGCGGCAAGATCTGGGGAGAGCTCGTCCCGTGGGGCATGAGCGACCTCCAGGGCAACGGCTGCAAGGAATGCCCGTGGCGGGCGGGCGCCAACGAGAACACACTCTTCACCGTCAACCACGAGGTGAAGGTCCAGGGCCAGACGCTTGCCGCGGGGACGTATGGCTTCCACCTGATCCCCGGGCAGGACGAATGGACCGCGATCTTCTCGAAGGACACGGCCAACTGGGGAAGCTTCTGGTACGACCCGGCCCATGACGCGCTTCGCGTCAAGACGAAGGCCACGAAGAGCGAGTATCACGAGTGGCTGACCTACGAGTTCATCGAGCGAGAGCCGGCGAAGGCAACGGTGGCGCTGAAGTGGGAAGAGCTGGCGGTCCCGCTGACGATCACCGTGGACGACGTCAACAAGCTCTGGGTGGACCGGATGCGGGCGGACCTGCACGGCTTCACCGGCTTCTCCTGGCAGAACTGGCAGCAGGCGGCGGCCTTCTGCGCGCAGAAGAAGGTCAACCTGCCCGAGGCGTTGACCTGGGCGCAGCGGGCGGTGTCGGATCCGTTCTCCGGCGGCCAGGAGAACTTCCAGACGCTGGCGACGCTGGCGAGGCTCCAGGAGCTCAATGGGCAGCAGGCCGAAGCGGCGAAGACCTTCGAGAAGGCGCTGAACCACCGCACGGCCGGCCCCGTCCAGATCCATCTGGCCGCGCGGCAGATGATGACGGACGGCAGGAAGGACGAGGCGGTCCGGGTCTTCCAGTTCAACGCGAAGCGGTTCCCCAACGAATGGCCGGTCCACGTCGGGCTGATGCGCGGCTACGCCGCCACCGGCGACAAGAAGAAGGCGATCGCCGAGGGCAAGCTCGCCCTCGCCCAGGCCCCCGACGACGGCAACAAGAAGAACCTCGAGCGGATGATCAAGCAGCTCGAGTCCGGCGGCGAGATCAACTAGTCGCGGCGTACGCCGCGACTCGTGCGGTAGGGGCGGGCCTTGCGCCCGCCCGCCTCTCTGTGCGCGCTTACTTCTTCGCCCGCATATGCAGCAGCGGAAGCGGCCGCCCCGTCCCGTCGAGCATCGACCGCCCCTCGATGACGAACCCGCACGCCCGGTAGAAGCGAACCGCGGCCCGGTTCTGCTCGTTGACGTCCACCGTCAATTCGCCCTTGAGCTTGCGAGCGTGCTCGACCAGCATCCTCCCGCCGCCCTTGCGCAGGAACTCCGGAGCGAGGAACAGCGCCTCCATCTTCGCGCCGTTCATCCCGAGAAACCCGATGGCCTCGCCGGAATCCGACTCCAGCACCCACAGCTCCAGCTCGACGAGCGCCACGTTCCTCACGATCGGCAGGAACGACCGGATGTCCTCCTCGGAAAGGAAGGCGTGCGTCGCCCGGACGGACCGCAGCCAGATGTCCGCCAGGACGTCGCGGTCCGAGGAAGTCGCCCGGCGAATCTCCATTCCGGCCGGTTGCCTTTCGAAGCGCCGATCTTCTCAAACAATGGCTTCGGGAAGCCGTAAGGGAAAAAGGAGGTTGAACGGATGAAACGTTGGATCGTTGGGCTGCCCGCGGTCCTCGGCCTGGCCGCGGCGGCGATCCTGTCCCCGCCGCTCCGCGCCGCGGATCCGGAAGGGGTCCTCGCCCCCGCCGAAGACGCGAAGGTCCGCGCGGTGCTGGAGACTTATCGGAAGGCGTGGCTCGCCAACGACGCGGATGGCGTGCTGAGCGTCTTCCTGGACGATGCCGTCCTGATGCCGCACCACGGCGTCGAGCCGGTGATCGGAAAACCGGCGGCTCGCGCGTTCTGGTTTCCCGCCGGTCCTCCGACGACGATCACCGCGTTCACCCTGACCGTGGACCAGGTCGGGGGAAACTCAGGCATGGCCTGGGCGAGGGGGCACTCCCGCGTCGAATGGGTCACGGGCTCCGGGCCCGACGCAAAGCGGTCCGGCAACGCGGGAACCAACCTGACCGTGCTGCGCCGCCGGCCGGACGGATCGTGGCGCATCGCCGTCATGATGTGGGACGACCCGCCCCCGCGGGCGCGGTGAACGTCCGGATTTCGAACGAGCGAGCCGTCCCGGACGCGGCGCGACCGGTCGTCAACGGCCCCCCGCCGGAGGGGTGAGGGCCTCCGGCGTCCCCGCCCTCCCTCCTTCCGGCCCGCTTCGGACATACTCCGCGGATCCCATGCCCTCATCGGGATTCGCCGGCACGCTGCACGATTTCGCCGAAACCGCCTTCCTCGCGATCGCGGCGCTGATCCCCATCGTCAATCCCCTCGGCGGCGCGCCGATCTTCCTCGCCAAGACCACCGATCTCTCTTCCCAGGAGCGCTCGACGATCGCCCGGCTGGTCGCGACTTACGGCTTCCTGCTCCTCGCCGGAGCGACGCTCATCGGCTCGCATGTCCTCGACTTCTTCGACGTCTCGATCCCGGTGGTCCAGGTCGCCGGGGGCCTGGTCGTCTGCTCGATCGGGTGGGCGCTGCTCAACCAGCCCAACTCCCCGATCGCGAAGTCCGGCGACGCGGCGGTCGCGCGGGAGGATCCCCACGAGAGAGCGTTCTACCCGCTGACGATGCCGCTGACGGTCGGGCCGGGCTCGATCTCGGTCGCGATCACGCTCGCCGCCAACGCCGGCGAGGGAAAGCGCCGCCTCCTCCTCACGATCCTGGCGCACTTGACCGGGATGCTCATCGTGTCGCTGTCCGTGTACCTTTGCTATCGCTACGCCGAGCGGATCCTGAAGCGCCTCGGTCCGACCGGGACGATCGTCGTCGTCCGTCTGTCCGCCTTCATCCTGCTCTGCATCGGGGTCCAGATCTGCTGGAACGGCCTCCACGCGCTCGTGGGGCCGCTCATCGGAAAACCGGCCCGCTGACCGCTAACCGTACGCCAAGCCGTCAGCCCTGGCGGCCGATGATCTCGTCGGCGTCGCCGGAATAGACCACGCGCTTGGCGCGCGCCCCGCCCGGAAGCCGGCCGTCGCGGGAGCGGTCCTTCGGCTCGACCGGGACGATCTCGTCGTCGTAGCTCGGTTTCGCCTTCGCCTTCGCTTGCGCTCTCGCCCTCGCGGGAGGAGGCATTCCCGCGGCATCCGTCTCCGAATCGTCGCCCAGGTACTTCTTCTTCAGCGTTTCCAGGTCCGGCGAAACGGCGTCGGTCGAGGCGGCCGGCTGGCGCGCCTTCCTCGGCTTCTTTCTCACGACGTAGCCGGGCATTTCCCGCTCCACGGCCTTCTGAACCTTCTTCTCGGGCGCCTTCATCTCGATCCCCCTTCTAGAAACCCAGGCCCAGGCATGTGTATTGCCGCAGGATCTTCATCTCGATCGCGCGCGAGATCGCCGAAGCGTGGCCGTGCGGCATCCCGGCCGTGTACTCGCGCTTGGCCTCGAGGAGGGCCCTGGCCGGGGAGAGCCCCGCGAGCGAGTGCCTCCAGAACGCGCTGTGCATCGGCCCGCCGTAGTAGTCGAACGGCTCCTTCGTCGGCGAGTAGTGCGCGCCGGTGCAGCCGACGAAGCCGACCGCGCCGCGCCTGAGAAAGCCGAGCGCGATCGAGGATTCCGGCGCCCTCGGCGCCATGCTTTCTCCGCTCGCCGCGCGGGAGGCCGGCGGATCGGCGGTCAGCGCGCCCCAGCAGCACCCGGTGAAGACGACTCCCCCGCTCGCCTCGGGGAGGTTGCCCATCCCGACCGCCTCGCGGCCGCCGTCGGTCTCCTCGCCCCAGAACCGGCTGCCGTCGCGGTCGTCGCCGTGGAGCATCAGGTAGACGAGGTCTCCGTCGAGGACGAGGACCGGGTTCTGCTGGTCGTGGGTGGACGGCTCCGACGTGAAGAGATCGCTCCCGCCGGGAAGGCCCCGGAAGATCGGATCGGCGAACTCCCGCCGCACGTTGCGCACGCCGCAGCGCCCGACCCCAAGCGGGCGCCCGGAAGCCCGCAGCGCCGCGAAGAGGAACTGCGCCGAGCGCGCGTCCGGCACGCGGGAGACCGGGAGGTCGGCAACGGTGTCGCCGTCGGTCGAGGCGTAGATCTCGTCGCTCCACACGACGAAGTCATCCGGATCGTCGTTGCCGCCGCCGACCTTCCGGCGGAGCTCCGGCGACAGCGCGTCCAGCCGCAGCGACGGGACGACGTCGAATCCGCCGACGAGGACGACCCCCTCGATCCCTGCGTCGCTCGAGAGCCGGCGGTGCACTGCCGCCGCGGCGTCGAGGACGCGGGCGCCTTCGGGCAGATTCGACATTACCGACAACCCGGCCTGCGCCAGGGCCGAGATGGCCGCCGCCGCTTCCTCGCGTCCCACGTTTCGCGCGAGCGCGCCGGCGCTCGTCACCGCGAGCAGGGGCGGGAGCCTCCTTCCGCCTCCGATCTTCAGGGGCGCGTCGGAGGTCTGCGCGCCAGGGCGGATCGAGACGATGGGGCGGGCGCCGCCCGAGGGCTCGACCTCCACGGAGATCACGACGCGAGTGCGATCGTTGGGGATCTTCGCGACGACCTCGACGACGCCGGTCCCGCGGCTCGGTTCCGCGGGCGGCGCGGGCGGCATCAGCGTGGGAGTGACGGCCGGGCCGGGCGCCGGAGCGGGCGCCGCGTCGCCCGAGTTGGGATGAGGGTCGTTCAAGACCCCCGTCTCCACGTCCATGCGAACCGCGGTCTTGGTGAACGTCACCGTCGAATGACGGTTGTGGTCGGTCCGAACCCACTGGAGCTTGGGCTGGTGCGCCGCCAGCATCTTCAGGACCTGCGCGTTGGGGTGCTTGTTGCTATGCTCGCCCGCGCAGATCCCGTACCGCCGCGTGGCGCCGAGCTTCTTCAAGAGGTCCTCGTCCACGGCGTTGTCCGAGCCGTGGTGCGACAGCTTGGCGAAGTCGTAGGGAGCTTCCTTCGCGATCGCCTTCCTCAGGTCTTCGACGCCGGCCGTGATCTTCGGGTCGTTCGTGTCGGGTCTCGCCAGCTGCATGTCGCCGGCGAAGAGGAGCTTTCTTCCCGCGAACTCGAACCGCAGGGCGATCGACTGAAGGTTGACCATGTTTCCGAGCCGCTCGCCGTCCACGGCGTCGCTCTCCCCCGAAGCGAGCCGCCGGTAGATGTCCTCCGCCCCGAGGTCCGCGTCGGCGCCGAGCATCCGGTCGGCGGCGTCCACCGCGTCCTGCATGCCCTTCGCGATCTTGTCCGCGCAGCGAAGAAGCTGCTCCTGCGACGGGCCGAGCACGGCCAGGCCGACGGAACCGAATCGCTTGACGAGAGCCTTGACCTTCGCGTCCGCCGGGCCGACGTATCGGACCACCTTCGTCCCGGCGGCGGCGAGGCTGTCGAGCATCGCCTTGTAGCTCGCCTCGAGAGAAGCCGCGTCGGAGAGGAACTCCTCGAGGCTTCGCCCGTCGCGCTCGTCGCGGATCGGGTTCTCGTGGAGACCCGCGATAGCCAGCCGCACGCGCTCGTCCGCCGCGGCGTCGGGCGGGGTCTGTCCCTTCGCGCGGCCCCAGCCCAGGCGCGGATCGGCGACGAGAGCGGACCCCGCCGCCAGGGTCTTGTCGCGCACCATCGCGGGAAGGCACCCGATGTGGTCCTCGTGCGCGTGCGAGACGATGAGCAGGTCCACGCGGAAGGGCGCCTTGTGCCCGAGGGCCTTTTCGAGCTGGGCGGGGATCGAGTCGTGCCCTGGCGTTCCGCGGTCGTCGCCGGTGTGCGCTCCGTCGATCAGGACGCGGATCTTCCCGATCTCCAGCAGGACGCAGTCGCCGTATTTCAGGAGCCCGACGTCGAGCAGGTGAACTCGAAACGAGTCCGCCACGCGGCGGATTCTCCCACGAAGAGAGTGGCCCTGGCGCCGGGACGATGCGCGTAGAATCCGCGCCATGAAACGCCGCAACCGCTTTTCGCCGATCCTCGCCCTGCCGCTCGCCGCGGCCTGCGCCTCTTCGGGCTCCTCCGGCGCGGCTTCCGCGGCCCCCGCGCCGGCCTCCGCCCCTTCGACCGCCGGCTACCGCCTCCTCCACAAGATTCCCGTGGGAGGGGAGGGCGGGTGGGACTACCTGACGCTGGACGGCGCGGCGCGGCGTCTCTACGTCTCCAGGGGGACCCGGGTGATCGTCCTCGATCCCGACACCGAGAAAACGGTCGGCGAGATCGCGAACACGCAGGGCGTCCACGGCGTCGCGATCGCTCCCGAATCGCACCGCGGGTTCACGAGCAACGGCCGCTCCTCGACCGTCACGATCTTCGACACGGCGACGCTTTCCGTGGTCTCCGAGGTCAAGGTGACAGGCGAGAACCCCGACGCGATCCTCTACGATCCGGCCTCGAAGCGCGTCTTCACCTTCAACGGCCGCGGAAAGAACGCGACCGCACTGGAGTCGGCCAGCGGCGCGGTCGCCGGCACGATCCCGCTTTCCGGAAAGCCCGAGACCGGCGTGGCCGACGGCAAGGGCAGGGTTTTCGTCAACATCGAGGACAAGAACGAGCTCGCCGTGCTGGATTCCCGCGCGCTCAAGGTCGAGAGGGTCTGGCCGATCCCGGGCTGCGAGGAGCCGACGGGCCTGGCGATGGACGTCTCCAGGCGGCGCCTCTTCACGGTCTGCCACAACAAGGCGATGGTTGTCCTCGACGCCGACAGCGGGCGCGCAGTCTCGACGCTCGCGATCGGCGAGGGCGTGGACGCCGCGGCCTTCGACCCGGCGACCTCGCTGGCGTTCGCCTCCAACGGGGAAGGCACGCTGACCGTCGTCAAGGAGGAAGGGCCCAACTCCTTCCGCGTCGTCGAGAACCTGGCCACGCAGCGCGGCGCCCGCACGATGGCGCTGGACGAGAAGACGCACCGGATCTTCCTGGCCACCGCGGAATTCGGTCCGGCTCCCGCCGCGACTCCCGAGCAGCCCCGCCCGCGCCCGCCGGTGGTCCCGGGCAGCTTCACGATCCTGGTCGTCGGCCCGGCCCTCCCGGGAAGCTAGCGGAACGGGGCGAGAGGCGAGTCGCTCCTCCACGGACCGACGCGGAAATCGCCGACCTCGCCGCCTTCCTTCGGGCGCAGTGAACGCGGGAGGCGTCCGGCCCGCCGATCACTTCCGCGGGGTGAAGAACCTCGGAGTCCGGCGGTCCAGCTCCTCGTGGGGCGGCGTGGGAAGCCAGAGGCTCACCGAGGGCTCGGTGAAACCGGGGATCCCGGCGCCGGGCAGCTGGAGGACTTCGTAGTTGAGCGTGTAGACGTGCCTCCAGAAATCGACCGTCAGCTTCGCCGCGTTGACGCCCGCCGTCGAGCAGATCGGCTGCGTCCCCGACTGGGTCGGATGGTAGATGTCGAGGCGGTGATTGTTGCCCGAGTCCCTGGAGAGAACGTAGAGGTAGCCCGTGAACTCGACGGCCAGGTCGAGATACGTGAAACCCTGCGTCGCGTCGAGCTGGAGGAAGTACGGCGTCGGCTGCCCCTTGAAGAACGAGACCGGGTTGCCGCCGAGGTCGAAGGCCTGGATCCGGTTGTTGCCGGCCTCGAGGACCAGGATCGCGCCGTCGGGTGAGATCGACGCCGTGACGGGCGACGTGACGAGCCCGGGCCGCGTCCCCATTCCCGCGACCGTGCGCGCCAGGTGGAAGCGCGATGCCTGCGCGTCGGTCACCGCGACGATCTGTCCCTTCACTCGCGGGAGCTTCAGCAACTCGATCTTGTGGTTGGCGTTGTTGATCGAGACGATGTGCCCGGCCGGGTGGAGCAGGCAGCGGTCCGAATCCAGGTTGAGCTGGCCGAAAGATTGGTTGCTCCCCGGGCCCGGAAAAGACGGCGGGTCCAGCGACACCGGGCGAACCATCAGGGAGGTCGTGTCCAGGTAGATGTTGGCCGAGTTGTGGGTCAGCAGGTTGTACCCGACACGCACGCCCGGCTGGAAGCCGCAGAGAGCCGCCGAGCTGGCGTAGCCGTTCTGCGCGTTCCTGCCGCCGTTGCCGGCGTCGGTGTTGACGTTGGCCATCTGGTCGAACTGGCCCGGCGCCTGGTTGCCGCATCCGTTGACGGAAGTCGAGAACGCCTTCCAAGCGTATCCGACGTAGCCCTCCTGCGGAGGATTGGAAGTCCCCTGGCGCACCGTGATGCTGTTGAAGTCGCCGAGGCCCGGCGTCTGGCCTCCCGGCGGCTGCGTGTACGGCGGCGCCGCGCCCGTCGCGAGCCAGAAGTGCTTGCCGCTGGAATCGAGGGACGTCTTCCTCGTGTGGAGGTATTGCGTCGTGCTCTGGATCGGGACCTTCGTCTCGGTGATCGCGAGGTTCGGCGCCTGGTCTACGAGGTTCGAGACCAGCCCCGTCGTGCCGAAGCCCGCGCACCAGTCGTTCTGTCCCGGCGGCGTGCGGCTCTGGCGCATGTAGAAGCCGATCGAGATGTTGACCATTCCGCCCCGGGGAATGGCGGCGAAGGTGATGTTGATGGACTTCACGGTCGGATCCGGAACGTCCACCGCGTCGAGGGTATGCGCCGTGCCGTTGTCGAAGAGGTACGTCACCTTGTAGTAAAGCGCGTAGCCGGAGGGGGGCGCCGGGAACTGCGTGTCTTTGGGGTCCGGCAGGATCGTGATGGAGAGGTCATGCGTCTCGACGACGTCGAAGATGTAGGCGCCGGGCGAGATGGCGACCTCGATGGAAGTCTCGGCGAGCTGGATGGCGCCCGTCGTCGCCGCCACGGCGCGGGCGATCTGGCCCGCGACCGGAACCGAATCCAGGATCTCCGCGGCGACGAGCTCCGCCGCGATCGCTTCGGAGATCGCCGTGAGCACCATGCTGTTGCCGACCGACAGGAGAACGCCCATGAACTTCATCGTGATGGCGCCAAGCTCGGCGACGAAGCTCGCCTGGTTCTCCACCGATCCCAGGATCGCCTGGATCGCGCTCGCCACGGCGCCTCCTCCCAGGCTCACGGCCAGCTTGAAGGTCGGGCCGTAAGTGGACGAGCCCGCGGCCATGAAGAGCCCGACGACACCGTAGTTGAAGGCCATCGTCATCAGGCAGCCATGGTCGTAGACGTTCTGGGGGTCCTCGGGCAGGGAGCCGGACAGGCCCAGGCCGGTGTACAGGACGCGCATCGTCGAGGCCGAAGCCGGGATCCGGACCCTCGGCGAGAAAGAGCCGGGATAGACCGGCACGCCAAGGATCGCGAAGGCGGGCGGAACCACTCCGAGAAAGAGCGCGTCGCTCTTGTCCTGGCTGCGGGGATAGGGCCCCGGCTCGCTGGGATAGGTGTCGGACGGAAGCGCGCTCGCGGCGAGGACGTCGCCGTTGGGGCCCAGGAACTGCACCCATATGCCCAGCCAGCGCAGGAACCAGTTCGAGACGCTGTTGAGCGTCACCTGGACGCGGCCATCCTGGAGGGTCGAATGGTCCGGGTCCCAGACGCGCAGCCCGGTCTCCGGCGTCTGGTTGGTGAACGCCACGTCGGGGCCGGTGCCGGTCAGAATGGGCGCGATCTGAACGATCGTCGGAATGCCGTCGTGCCGCGCCCAGACTCTTCCGGACAGCTTGTCGGGAGGCGGCTGCTTGTTCGGGTCGTTCAGGTTGTACCCGGTGACGTCCCCGCCGAGGGTCTCGTCGTTCTTGACCATGGGATGGATGTCCCCGACCCCGCTCGAAGTCAACGGATCCACCGACGGGTCCCACTCCGGGTAGTACTGGTTCAGCTTGCCGTCGCTCTTCTTGAACGGCTTGCCGGTCTTGTCGTTGATCACGGGCTTCAGCGTCGCCCACGGCGTGGGCATGCTGTTGCCGCCCTGGGGCACCGCCGGCCCCATGGACTGGAGCTGGTCCGCAAGAAATTGCGTGTTGGAATCGGGGCTGACGTAGTTGTTCTGGATGTGCGCGCCGCTGTTGGGCTCGATCGACAGGATGTCGGGATGCAGTCCGACCAGCGCCTCGGCGTGGCTCGAGAAATCCACGAGGGACTGCTCTTCCCGCATGTCCTGCTCGGAGAGCGCCGCCCGCAAGCCGTAGCGCTTGCGTTTGCCCGAGAGCTTGAGGGGCCCCGACGGCGTGTGTGCGCGGGCTCTTTCGTACGCGTGCGTGACGGCGTACAGGGGAAGCTGGAAGAACATCGAGGTCATCGCCCAGGTCCCGTCCGAGGGGTTCTCGTCGGAAGTCGAGTAGGCGAGCGCCATCGCGTCAAGGGGCACCAGGGCCCCCTGGACGTGGTGCGTGATCTGGTCGTCCGGCACCGCCGCGAGGAACACGTTGCGCCGCCTCTCCACGTCGAGCACGTCGGGACGCTCCGCGACGCTCGTCATCCGGTACTTGCGCCCGGCCAGATACAGGAAGTGCGTGGTCTGGCGTCCTTTCAAGTGCGAGAGGTTGAAGAAGAGAGTCCGCGCCTCCGTCGCGGAGCCGGCCCGGACGCCGGCGAAGAGACCTCGCGGAAGGGGCGAGCCGAGGACGACCGCTGCGGCGCCGACGTCCCGGACGAATTCCCTGCGAGTGCGCTTTTTCATCGTCCTCTCCCCTCCTGGCCGCCGCCTACCACTCGAAGACCCGGGCCCCCGTCCCCTTCTTGTTGCAGACCGCGCTTGCCGGCGCCGCCTGTTCGAAGGTCGCGTTGTCGGAATACCACCCCGGCGGGGGCCCGGGGTTGGGAGGCGCGCCGATCGTCAGGTGGCTCTTCCAGGCCGAGGTCCCCGGGGAGAAATCCGAGCCGCAGCCGTTGGTTCCCGCGGGCGCTCCGTTCGGGCAGGTGATCGTCGGGTTCTCCGCCGGCACGGTCGTCGCCGGATACCGCACGAAGACGCACACGTCCTGGCCCGCCGGCACCTTGCAGATGTTCGGAGGCCCCGAGCACGGGGCGAACACGTTGTGGTCGGCGCCGCTCAGGGTGATGGAGAGGAGGTTGCCGCCGGCGCGGAAGTCGAAGAAGGCGTTGGAGAGGTCGGCCTGCGCCAGCGATTTCGCCTTGTCGAGGTTCGTGCCCTGGAGGTACGCGCGGGAGAAGCTCGTGACGGACGCGTCGAGGGTGTTGGTCGCGATCTGGGCGTCGGCGAAGTTGGCGCCCGTCACGATCGCCTGGTAGAAGTACGCGCCGGTGATCGCCGCGCTGGTGAAGTCCACTCCGAAGAGATAGGAGTTCGTGAACCGGGTGCCCGTCATGGTGGCACCGTGCGCCGAGGCGCAGGCCTCCGTGAAACCGGAGAACTTGTTCTTATCCGGATGGTCGGGGTCCTTGCCGCCCGTCGCCGCGCAGCCGTTGGGATTGGCGGGGTCGTTGCCGTAGAAATTGGTCAGCGAGAAATCGACCCCGGAGAGCTGCGCGAAGGCGAGATTGACGTTTCGCAGGTGAGCCTGCTGAACGCTCGCCGCCTGCGAGATCTGGCCGTTGATGTCGTTGGAGAGGAACGCGTTGTAGAGGCTGGCACCGGAGAGGTTCGCGCTGTTCACGCGGGCGCCCTGGAGGAGCGCGAAGCTCAGATCCGCGCACTGGGAGCCCGGGTTGCCGGGAGAGAGGCACTGGAGGCTCGTGCCGTTCAGGGTGGCCTGCTGCAGGTTCGCCTTGACGAAGAGATCCCCGTCGAGGACCGCGCCGGTGAAGTCCACGCCGGGGAAGAACGCCCCGGAGAAGTCCCGGTTGGAAAGCTGCTTCAGGCACGCGGTCACGATGGCGCTCGTCATGTCGAGGCCCTTCCAGTCGTTGATGAACTCGCAGCTCATCGTCGTGTGCTGGAACTTCGGCCGGCACGAGCCGCTGTTGTCGTAAACCAGCGGGCCCTCGCCGAAGAAGACGTTGCCGTTGTTGATGTTGGTGTTCGAGAAATCGGCGCAGGTGATGTTCGCTCCGATGAAGTAGGTCGGAGCGAGGAACTGCGAGCCGGCGAAGGTCGCGCGGGTCAGGTCGGCGAAAGTGAAATCCGGCGTCTGCGTCGGGTTGCCCGGCACGGCCTGGAACTTCGCGCCGTCGAATTTCGCGCTGATCAAGCGGGAGTGGACGAACGAGGCTCCCACGAGCGTCGCTCCGGTGAAGTTGGCCCCGGTCAGGTCCTGGCGGGAGAAGTTGGGCAATGTCAGCGTCTGGTTGGAGCAGTCGGGCAGGCACGGGGGAGATTGCGCGGACGCCTCGGCGGCGGCGAGGAGAAACACGGCGGCGGCGCGGGCGAAGAGGTTTTTCATGGCTTCCTGAAGATCACGAAATTTCCGTCCCGGATCTCGATGTGGCCGTCGTCGAGCACCACGAGGTAGGCGCCGGGATGGCCGTAGGTGCCGGAGCACTGGAAAAAGCCGCCGCCCGGCAACGGGCTCAGGCAGAGATTCCCGTCGGTTTGCATGACGGCGAATTTGGCCCCGCTGCCGACCGTGACCGTGGACCACGGGGCGGACGTTCTTCCCGGGCTGTAGAGAACCAGGTTCGAATCCCCCTGCATGATGAGCTCGTACCCGGAGGCCGACTTGCGGGAGTCGCCGACCGCGAGGAATTGCCCGGCCGCCAGCACATCGTTGGGCGGGCTGTCGAGGTTGACGACGGCGCCCGTCCCGCCCCCGACTCCCGCGGATCCGTCGGCGGCCTTGCACGGATTGGGCTGCACGACCGGCTGCGAGGAGTTCTGTCCGCCCTGGCCGAATCCTCCCGGAGCCCCCGGAATTCCGACGTAGACGCCGGCGCCGCCTGGGTCGGGCGATCGCGAGACGAGCGCGATGCCGATAGACGGGCCGCCGTTGCCGCCGGCTCCGCCGCTTCCCGCGCCTCCCTGTCCGCCCGGACCGCCGACTCCCGAGATCGCCGGGCAGGTCTGGGTATAGCCGTAACCACTGACGACAATCGGCCCCGCGGGAATCGGGGCGCCGCCGGGTCCGCCGGCGCCGCCCGGTCCTCCGGTTCCTCCCTGCCCTCCGGTTCCGCCCGGACCCGGCACGAGGCTGTTCTGGCCCGGCACGCCGGCGACCGCCGAGTTGACGAGCGTCAGCGCGATGGAGGCTCCGCCCTGCTGTCCTCCGGGGCCGCCGATGCCGCCGCATCCGCCTCCGCCTCCGCCTCCGCCCGGGTAACCGTTGATGAAGTCATAGTTGTAAGTCACGCACAAGCCGCCGGAGCTTCCGCCTCCTCCGCCCGCGCCGACCGAGCCAGGGCCGCCCGGGCCGCCTGAGCCCGACAGCCAGCTCGCCCCCTGCGCGGAACCGTAGATGGAAGCGCTCGGTATGCCTCCCACTGTCCCGCACGGGCCGGCGTTCCCGAATGCTCCGGGCTTTCCGTTGAAATCGGCTCCCCAGTCCGGGTCGGTGCAGAAGATCGAGCCTCCGGGGAAGGGAGCCCCTCCTGCTCCACCGCTCGCCGCGCCGCTCGAATTGCCGGGCTTCCCTTGCGCGGAGAACCCGTTCGGATAGGAGCAGGGACACGTGAAGAAACAGAAGCCGGGACTGCCCAACGCTCCCACGAGCCCATCGCCGCCCCTGCCTCCGTCCCCTGCGATGGAAACCCGGTTGGACGGGCAGTTCGGACCGAACCCGCCGCCTTCGCCTCCACGGACGGGACTGGCCTGCTCGCCGCCGCCACCCGGCTGCGCGCCGCCCGGGGCTCCTCCCGCCGCGCCGTCTCCCCCTCGGCCCGGGACCAGCACCGAGTGAGTCAGCGTGAGCCCCCTGCTGTTGCTCGCCGCCATCGCGATCGAGGCCGTCCCGTTGGCCTTCTCGTCCGTGCCGACGACCTCGACGCCGTAAACCGTCGTCGCGCTGTTGATCGAAGACGCGCTGATCGCCGGTGTGCCGGGAGAAGGTCTGGCCGCGATGACGCTGCGCTTGCTGTTGGCCGGTCCGGAAAACGAGCAGCCGCCATAGACGCTGATGCCGTCGCGCAGCGCGATCGTCGCGGCCGTCGGGTACACGCCGTAGCGCACGAAGACCGCGCAGGGCGGCGAGGGGCAGCGGGCGATCCCCTGCGCGATCGTGGCACACGGATTCGCCGTCGAGACGCCGCAGCCCTGCCCGTCCTGCCCGAGCGGCGACACGGTGATCGAGCTGTTGATGGCCGAGAGGTTCGCGTCGCCGCACGTGACCGGCGTTGCTTCGATCGGGCCTCCGGAGACTTCCAGCGACACGACCGCCGAGCGGGTCGCGGCCGAGGGATCGCTGGAGTTGGCGGTTACGAAGACGCGATAGACGCCGTCGGGCGTCTTCGGGTCGGTCTCGATCGCGAGCGTCGTGCTGTGGCCCGCGGCAAGCTTCGGAACAGTGAACCTCGCCTTCGCTCCCGGCGGAAGCCCCGTCACGGCGAGCGACGCGGTGGACGTGAACGCTCCGCCGTTCTTGACGGTCACCTCGATCAATGCCTGCTCGCCGGCCCGGATCTGCACCGGGTTCGGCGCGGCGGCCAGTGCGAAGTGCGCCGCGGCGGTCACCGCGAAGGCCTTCGCCGTCGTGAAGGCGCCTCCGGGAGAGGAGACCGTGATCGGTCCGCTCGCCGCGCCGTTCGGCACGACCGCGGTGATCCGCGCGGGCGAGAGGACGTTGAACTCCGCTGGCACTTTCGCGAAGCTCACGCCCGAGGTCGGCCCGAGGTTGGCGCCCGTCAGCGTGACGATCTCGCCGACCTGTCCACTCGCGGGCGAGAAGGAATCCACCAGCGGCTGGCCGAGCGTCGAGATCGTCACGGTCACGGTGGCCGAGGCTGTCCCGCCGTGCCCGTCACTGATCGAGTACTGGAAAATGTCGGCCCCGAGCGCTCCCGGGAGCGGGTGATAGCGGAGGATCCCGTTGGGCCGGATCTCCACGGTCCCCTGGCTTGCCTGGCTGACCGCGACGACCGAAAGCGGGTCGCCGTCGGGATCGCTGTCGTTGGCGAGCACGTCGATGTCCACCGGGACGTAGACGGAGGTCGCGGCGGCATCCGGCTCCGCGCGCGGCGGCTGGTTCTCCTTGACGAGGATCAGGACGTTGTCGCCGTCGCTCTCGCGGCCCTCCGTCGCCTCGAGACGGACGATGTAGCTTCCGACGGCGTCGGGCGTGAATTCCGCGGCCGCGCGGTCGGCGCCGCGGATCGCCGCGCCGGTGATCGCGCTTCCCGCCGGCCGCGACACGAGGGTCCAGAAAAAGCTCCCGATTCCGGATCCCGAGAGATGCGCGACCTCTCCCGGGCGCAGGCGCTGATCCTCGCCCGCGTCCGCGAAGGGGGGCAGGTTCCGCGCGACGGCCTCGACGGCGACGCGCGTCTCGGAGTTGGATTGCCCGTCGCTCGCCTGGAGCTGGAGCTCGTAGGTCCCAGCGACGTCGGGAGTGAAGAGAGGCCTCGCGCTGTCGGCGGAGGAGATGTCGGCGTTGGTGAGCCGGCTCCCCGGGGGCGCGGAGACGAGCCACCAGAGATAAGTGATCGGAGCGCCCTCGGGATCGGAGGTGCGGCTCGCGTCGAGCGTGATCGGGGTGCCCGCCCGCACGCTCCGATCCCGCCCGACCTTCGGGTTAGGCGGCGCGCCCTCCTCGTAGGCGGTCACCGTCACTTCGTCCGGCGCGCTGCGCAGCCCGTTCGAATCGGTCATGACGAGCTGGAGAACGTAGGCGCCCGCGACGTCCGCCGTGAACACCGTCGCCGGCGAGGACGCGTCGATCAATGCGGCGCTGCCGGGCGGGGCATGAAGGATCGTCCAATGGAAGGTGATGAGGTCGTCGCCCCTCGGACGAACCGGCCGGACGCCGCTCTTCCCGTGGCTGTTCGATCCGTCGATCGAGATCGGGACGCCGACCGCGGCCGAGAGATCCGGCCCCGCGTCGGCGACCGGCAGCCGCGGCGGCGTCCGCGGTTCGTCCGCTTTCCGAGCAGAAGCGGGGACACTCCAGAGCAGAGCCGCAGCCGCCGCGCAAAGAATGACCGACCGAAGAAGGTTCCTGGATCTCGTGGAGCCCTCCTCGAACCCTTCCGCCCGTCGATTCGCCGAAGCAGGCGAATCATAACAAGCCGGCCAGGGCTCGACGGAGGCGGGCGGGCGCAAGGCCCGCCCCTACTTACATTTTTTTGACGGCCGGCGGGGGCTGCTTCATCTCGACCTGCATCGCGTGGCACTCGCCCGGGCCGATGTTCTCCACGGCGTGAGTCTCCGGCTCCCGCCACACGATCTCCCCGCCTTTGAATTCCACGTCGGATTTCTTCCCGTCGGCGGCGGTGAACCGCAGCTTGCAGGGCGTGTACATCGTCAGGATCGACGCCGGATGCGAGTGCATGGGCGTCCTTCCTCCTGCGGGAGCGCGGATGTCGAACACCCTCACCCAGGCGTTTTCCAACGCCACCTTGTAGATGTCCGCCGCAACCTTCACCGCATCCTGCGCCGGCGCGGCGACTGGAATCCCCGCCAGCACCGCCACGGCCACCGCCCGCGCCATCCCGACGAGATGCTTCCTCACGGAGTCCCTCCTTTGTTTGCTCGAAACGATGCCCCGATCATATCGCCTAGAACCGCGCGAGGCGGCCCGTCCCTGCGAGCCCGATCCAGAAGTGGAGTCCGTCGCTGCAGGCGCCGACCGGGAGAGAGCCGGCCCCGGTCGAGAATTTCCCGAGGAACGTCAGATCCGCCGCCTTCCAGATCGACACGCTGTTGCCCTGGACGTCCGTCACGAGCACGCGCTGGCCGTCGAACGCCGCGTTCGACGGCCCGAGCATTCCGCTTCCCGTCAACGTCTGAAGAACGGCGCCCGTGGAAGCCCGGACCACCGTCACTGCTCTGGAAGGGTCGTTCGGTGCCCAGATGTTCGTTCCGTCGAAAGCCGGATGCTGGGGCGAGCCTCCCACCGTGACCGTCTGGAGGATCGCGCCGGAGGAATCGAGCTTCAAGAGCTTTCCGAATTCCTGGTCCATGACCCAGATGTTCGCCCCGTCGTAGACCGCGCCTCGGAAGGCGCCGATGCCCGCCAACACCGTCGTGACCGTCCAGGGAATGGATGGCCCCGGCGTGACGATCGAAACGGACTGCCCGCTCACATGGGCTAGCCAGATCCTCGCGCCGTCGAAGGCGATGCCACTGGGGTTGCCCGCGAGGTTGCTCGCCACCGTCGTGACCGCGCCGGCCGGCTGGCTCGGATCGATCAGGAACAGGCTTCCCGGCGCCGAGAATCCGGTGGCCAGCACCCTGCCCATCGCCACCAGGACGCCATCGGCATTGTCCGCCCCGGTCCACGTCTCCAGGAGCTTCCCGTCGCTCGCCCGGACGCGCTGGACCGAAGACCCGAAGTTCGCTACCCAGATGTCCGCACCGTCCGACCTGCAGTCGCCGCCCGCGCCGGCCACGGTGGTCAATCCCAGGACCGACGAATTCTGCGTCGTCCAGAACTGGTCCAGCCCGGCGCGCCGGCTGCCGCGCTTCAAGACTCCATCCACGGTCCGCGAGAGGAATGCCGCCATCTGGAGGCGCGTCACGTTCGCCGCGGGATCGTAGGTCGTCGCCGTCGTCCCCGTCGTGATGCCGAGATAGAAGATTTCCAGGACGAACGGGCAGAAAACATCCGCCGCCACGTCGGTGAACGGGCCGCACGTGCCGAAGAGAGCGCTCCCCGCGCCAAGAGACAACGCCCCGACGGCTGCGGCGAGAACGAGCGCCCTCGCGCGACAAAAAAGAATCATGGGACCTCCTTCCGACTCCCGAAACAGTAATCCCAAAACCGCGAAACCATCGAGTTGACCCGGCGTACCCCGTTGTCAGATGCACCAGACGATGTCGTTTCTCCTCGCGGCGGCGCTCCTGCACCCTGCCGCGCGGGATCGGCTGTCCACGATCGTCGAACCCTTCCTCTCAAAGAATTCCGTCCCGGGCATCGCCGTCGCGGTCCTGCGCGACGGGAAGATCGTCGCGGCGAACGGCTTCGGCAGGACGGCGCCGGACGGCGGAGAAGCCGTGACGGCCGAAACCCGCTTCCGGATCGCGTCGGTGACGAAGCCCTTGACGGCGACGCTTGTCTTGCAGCTCGTAGCGGAGGGGAAGCTCTCCCTGGCCGATCGGGCTCACGCGCGCTGCGCCGCATTCGCGCCGAGGGGAGGAGATCCCGAGATCCGCGAGCTGCTCTCGCACCAGGGAGGCGTTCGCCACTCAACCGACGACGAGGACACGAAGATCACCGGGGACTTTCCGCGCCTCTCGGCGGCGGTCTCGCGCTTGTCGGACGAGAAACTCCGCTTCTCGCCCGGCACCGACACGCTCTACAGCTCGTGGGGATACGCGGTCCTTGGCTGCGTTATCGAGGAGACGTCCGGCCGGCGCTTCTCCGACGTCCTCGCCGCCCGAGTCCTGGAGCCCGCCGGCATGTCGGGGACCGTGACCGACCGCCCGGACTTCTCCGGCCCGGGCTTTTCCGGCGGATTCCGCGCCGCCGGCGGAAAGCTCATGCCCTCGGAGGTCGTGGACACACGATTCAAGCAGCCGGCGAGCGGCCTGATCTCGACCGCATCCGACCTCGCCGCCTTCGCCGCCGCGCTTTATGACGGCAGGCTCCTGCCCGAGAAGCTCCGCGCCGAGCTCTTCACGCCGCAGGCGACGCGGGGCGGCAAGCCCGCGGAGTACTCGCTCGGAATGATGGTCGGCAGGGAGAAGAAGTGGGGCCAGGCCTTCTACCACACGGGCTCGATGGAAGGCACGACCGCCCTGCTCTATCTCATCCCGGAACGCCGCTACGCCGTCGTCCTGCTCGCCAACCGCGAGCGCTTCGTCCGCGAGGTCAGCACCCTGATCCCCGAGATCAACGAAGCCTTTCTGACCTCTCCCTGATGCCCTGACTCCGGGCTACTGATCTGTCATGTCAACTCGGGAGTGGTGGCAAGAATCCGCCCCGGCTTCGGGACCGCCTCCCTCGTCGGCACGCGGCGGCTCTGAGCCGGTTCTCCCTCATACGGCCTGCGCTAGCGTGCCCGTAGGGAATGACGGCGGTGCAGGGGCGGATTCTCCGCCCTCACTCTCGATCCAGCGCTACACAGAACTAGGTTGCCCAGATCACGCCGGGATAGAGGCTCCCGATGCGGTACGAGCGGTAGGTGCCTCCGGTCGTGACGGTCATCTGCCAGACGACGACGGGGCCGCTCGGGCTCGGGATCATCTCCACGACCTGTGAAGGGGCGTCGACCTTGGGCGGAGAGGAGCCGATCGGCAGGGGCTCCGAGGCGCAGACCTCGATGTCGCCGTTGACGAGCAGCATGACATTGCCGCCCCAGTAGGAGTACTCCCCCAGCGGATACTGCCAGGCCAGCGACGCCTGCATCGCGGTCTCGTCGATCTTGAAGATCGCGCCGCGGGAAGACGGCGGCGGCGGAGGCGGTCCCACCGGATCGCATCCTCCGGGCATCGCGTAGCAGCGGTCGTTGCCGTTGTCGAAGACCGACATCAGCGTAATCTGGTTGCCTTTCGCCTGGAGGAGGTTCGGGTAGTGCTGGGCGAAGAACCAGTCCGTGCTCGCGCTCTGCTCGCCGGTCAACGTGAAGTCGCCCTGGTAGCCGAGCTTCCAGAGGATCGTCCCGCTTCTCCCCGCGTAATCGATCTTCATGACCCAGTTCTGGTGGCGCGAGGAGAGGATGAGATTCCCGTCCGGCGCGATCTGGATGCAGTTGCAGTGCGTCCAGTCGTACCCGTCGGCCGCGTCGAACCCGTACGGGTGCCGGTTCACGTCCAGGTTGTCGAAGCACGACCAGACCCAGACGGGGTTGAAGTTCTCGTCCAGGTCCACCATCGCGTCTCCCAGGATCGTGAACTGCCCCGGCCCCGGCGGGTCCGTCAACCAGACGCTCCGCTGCTCCTGGACGAGGAGGATCGTGTGCCCGTTCCAGAGCGGCAGGACGTCGTGGCTGTAGCAGAGCGCCTGGACGACCGAGCCCTGGGGCGTCTTCATCTTCGCCAGAGCCGCGTTCAAATCCGCGAGGTAGATCTCCTTGATCGAATCTCCCGCGAGGTCGATCTCCCGCAGCACGCTGTTGTACGGGACCTGTTGCGGCACGTTGGCGGAGTAAAGGTTCGTGATGGACGCGAGCATGTTGCCGTTCTTCAGCGGCTTGATCGGGAAGGCGTACCCCTCCCAGCTCTTGTCGGCGGTGTTGTTGTAGTACCAGAGGAAGTCGGCGTTGAAGTCGGCGACGACGGAGATCCCGATCGGATCGATGACGTTGACGAGCTCCACGCCCGGGTTCGGCGTCTGCCCGGGCGCGGTCGAGGCCGTCAGCGCCGGAAGTCCTGAGGGAAGCGGACCGGTCTGAAAGGTCTGGTCCGGCGTCGTCGTCCACCAGCCGCTCTCGAGCACGACCTTCGCTCGCATGTGGTAGAGCGAAGCCGCCTTCATCCCCGCGACGAGGATGGACACCGCCCCGCCGCCGGCCGGAGCCGCCACCCGCGAAGTCCAGAACCCGTAGCTCGTGTCGAGGCCGAACTCCACGGCGATGGTGGACTTCGGCGGAATCGTGGCCGTGAACTTCGCGACCTGGGGGTTGCTCGTCGGAGAGACCGCCGTCGGGATCGCTTCGGGCGTGGGCTCGGTCACGATGATCTTCCTTCCCGGCGCGCGCCGCGCCATGTTTCAACGTGTCTCAGCGAGTGGGTGCTAAGATGCTCCCGTCGCTTCCGGAGTCTCTTCGAAAACTCTCCGACCCGGCTGCCGTGACAGATGCTCGGTAAAACCTTCTCCCATTATCGCGTCCTGAAGCTCCTCGGCGAGGGCGGGATGGGCGTGGTCTACGAAGCCGAGGACACGCGCCTGGGCCGCCACGTCGCGCTGAAGTTCGTCGCCGAAAAAGTGATGGTTCCCGAGACGGTCGAGCGTTTCCACCGCGAGGCGCGCGCCGCCTCGCTGCTCAATCACCCCAACATCTGCACGGTCCATGACGTCGGCGAGGCGGGAGGCTACCACTTCATCGCGATGGAGCTGCTCGAGGGGACGACCCTGGAGAAGCAGCTCCAGCAGGGACCGCTGCCGATGGAGCAGCTCCTCCCGCTCGCGATCCAGATCGCCAACGCCCTCGACGCCGCGCACACCCGCGGCGTGATCCACCGCGACGTCAAGCCGGCCAACGTCTTCGTCACTCCCGACGGACGCGCCAAGATCATGGACTTCGGCCTCGCCAAATTCCTCCAGGCCCCGGGCGGCTCCCTCGTCTCCACGGACGATTCGCAGACGACGCTCCCCCACCTGACGATGCCCGGCGCGCCGATGGGCACCGCGACCTTCATGTCGCCCGAGCAGGCCCGCGGAGACGAGCTCGACGCGCGATCGGACCTCTTCTCCTTCGGCACGCTCCTCTACTACATGGCAACGGGCGTCTTCCCCTTCCGCGGAAAGACCCTTGCCGTGATCCTCTCCGGGATTCTCGAGCGAGCGCCGGCGTCTCCGCGCGAGGTCCACCCGGACATACCCGACAAGCTCCAGGACATCATCCTGAAGGCCCTCGAGAAGAACCGCGCGGACCGCTACCAGTCCGCGCGCGACATGGCGGTGGACCTGCGCCGCCTCCTGCGCGATTTATCCGCCGCCTCGGGGCTCGCGATCTCCGACCCCGCCCTGATCACCCTTCCGCCCGGAAGCCTGACCTCCGGCGCCGTCGCCGCGCAGGCCGCGGCGGCCCGCTCGCGCGCGAGGCGCCGTGCCGCCAGGATCGCGGGTACGGTTCTCGCCGCCATCCTGATCGCGGCGGCCGCCGTCGTCGGCTATCGAAAACTGGCAGCGCCGGCGCCGGCCGCCCCCGCGGCGAGCTCGGAGATCCGGTCGCTCGCCGTCCTGCCCCTCGAGAACCTCTCGCGCGATCCCTCCCAGGACTACTTCGCCGACGGCATGACCGACGAGCTGATCTCGAAGCTCTCCAATGTCTCCGCGCTGCGCGTCATCTCGCGCACCTCCGCGATGCGCTACAAGGGCGCGAAGAAGCCGCTCCCCGAGATCGCCCGGGAGCTGAAGGTGGACGCCGTCGTCGAGGGATCGGTGACGCTCTCCAACAACCGCGTGCGAGTCAACGCGCGGCTGATCCGCGCCGCCAACGAGACGCAGATCTGGTCGGAGGGCTACGAGCGCGACCTGCGCGACGTCCTCGCGCTCCAGAGCGACGTCGCGAGCGCGATCGCCCGGGAGGTCCGCGTCAAGATCGCCCCGGAGGAGAGCTCACGCCTCGCGAGCAAGCGCGAGGTGGACCCCGACGCCTACCAGGCATACCTGCAGGGGCGGACCTCGTTCTCCCGGATGACGCCCGAGTCGCTGACGCAGGCCGTCGAGTACCTCAACCGCGCGATCGAGAAGGACCCGGACTACGCGCTCGCGTATGCAGGCCTGGCCGACGCCTACATCCAGCTCGCGGGCCGGCTCGCCGCTCCGACCGAGGCGATGCCGAAGGCGAAGGCCGCGATCGAGCGGGCCCTGAAGCTCGACGAGAGCCTCGGCGAGGGCCATTCCTCGCTCGCCCAGGTCCGGCTCTTCTACGACTTCGACTGGGAGGGCGCCCGCGCGGAGTACCGCCGCGCCCTGGAGCTGAACCCCCGCTCGGCGCTGATCCACCAGATGAACGGCCTGTTCTTCGCGGCGCAGGGCAAGGCGGCCGAGGCGCTTTCGGAATCTTCACGAGTCCTGGAGTTCGATCCGGTCAGCACGGGCTCGGGCTGCGCGCGCGCGCGCCTGCTCTACTACGCGCGCCGGTACGATGACGCGATCGAGCTCTACCGCAAGACGCTGGAGGCCGACCCGACGGTCGCCGGCCACTGCACCTGGGCGAGCTTCGCCTTCCAGAAGGTCTCGCGCCTCCCCGACGCCGTGGCCGCAGCCAAACGCTCCGCCGAGTCCTCGCCCAACGAGATGCTCCCCCGCGCCGCGCTCGCCCGTGCCTACGGCGTCATGGGAAACGTGGACGAGGCCCGAAAGGTCGTCGGCCAGATGCACGAGCTCGCCAAGCGCCGCTTCATCTCCGAATACGACTTCGCCGCCGCCTACTCGAGCTGGGACCCCGAGAACTGCCTGGCCTGGCTCGAAAAGGCCTACGACGGCCGCGTCGGCCTCCTCGTCTATCTCAACGTGGACTCCATCTTCGACGACCTCCGCTCCAACCCCCGCTTCCAGTCCCTCGTCCGCCGCCTCAACATCCCGTCGTAAACCCTCGCCCTTTGCGTTTTCGGCTCCGTGTCGTAGAGGAGGGGCTTGCCCCTCCCGCCCCGTCGTGCTCCGAAACCTCCTTCAAGGGAGTTCGTAGCAAACGAGACGGGAGGTTTCCATGAAGAAGGCCTGCTTCGCGCTCCTGTTTCTCGCGTTCGCTCCGCTGAAAGCGCAGTCCGCGCCGGACCCGGAAGCGGCGGCGATCCGCCAGGCCGCTCTCGACTACATCGAGGGGTGGTACGAGGGCGACGCCGCCCGCATGGAGCGCGCTCTCCATCCCGAGCTCGCCAAGCGCATCGTCAACACCGACCCCGCGAGCGGCAAGTCGCGCCTCGACTCGATGAGCGCCATGACCCTCGTCCAGTACACCCGGGCCGGCGGCGGCCGCAAGACGCCGAAGGAAGCCCAGACGAAGGACGTCACCATCCTCGACCGGTACCAGAACGCGGCGGTCGTCAAGGTCGTCGCCGCCAACTGGATCGACTACCTCCAGGTCGCAAGGTACAACGGCGACTGGAAAATCATCAATGTCCTCTGGGAGCTCAAGCCCAAGGAGCCGCCCGCCGCGAAGTGATGCGCCACCCTCTGTTTCGGGGGCGGCGAATCTGATCCAATTCGCCCACGGAGGTGCCAACCTGGGCGAC
>DATFWF010000079.1:0-4426 GCA_035259605.1 Thermoanaerobaculia bacterium
CCAACACGCCGACGAACACTCCGACGAACACTCCGACGAACACTCCGACCAACACGCCGACGAGTACGCCCACGGACACGCCGACGGTCACGGTGTCGCCCAGTCCGGGCGTCATCACGCCGTCCAATCCGGTCCCGACTCTCTCGGAGTGGGGAATGGCCGTCCTCGGGCTGCTGCTGGCGGCTCTCGGATTCCTCCTCCTGAGAAGGAGTTCGACGTCTCTCTGATCTCGATTCCAGGATCCCGGCCCGGGGCTTGAACGCCCCGGGCCGGGGCTCCCCGCCCCGACACCCCCGCGGTGTATCCTCACGCCACTTCACGGCTCTGAATTCGGAGGTGTTCGGATGCGGTTGACCGCGCTCGACTGGGGGATCGTCGCCGCGTCGGTCGTCATCTCGTTTCTGCCGGCGATTTTTTTCTTCCGGCGGGCGGGGAAGAGCACGGCGGAGTTCTTCACGTCGGGCCGGGCCGCGCCGTGGTGGCTGGTCGGAATCTCGATGGTCGCGACGACCTTCTCGACCGACACGCCCAACCTCGTGACCAACATGGTGCGCGAGCACGGCGTCGCCGACAACTGGCTCTGGTGGTCGTTCCTCTTGACCGGCATGCTCACGGTCTTCTTCTACGCCCGGATGTGGCGGCGCTCCGGAGTCCTGACGGACCTTGAGTTCTACGAGCGGCGCTACTCGGGAAAGGCCGCCGGCTTAGTCCGGGGCTTTCGCGCGATCTACCTCGGCCTCTTCTTCAACTGCGTGATCATGGCGACGGTCAACCTGGCGGCGGCCAAGATCGGAAACATCCTCTTCGGCTGGCCGATGTGGAAGACCCTCCTGCTGTGCTCGGTCGTCACGATCTTCTTCGCGTCGGTGTCGGGGCTCTGGGGAGTGCTCGTGACCGACTCGATCCAGTTCTCGATCACGATGACCGGGACCTTCGCCATGGCGTACTTCGCGGTGAAGCAGCCGCAGGTCGGCGGCCTCGCGGGCCTGATCCAGCGCACCGACCCGAAGACGCTGAACCTCCTGCCGGACTTCGGAGACTGGAGCGTCGCGCTATCGGTGTTTCTCATCCCGATCACGATCCAGTGGTGGTCCGTCTGGTACCCGGGCGCGGAGCCCGGGGGCGGCAGCTACATCGCCCAGCGGATGCTCGCGTCGAAGAGCGAGAAGGACGCGCTGACGGGGACGCTCCTCTTCAACGCGATGCACTACGCGCTTCGGCCGTGGCCCTGGATCATCGTCGCGCTCTCTTCGATCCTGGTCTACCCGCAGCTCTCCGACATCCACCGCGTCTTCCCGTACGTGGACGAGCGCCTGATCGGCAACGACATGGCCTACCCGGCGATGCTGCGGTTCCTCCCCGCGGGGTTCCTGGGCCTGATGGTCGCCGGGATGCTCGCGGCGTACCGCTCGACGATCGAGACGCACCTGAACTGGGGCACGTCCTATCTCGTCCACGACTTCTATCGCCGGTTCTTGAAGCGCGACGCAGCCGAGCGGCACTACGTCTTCATGGGTCGGGTCGTGACGGCGCTCCTGATGATCTGCGCTGCGCTTCTGACGTTCGCGCTGGACACGGCGAAGGAGAGCTTCGACCTGATCCTGTCGGTCGGCGCCGGGACGGGCCTGATTTATCTTCTTCGCTGGTTCTGGTGGCGCATCAACGCCTGGAGCGAGGTCTCGGCCATGGCAAGCTCCTTCCTCGTCGCCCTCGGGTTCTTCCTGGCCCGTAAGGCGGGGCACCCGGTCGCTCCCCACGTCGCGCTCATCGCCACGGTCGCGGCGACGACGGCCGTCTGGATCGCCGTGACGTACGCGACGCGGCCCGTGGGCCGCGGTACGCTCGTCGAGTTCTACCGGCTCGTGCGGCCGGCCGGGCCGGGGTGGGAGCCGGTCCGCCGCGAAGCGGGAGTGGGGCCCTCGCCGGACAGCCTCCCGCGCCAGCTCCTCGGCTGGTTGCTCGGGTGTCTTCTCGTCTACTCGGCGCTCTTCGGGACCGGCAGCGTCCTCTACGGCAAGACCGCCCAGGCGGCCGCCTGGATCGCCGTCTTCCTCGTCAGCGGCGTCTGGCTGCTGCGCCTCGTGCCCGCGCTCTGGGCCTCGCGGGAGTCGTGACGGCAACGGCTCGCAAGGCGGTGATCCTGGCGCGGGGGCTCGGGACCCGCATGCGCCGCGAGGACCCCGGCGCGCGCCTCGACCCGGAGCAGGAGAAGGCCGCGGGCAGCGGCGTGAAGGCGATGATCTCCTTTGGCGGCGGCCGCCCGTTCCTGGACTACGTCCTCTCCGGCCTGGCTGACGCGGGACTCCACGACGCCTGCCTCGTCATCGGGCCGGAGCACCAGGAGATCCGCCGGTACTACGGCGAGACCTCCCCGCCGCGCCGCCTCCGCGTGGCCTTCGCGGTTCAGCGGGAGCCGCGCGGGACCGCGGACGCGGTCCTCGCGGCCGAGGAGTTCGCGGCGGGCGAGGGGTTCCTCGTCATCAATTCGGACAACCTCTATCCCGTCTCCGCGCTCGCGGACCTCACCGCGCTCCCGGGCCCCGGCGTCTCGCTCTTCGAGCGGAAAGCGCTTCTCTCGAAAGGCAACATCCCCGCGGAGCGGATCGCGGCCTTCGCCGTCTGCGTCGTCAGCCCGGACGGTGACCTCGAATCCATCATCGAGAAACCGGACTCCGAGACCCTGGCGCGGCTTGGAGACGACTCTCCCGTCAGCATGAACTGCTGGCGGTTTTCCCCGGCGATCTTCGAAGCCTGCCGCAACGTCCCTCGTTCGCCGCGGGGAGAATACGAGCTGCCCGAGGCCGTCCGCCTGGCGATCAAGTCGGGCGCGCGATTTCGCGTCGTCCGCTCCGCGGAAGGAGTGCTCGACCTCTCGCAGCGCTCGGACATCCGGTCCGTCGGCGAGAAGCTCCGCAACGCATCGGCCGATCCCTGATCGCGACTTGCTCTCCGTTAGACTGTCGCGCGATGGACGATTCGCGGCGCGGGTACCTGGTCGTGGTGATGCAGGTCATCGTCGGAATCGGCGCCCTGATGTCGGTCTTGAACCGGCCGCGCGTCTCGGCGTACCACGCCGTGGACATCCTCGCCCTCGTCGGCGCGGGGATGTGCTTCGGCGTCGCCCTGGTCGGCGTCTTCCGGCTGGCCCGCCGCGGATAGCTCAGCGAAGCCCGACCAACCCCCGGACCGAGTCGATCAGCTTCGCGGAGTCGTAACCCACGCCGTCCTTGAAGACCGTCTCGACCTTCTCGATGTCGGCGATGTTCTTCGACGGGTCGCCGTTGACGACGACGAGATCAGCCTGCTTGCCCGGAGCGATCGTGCCGATCCGGTCCGCGACGCCCAGGAACTTCGCGCCGTTCTCCGTCTGGATCCGGATCGCCTCGGCCGGCGTGAATCCCGCCTCGACGAGCAACTCGACTTCGCGCTGGTCACCGAAGCCCGCCAGGGTCCCCCCGATCCCTGTCGGATCGCATCCCGCGAGAAGCGTCCCTCCCGCCTTCGCGAAGGCGTACTCGAACTCCATCTCCTTCTTCAGCAGCGCGGCCCAGTCCGGCGGAGCCGGAGCCCCGGGCGCCGCGCTTCCCGTGCGCCGTGTCAGGTAGTTGACGCGCGCGTCCGGCGTCATCGCGGCGAGAACCCGCTGGTCGAGCGGCGGACGTCCCGGCGCCTGGAGCTCGAACACGGGCAGCGTCGAGGTCACCGCGACCTTGTTCTTCACGAGCGTCGCGATCAGGTCCTGCACCCGCTTGTCCGACATCCCGATCTTCGAGGTCACGTCGTACATCGCCCGCGCGGAGGGACAGACGTCCGGCTTCTTGTCGGGAGCGAACTCCATGTCGTAGTACATCGGCCCGTGCTCCAGGTCGTCGATGCGCAGCTCCGCCGCCTCGGGCCACGTGACCGAGCAGAGGTGCGCGGTGACCGTGGCCTTGCGCGCGTGCGCCTCGGAGATTGCGGCGCCGAGCTCCGCGCGGGTGATGTGCATGTACGCCTTGAACGATGTGACCCCCAGGTCCGTCCAGTAATCCACGATCTTCTTCGCATCTTCCGGACCCGAGATCTCGTGGAGCTGCACGATCGCCGCCCCTTTTCCCTCGAGGTATGGCCCGGTCACGTGCATCTTCGGCCCCAGCATCTGGCCGCCGTCGATCCGCTTCTTGATCTCGAGGTCGCTGTACGGTTCGATCGACCCCGTCGTCCGGATGGTGGTCACCCCGCAGGCGAGGTACAGGCGCGGGAAGCTGAACCCCATCTCGGCGAAGAAGCCGCCTCCCTGAGGGTAGAAGAGGTGGTCGTGCATCCCGACGAATCCCGGCACGACCGTGTACCCGGACAGATCCATCACCTTCGCGCCGGCCGGAATCGCGAGGGAAGCGCCGACCGTCAGGATCTTCCCGCCGGAGATGACGATCGCCTGGTTCTC
>DATFWF010000080.1:0-6741 GCA_035259605.1 Thermoanaerobaculia bacterium
CACGGAGGTGCCAACCTGGGCGACGCCGAAACCACGGTCTTCCTTCCCGCCGATCGGTCTCCTTCCGATCCGCGGAGCGAGGAATCGCGCGCGTCCCTCGCCCGCATCGGGAGAGCCAGGGCCGCCGGCTCCGAGCCGGGCGCCTTCGCTCCCTCCGGTCCGACGGCCGAGCGCGACTTTCTTGCGGAGCGCCTCGCTCTCTTCGGGCGCTCCGCGTTTCTGGCCTCGAGCGCCTTCCTTCTCATGGGGTTCGGCCTCAATGCCCTGGCCAAGCGGGAGGTCGTCGAGGCCTTCCCGGCCGCGCACCTGGTGGCGACGGCGTCCCTCCTCCTCATCTGGGTCCTCGCGCGGCGGGGCCTTTCCCGCAGCGGACTTCTCCGCCTGGACGCCTCCGCGACGATCTTCGCCGCGTTCGCGTACATCGCCATGGCCCTCACGATTCCGCCCGCCTGGCGTCCGGACCTCCTCGTCAGCCTGATCCTGAACGCCGTCCTGCTCGGCCGGGCGGCGCTCGTGCCGAGCGAGCCGCGGCGGACCGCCTGGATCTCGATCACGTCGGTGATCGCGATGCCTTTCGTCGCCTTCTTCCTGGCGCGCCGCTCCGCCGAGCTGCCGGCCGCCGCCATCGTGATGACGACGACTCTCTGGTCGGCGTTCACGACCGGAATGTCGATCCTGATTTCCAGCGTGACCTTCCACCTGCGCCGCTCGGTCGCCCGCGCGCGGCGCCTGGGCCAGTACACGCTGCTGGAAAAGATCGGCGAGGGCGGCATGGGCGTCGTGTACCGCGCCGAGCACGAGATGCTTCGCCGGCCCACGGCGATCAAGCTGCTTCCACCCGCAAGCGCCGGCGCCGAGGGCCTCAAGCGCTTCGAGCGCGAGGCGCAGTTGACCGCCCGCCTGAACAACCCGCACACCGTTTCGGTCTATGACTACGGCCGCACGCCCGAGGGCGCCTTCTACTACGTGATGGAGTACCTCGACGGCCTCGACCTCGACCGCCTCGTTCGCGAGGAAGGCCCCCTTCCGGCCGGCCGCGTCGTCCATATCCTGCGGCAGGTCTGCGAAGCGCTCGCCGAGGCGCACTCCGTCGGGCTCATTCATCGCGACATCAAGCCGGCCAACATCGTCGTCTCCGATTACGGCGGCGTCCCCGACTTCGCCAAGGTCCTCGACTTCGGCCTGGTCAAGGACGTGACCGCGTCCGGCGACGCTCGCCTGACCCGCGAGAACATCCTGGCCGGCACGCCGCAGTACATCGCTCCCGAATCGATCCGAGACGGCGCCACTTCGGATCCTCGAAGCGACCTCTACGCCCTCGGCGCGGTCGCCTACTTCCTTCTGACCGGCACTCCGGTCTTCCAGGGGACCCCGATGCAGGTGATCCAGAGCCACCTCACCTCCGCCCCGGAATCCCCCTCCGCCCGACTGGGCCGCCCGGTCCCGGCCAGGCTCGAGCGCCTCGTCCTCGATTGCCTGCAGAAAGACCCGGCCCTCCGCCCCGAATCCGCGCGGGCGCTTGCCGCGCGCCTGGACGCCTGCGACGACGTCCCACGCTGGTCCGCCGACGACGCCCGGAGGTGGTGGGCGCTCAGAGCCGGACCTGGATCCCGGCCCGGAAAAGTCGGGGAGCGGCAGGACTGACGAAAGGGCCGTCCGGAACATCGGCGAAGAGGCGAAGAATTGCCGGGCCGATTCCGGCTCGTTTCGTGCAAGGAGCGGAGCCAATGGATTTGCGTCTTGTCACCGACTGGCTCGACCGGCAGCGGTGGCTCGAATCGACGGCCAACATTGTCCAGCCGGCCGTGAAGGGTTTCTTCGACGGCCTCGGCCCGGCCCGGCGCACGGTCAAGAACTTCCTGCACGGAACGTGGCTCGACCATCCCCTTCACCCGGTCATGACGGACTTACCCCTGGGCGCGTGGACCGCAACGCTTCTGCTGGACGCGATGGACGCCGGACGGGGCCGCTCGGGACTTGCGCGCGCGGCGGACGCGAGTCTCGCGCTGGGCCTCCTCGGAGCCGCCGGCTCAGCGGCGACCGGCCTGACCGACTGGTCGGAGACCGACGCGAGGCCCCGCCGTCTCGGCGTCGCCCATGCCGTCCTGAACACGAGCGCGGCGCTCCTCTTCGCCGGATCGCTCCTCTCGCGCAGGTCCGGGCGCCGCGCGGCAGGGAGATCGCTTGCTCTCGCGGGCTACGCCGCCATGATCGCCGCGGCGTGGGTGGGCGGCGACCTCGTCTACCACGAGCAGATCGGCGTAGACCACAGCTCCGGGCGGGAGTTGCCCGAGACCTTCGCGCCGGTCCTCGCCGACTCGGACCTGCGGGAGGGCGAGCCTCGCCGCGCGATGTACAAGGAAACCCCGCTCCTTCTCGTGCGCGAGGGCTCGCGCGTCTACTGCCTCGCCGAGACCTGCGCGCACCTGGGCGGACCGCTCTCGGAGGGAAAGCTCGAGGGAAGCACGATCGTCTGCCCCTGGCACGCCTCGCGCTTCGACCTCGCGACCGGCGAGGCGATCGACGGCCCGACCGCCTTCCCTCAGCCCTGCCTCGAAACCCGCCTCCGCAAGGGCCAGATCGAAGTCCGCCTCTCCCGCTCGTAACCCGGTCCTCGATGACTGCTGCGCGCGCGCAAAACCTCTTCGCTCGCCCTGCCTCTCGCGCCTTGACAGGCTCGGGCTATCGCATCAATATATATGGCTATGAGACATATTGCCGCCGCCGGGTTCGACCGGGAGCTCAAGAAGGGGAGCACGGAGCTCGCCGTCCTCTCGCTGCTGGAGCGGCGCCCCCGCCACGGCTATGAGATCTGCAAACTGATCGAGGAGAGATCCGAGGGAGCGATGACGCTGAACGTCGCTTCTCTCTATCCCCTCCTCTACCGGCTCGAGCAGCGGGACCTCATCAAGGGCCGCTGGGTCGAGAAGGCGGGACAGCGGCGGCGGCGCTATTACCGCCTGACCGCGGCGGGCCGGCGGATGCTCGCCGAGCGGCGAAGCGTCTGGCGCGACTTCGTCGAGGCCATCAACCGGATCACGGCAGCGGACCATGCCTGACTGGTCGAAGGAGATCCGCGAGCTCGTCGGCGGGTTGAATCTCTCCCCCGCGCGCGAGGCGGAAGTCTCCGAGGAGCTCGCCCAGCACCTGGCCGACCGCTACGAAGAGGCGCTGGCGCGCGGAGCGAGCGAAGAAGAAGCTTGCCGCGTCGCCGCGAGCGAGCTGGAAAGCCCGCAGCTCGCGGTGTCGCTCTCGCGGGTGCTCCCGCCGGAGCGGCCCGCTCCCACTTCCGGCCAGGACTCCCCGGGAAGTTTCGCCGCCTCGGTCTGGAGAGACCTCGCGCACGGCTTACGTCTCCTTCGGCTCGATCCCGGATTCGCGATCGCCGCCGTCCTGTCGCTCGCGCTCGGGATCGGCGCGAACACGGCGATCTTCCAGCTCCTCGACACCGTGATCCTCCGTCCACTGCCCGTGAAGGAGCCGGGCCGCCTGGCGAAGGTCAAGATCGTCGGAAACTCGCACGGCCGCTCCGGCAATTTCAGCGCGAACCATCCCGACATCACGAGCTTCATCTGGGAGGGCCTCGAGAAGGAGCAGGCCGGGTTCTCGCGAATCGGCGCCTGGAGCTCCGAACGTTTGAACCTGGCTCCCGGTGGCGAGGCGCGCTACGTGGACGTCCTCTGGGTCAGCGGCGGCTTCTTCGGCGCGCTGGGCGTCGAGCCGCGGGCCGGGCGCCTGCTTTCCGCGGACGACGACCGGAAGGGCTGCGGATCGCCAGGTCTCGTCGTAAGCGATGGCTTCTGGCGCCGGGAGTTCGGCGGCCGTGGCTCCGCGGTCGGCTCCAGCGTGGCGGTCGAGGGACATCCTTTCGAGATTCTCGGAGTCGCTCCCTCGTCGTTCTTCGGCGTGGAGGTCGGCAAGGGCTTCGACATCGCGCTTCCCCTCTGCTACGAGCCGGTGATCCATGATGACCGCCCGAGGACGACCAACCGTTCGGGCTGGTGGCTCGCGGTCGTGGGACGGCTCAAGCCCGGATGGACGCTCGAACGGGCGTCGGCGCAGCTCGCGTCGATCTCTCCCGGAATCTTCGAGGCGACGGTTCCCGCGGACTACGACGCGACTCGCCAGAAGTACTACAAGGGGTTCAAGCTCGGCGCGTTGCCCGGCGCGACGGGATGGTCCTCTCTGCGGGACGACTACTCCTCCCCCCTGACGCTGCTCCTGGCGATCTCGGGGCTCGTCCTGCTCATCGCCTGCGCCAACCTGGCGAACCTCATGCTCGCCCGCTCGGCCGCGCGGCAGCGCGAGATCGCGGTCCGGCTGGCGCTCGGCGCCTCGCGCGGCCGGCTGATCCGCCAGCTCCTCGCCGAGAGCCTGGTTCTCGCCGGGATCGGCGCGGCGTTCGGCGCGGCGATGGCCCAGGCGCTGACGCGAGTACTCGTAGCGGCGCTCGACACGGAGGCGTCTCCCCTGTTCGTCGATCTCCATCCGGACTGGCGTCTCCTCGCGTTCACGGCGGCGCTGGCGGCGGCGACGTGCGTCCTCTTCGGATTGGCCCCCGCGTTCCAGGCAACGCGGTCCGAGCCGGTGGACGCGCTGAAGACCGGCGGCCGCGGAATCACCGGAAGCCTGGCGCGGCTGTCGATTCGCCGCGCGCTCGTCGTCTCGCAGGTCTCCCTGTCCCTGGTTCTCCTCGTCGGAGCGCTGCTCTTCGTCCGCACCTTTCGCAACCTGACGCGCGTGGATCCCGGTTTCCGGCAGGAACACGTCGTGTTGAGCACCCTCGACCTTTCCCCGCTTCGGCTCCCCGGTGACGCCCGGATCGAGTTCAAGCGCCGGCTTCTCGAACGGATTCGGGCGATCCCGGGGGTCGAATCGGCGGCTTCCTCGCGACTCTTTCCCGTCGGCGGCAGCTTCTGGAACGAGGAGGTCTTCGTGCCCGGCGTTCCGGCCGCCGACCACTCGGCGAACTACAACACCGTCAGTCCCGGATACTTTCGAACGCTCCAGATGCGATTCCTCGCCGGCCGAGATTTCGACGACAACGACAGGGCCGGCTCCCCGCGGGTCGCGATCGTCACCGAGGCCTTCGCGCGGCGATTCTTCTTCGGGGGCAATCCCATCGGGAAGTCGTTCGCGGAGAAGGGCGACGGCGGCCGCCTGGACCGCACTTACGAGATCGTGGGGCTGGTGAAGGACGCCAAGTACGGCGACCTCCGGGAAGAGTTCACGCCGATCGTCTTCCTCCCGGAAGCCCAGGACGAGAAACCGCGCCCCTTTGCACGGATCGTCATCCGGAGCTCCGAACCCCCCGAGGCGATCCTGCCGGCCGTGACCCGTGCCGTCGGCGAGATCAACTCGCGGATCGTACTGAGCTCCCGTGCCATGCAGAGCGCGATCGCCGAGGGACTGCTGATCGAGCGCCTGATGGCCTCGCTCTCCGGCTTCTTCGGAGCGCTCGCGGCGATCCTCGCGATGATCGGCCTTTACAGCGTCATGTCCTTCATGGTCGTGCGCCGGCGAAACGAGATCGGCGTCCGCATGGCTCTCGGAGCGGACCGACGCGACATCCTCGGGATGATGCTCCGCGAGGCGGCGATCCTGGTCGCGATCGGCCTCGCCATCGGGTCCCTGCTGGCGGTCGCCGCCGCGACGACCGCCCGGACTCTCCTCTACGGCCTGCAGCCGAGCGATCCGGCGACGCTGGCGCTCGCCGCCGCCGGCCTCACGATCGTCGCCCTCTCCTCGAGCCTCCTCCCCGCCCACCGCGCCGCCACGATCGACCCCATCCAGGCCCTCCACGAGGAGTGATCGGCTCTCGGCGCCTGGTGTCCCCTATCGCGCCCGCTTCGCCGACTCGACCTTCCAGCCGCCCCGGATCGTGGTCGCGTTGCAGTACGTCTTGATGCACTGGCTGTTGTTCAGGCAGGAGAGGATGTTCTGGCAGGCTGCGGCGGGCGACAGCTTGCGGGAAACCTTCTCCGACACCGGGCAATAGCCGGAATACGCCGGGTTCGAGAAGCTGCACTCGACGGTATAGGTCTCGGAAGCCTTCGGAGTCTCCTGCGGCTGCTGCGCGGGCAGGATGAGACGAGCGGCGAGCGCGACGATCGAGATCGCGGCGGCCTTCTTCGCCATTTGTGCTAATTTTAGTTAGCTTCTGAAGCTCCAACCGACAAAGCGGAGGTTATGGTGACGAGTTCGTCGACGAACCGCCCCCGGCGGACCGCGGGCATCGTGGCTCTCCTGGCGGCAACCCTGGCCGCCGGGGCCGGGACCATCCTGCTCGGAACCTGCGGGCCCTTCACCGACGTCGCCGCCGACGCCTTCTGCCCCTTCGTCCTGGAGATCTTCTACCTCGGCATCACGACGGGGACGACCGCGACGACCTACGACCCCGCCTCCAACGTCTCACGCCTCCAGATGGCCGCTTTTCTCTCGCGCACCGTGGATTCCGCCCTGAAGCGCGGGGGCCGCCGCGCGGCCCTCGGCCAGTTCTGGAACACGCAGAACGCGACCGTCCTCGGCCTGACGACCGTCGGAGGAGGCCCCGAGCTCGTCGCCTCCGATGGAGCGGACGTCTGGGTCCCGAACAGCGCCGACAGCTCAATTTCGAGGGTCCGGGGCAGCGACGGCAGGCTCCTGGAAACATGGACGGACGCGCCCAGCGCCTTCGGAGCCCTGCCGGTGATGGGAAGGGTCTTCGCGACGGCCGCCCTGGCGCCCGGCAAGCTCTACCGG